>NZ_JBNRIJ010000007.1:175290-213886 GCF_053557675.1 Pseudomonas sp. XP1 | reverse complement strand
GTGAACAGTCAGATTCGGCTTTTTCGTCCCACCACCCCTTCGAGTATCACCATACAAGCGGCTTTAGCCGCGAAGAGGCCGGTACAGGCAATAAAGATCAGAAGCTGTAGCTGCCAGTCACCACCAGGCTACGGGGGTCACCCACCTGGATCTGCGCCGCACTGGTCGCAGAGCTGTAGTAGGTCTTGTCGGCAATGTTGCTCAGCGCCGCTCGCACATCCCAGTCATGCGTGCGGTACCCAGCCAATGCATCCCAGCGGCCATACCCCGGTAGCACCGTGGTGTTCTGGTTGTCCGCATAACGCTCGCCCACCAGCGTCAGGCCGGTTTCGGCGTACCAGCCCAGTTCAGGTTTCCAGGTCACGAACAGGCTGCCGTTGCGCTTGGCCACATCATTGATGCGGTTGCCTTCCTGGCCGTTGTTGTCCTTGACGATGGTCGCATCCTGCAGGCCGATGCCACCGCGCACGTACCAGTTGCCGACGATATTGCCGGTGGCGGTCAGTTCGATGCCGCGCGAACGCTGCAAGCCGCTGAGCAAGATGTTTTCCGGGACAAGCGGGTCGCGGGTGCGGCGGTTGTACAGTTCCAGCTCGTAGATGGCCAGAGTGGTGGTCAGACGCTGGTCGAGCCAGTCGCTCTTCACGCCGATTTCCTTCTGGCGGGTTTCTTCCGGCTTGGCGTCGTTACCGTTGCCCTTTGCGCCCGGTGTGATACCGATCAGACCGCCGCCAACCGGCGAGAATGTCTTGCTCCATGAGACGTAGAACGAATGGTCGCGCCACGGTGTGTAGACCACACCCAGGCGTGGGCTGGTGCTGTTGCTGTCCTGTGTTTCGCGCACGCCATCCTTGTTGGTGGTCTGCACGTCGAACTGGTCGAAGCGTACGCCGGCAAGAACCTGCCACTGATCGTTCAGGCGGATCTGGTCTTGAAGATAAAGGCCGCGGCTATCGACCACGGTATGGTTGTCACTAAACAACGTCATTGGGCCATTGAGCTGCTGGTTGCGGCCGGGCTTGCCCAGGCCCTGCAGTTTCTGGTCGACCGCTTTGTACAGCACCGGGTCGCGCTTCTGGTTGCCGAATTCCAGGCCCAGCAATAGCTTGTGCTCCAGGCCCAGGGTGTCGAAGTCGCCCTCGGCTTCCAGGGTGTTGAACAGGTTGCGGGTGTTCAGGTCCTGTTGCCAGCGCTGGCGGGTCAAGGTGTCGGTGCTGGCGTCGTAGCCCGTGACGTAGGTGTTGTCGAACTCACTGTCGAGCTTGAACAGACCCAAGGTATGGCGCAACTGCCAGGTTTCGTTCAGCTGGTAGTTCAGGCGCGAGCGCAGCGACTGGGCGCGGTCGTCGATGTAGTCGCGCTGGGTGTCGCCATAGGTGGTGCTGCGGCTGACATCGGCCGGGCGGCCGTTGACCCCGGGGATGCCACGGTCCGGGGTGCGGTTGTAGCGGCTGTATTCGTATTGCACCAGCCAGTTCAGGTCGGGGGTGACCTGCCAGCTGATCGACGGGGCGAACAGTTGGCGGCTGCCGTCGATGCCGTCGCGGAAGCTGTTGTTGTCCTGGTTGCCCATGTTCAGGCGCAGGCTGACGGTATCGCTGGGGTCGACACTGAGGTCGGCATACAGGCTGCGCAGGTCCTCGCTGCCGGCCTGCGCCTCGATGCTCGAACGGCGGCCGTGCTCCGGCGCCTTGCTCACCCGGTTGACGATACCGCCCTGGCTGCCACGGCCATAAAGCACCGCTGCCGGCCCCTTGAGCACTTCGACCCGCTCGATGTTATGCAGGTCGCGGATGTACTGGCTGTCGTCGCGAATGCCGTCCAGATAGAAGTCGTTGCTGGCTTCGAAGCCGCGGATGCGCACGCTGTCGAAGCGGGTGTCGGCACCGCTGCTGACGTTGGGGATGCCTTCCAGCGCCTTGCCCAGGGTGTTGCTGCCGTAATCCAGCACGTTGACGGTCTTTACCGTGTCGATGGCCTGCGGCACATAGCGTACTGGCGTCGAGGTGCGGGTCGCGGTGCTTACCTCCTTGACCCGCGGGTTGTCCTCTTCGCGCTCGCTGTCGGCGGTCACCGACAGTTCCGGCAGAGTGGTCGTGGCGGCACTGGCCAGGCCGGCGCCGCACAGCAGCGGCAGGCCAAGGGTAAGGGGTAAAAGACGGCAGGGTACAAGCATGGGCACATCCGGATCGAGCAGGTGAAAAAGAGATGCGGATGGTAATGCTTGTTATTTGCTCTTGCTTGGGTATTTGTAAAGGGTTGTCATTACATCTGTGTCAGTTTGTTTCGCTCTCTGCCGCGCCGCATTTCCCTGTAGGAGCAGCCTTGAGCTGCGAAAGCGTCCTCACAGGAAATTGTCCGTTCGATCAAAAGGCGATTTCCCACACAAGATAAATTGTCCGCTGATAGCGCAAACCCGCATGGAAATGCACCAGACACGCGGGCTATTTTGGTTATATCAACCTGCATTTCACGACTTTTTGACATTTGTAATCGCACACGGCTAGGATTCGGCCAACGCCTGCTGGCCATGATCTTGGCCATGCTGCTGCCAGAGGCCGCCGTGTGATTACCGGCAGGCCTTCCAGTCTGGATCCGCATAGCGTCGAACCTACGAAGGGGCGTTGGTTCCTGGCGTCATATTGCAGAGCGTTTTTGATTAAGAAATAAGGAAAACAACATGTTGAAAACCAGGATCAGCCTGGTCGCCCTGGCGATGGTCGCCGCGACCCAGGCACAGGCCAATGATCAGGCCGACAGCAAAGGCTTCATCGAGGACAGCCACGCCAACGTCCTGCTGCGTAATGCCTATATCAATCGTGACAAGAAGCACGGCACCGACGACCAGATCGAATGGGGCCAGGGCGTCATCGCCAACTTCTCCTCCGGCTTCACCCAGGGCACCGTCGGTGTCGGCGTCGATGCATTCGGCCTGTATGCCGTGCGTCTGGACGGCGGCAAGGGCCACAACGGTGGCGCCGGTGTCGACTTCTTCAAGCCTTCGGACTTCAAGGACGAGAACGGCAACGCCAACTCGCCGCACAACCTGGCCCGTGGTGGCGCTGCAGTGAAGTTCCGCATCTCCAACACCGTGCTCAAGTACGGTGACCAGATGCCGGCACTGCCAGTGCTGCAGTACGACGATGCTCGTCTGCTGCCAGAAAGCTTCACCGGTACCCTGATCACCTCCAAAGAGATCCAGGGCCTGGAACTGAACGCCGGTCGCTTCACCCAGGAAGCGCGCAAGAGCGCCGAGCGCCGTGACGGTGGTGGCCTGAAGTCGATCAACGTCCTTGGTGGCAGCTACAAGTTCACCGACAACTTCACCGCTTCGCTGTACACCGCCGACAACGAAGACGTGATGAAGAAGCACTACCTGGGCCTGAACTACGTCTTCCCGATCGCCAGCGACCAGTCCCTGACCCTGGACTTCAACGGCTACAAGTCGGACATCGACGACAAGTTCGTGAAATCCGCTGGCCTGAACGGCGACTCCAACACCATCTGGAGCCTGGCAGCCACCTACGCGTACGGTGCGCACTCGTTCACCATCGCCCACCAGCGCAGCACCGGCAGCACCGGCTACAACTACGGCTGGTACCAGAACGAGGGTGGCGTGGGTGACGGTGGTTCGACCATCTACCTGGCCAACTCGTACTGGTCCGACTTCAACGCCGAAGACGAGCGTTCCTGGCAGCTGGGCTACGGCCTGGACTTCGGTGCCTACGGCATCCCGGGCCTGACCTACAAGCTGGCCTACGTGGTGGGTGACAACATCAACACCCGCAACGTCGCCAACCCGCAGGGCTTCGGTGAAGGTAAAGAGCGCGAGATCTTCAACCAGATCCGTTACGTGGTGCAGGACGGCCCGGCCAAGGACCTGTCGATCAAGCTGCGTAGCTCGTTCGTGCGTACCAACAACGCCGTGCAGCAGAACGGTTACAACGACGACGGCAACGAAGTCCGCGTATTCGTCGAGTACCCGATCAGCATCTTCTGATCCTGATCTGATGGCCTAGGGGCTGCTTTGCAGCCCATCGCGATACAAGGCCGCTTCCACATTGATCGGCATGCGCAGGACCATTGTGGGAGCGGCCTTGTGTCGCGAAAGGGCCGCAAAGCGGCCCCCGGCTTTCACGCCGGCTCCACTGCCCTGCGCCGCACCCCGGCAACCTTCACCTCTCCCTCCCCAGTCTCCGGCGCAAAGCTGTCACTGCGCGCCATCCGCCACATCCGCGCATAAAACTCGCTTTCAATCGAGCCACTGAGCAATTCGCCCGGCTTGAGGAATGTGTGCAGGTCCGAGAACAGACCGATTTCGCTGGGGCTGATACGCCGCGCCAAGTGCTTGGGCTTGAGTTCCGAAGGGTGTTCCAGGCCCGCGGCAGCCAACATTTCGGCCAACGTATGCAGCGTGTTGCGGTGGAAGCTGGCCACCCGCTCGGCCTTGTCCGGCACCACCAGGGCGCGTTGGCGCAGCGGGTCTTGCGTGGCCACGCCGGTCGGGCACTTGTTGGTATGGCAGCTCTGCGACTGGATGCAGCCAATGGCGAACATGAAGCCGCGCGCGGAGTTGACCCAGTCCGCCCCGATGGCCAGCACGCTGGCGATGTCGAAGGCGCTGACGATCTTGCCTGCCGCGCCAATGCGGATGCCAGCGCGCAGGTTCAGGCCGACCAGGGTGTTGTGCACGAACATCAGGCCCTCGCGCATCGGCACGCCCATGTTGTCGCTGAACTCGCGTGGCGCCGCCCCGGTGCCGCCTTCCTTGCCATCGACGACGATGAAGTCAGGAGTGATGCCGGTGGCAAGCATGGCCTTGGCAATGCCCATGAACTCCCATGGGTGGCCCAGGCAGAATTTGAACCCCACCGGTTTTCCGCCCGACAGCTCGCGCAGGCTGGCCACGAACTGCAGCAATTCGACCGGGGTGCGGAAGGCACTGTGCGCCGCCGGCGAGATGCAATCCTCGCCCACGCGCACGCCACGGGTGGCGGCAATCTCGGGGCTGACCTTGTGCCCCGGCAGGATGCCGCCGTGGCCCGGCTTGGCGCCCTGGCTGAGCTTGATCTCTATCATCTTCACCTGTGGCGAGCGCGCCTGCTCGGCGAAGCGCTGCGGGTCGAAGCGGCCGTCCTCGGTGCGGCAGCCGAAGTAACCGCTGCCGATTTCCCAGATCAGGTCACCGCCATGTTCGCGGTGGTAAGGGCTGATGCTGCCTTCGCCGGTGTCATGGGCAAAACGGCCCATGCGTGCACCGCGGTTGAGGGCCGCGATGGCGTTGGCACTGAGGGCGCCGAAGCTCATGGCCGAGATGTTGAAGATCGACGCCGAGTAGGGCAGACGGCATTGCGGCCCGCCAATGGCGATGCGGAACGATGCCGGGTCTGGCGTGGCCACTGGCAGCATGGAATGGCTGATGAACTCGAAGCCGGGCTTGTAGGCATCGTTGAGGGTGCCAAAGGCTTTCTCGGCACTTTCGTTCTTGGCCCGGGCGTAGACCAGCGAACGCTGCGAGCGAGAGAACGGCAGCTTGTCGTCGTCGCCCTCGATCAGGTACTGGCGGATTTCCGGGCGGATGGTTTCGATCAGGTAGCGGATGTTGCCCAGGATCGGGTAGTTGCGGCGCACAGCGTGGTGGCTTTGCCGCAGGTCCTTCAGCCCGACCAGGCTGAGCAACGTGGTGATCAGTGTCAACGGCCACAGCCAGGCATGCTGGGGTAGCAGCGGCAAGCTGGCGAAGGAGAACAGCAGGCAGAGAGCGAGGCAGGCGTAGCGGCTGGGTAGAGAGTGTTTCATGGGTCCATCGCAGGCAGGATGACCGGGCATAGGATAGGCAAAGGCGGGGAGGGGAAAACCTGGGTAATCGGTAAAAGACTGTTACCTGATTGTGGTTGTGTTGCCTGTGCTGGCCTCATCGCCGACGAGCCAGGTCCCACCTCGACCGCAACGATTTCAAGCCATGCGCAGTACCTGTGGGAGCTGGCTTGCCGGCGATGAGGCCAGCACAGGCGGTAAGGTTCCTGCCCCGCAAAAGTGTTAGCGAGGCAACAAAACGCTGACCCGCAACCCACCCCCCTCGCGGTTCGCCAACAGCAACTCGCCCCCATGGCTGGCAGCAATCCGCTGGGCAATGCTCAACCCCAGCCCATACCCCCCGGACGCCTGGTTGCGCGACCCTTCACCGCGCACGAACGGGTCGATGATGGTCGCCAGCAGGCCCGGTGCAATCCCCGGTCCGCGGTCGTCGATATGGATGAACACCCCCGTGGTAGCGCGCTCCAGCGTGACCGAAACCTCCTTGGCATAACGCAACGCATTGACCAGCAGGTTCTGCAGGCAACGCTGCAGCAGCAGGGCATCGACCCGCAGGCTGCCCGCCTGGCCATGCACCGGCAGCGGCTCTTCAGCAGTGGCCAGCTCCGCGCACTGGCGCACCACCAGCCGGTCCAGGTCCACCTGCTGCAAGTTCTGTTGCTCCCCCGCGCGCAGGTAATCGAGCACCTGGCCGATCATGTTGTCCATCTGCGCAATGTTCTGCCGCAGGCGTTTCCGGTTTTCGTCGTCCGGCAGGCGCTCCAGGCGCAGGCGCATGCGTGTCAGAGGGGTGCGCAGGTCGTGGGACACCGCCGCCAGGAAGTGGGCCTTGTCGTTGACCATCGCGATCAGCCGCTGCTGCATGGCGTTGAAGGCCTGGGCCGCCTGGCGCACTTCCTCCGGGCCATCCAGCGCCAAAGGCGGCTGCTCGAGGTTGCTACCAAGACCGCGCGCGGCATCGGCCAGGCGCCGCAACGGGCGCAGGCACAGGCGCACGGCGATCAGGCACACCAGCAATACCGCGACGATGCGCAGCGCGTACACCCGCAACAGGTAATCGCTGATCAGCACCCAGGCCGACTCGCCGCTCCAGCCTTGCAGTTCCTGGCCCTCGATAGTCAGCCAGTGCCCATCGGCCAACGGCACCGCGAACTGCAGATGCGCCTGGGCCGTGCGCAGGCCGAACAGGCTGCGCCAGACGATCGGCTGGCCGTGTTCATCGGTCAGCTGCACCTTAATCAGGCGCACGTCCTGGGCATGCCCCAACTCGTACTCGAGGGCCTGATGCAGCAACAGTTCGATACGCCTGCGCCCACGGCGCTCGTCCTGCACCGGCGTGGGCAGGGTTTCGCTGCAACGCAGCTGGTAATGCGCTGGCGCCTGCAGTGCACCGGCACGGCAGTCGGCCTGGGCGATCAACGGCGCGCTGCGTGCGGCAATCAGCCGGACAGGGGCCTCAAGTACCTGGGCAAAACGCACATCGAACCAGATGCTGCTCGACATCAACTGGATCAGCACGGTGCCGCTGACCATTATCAGCAGCAACTGGCCGAACAACGTGCGTGGCCACAGCCGGCGCAGCCAGCGCATGTCAGGCATCGGCCCCGTTGGCGGCGATGCTCAGCAGATAGCCTTCGTTGCGGATGGTGAGAATTTGCGCGGTACCCGCCGGCGCATGGCGCAGGTGCTGGCGCAGGCGGCTGACGCACATGTCCACCGAACGGTCGTCTGGCAGGTGGTCGCGGCCGAACGCACTGCGCGTCAGCTGGTCGCGGGATACTACGCGGTTGTTGGCTTCCAGCAGCTCGCGCAATACGCGGTAGTCGGAGCGGGGCAGGGTCAGGGTCTCGCCATCGGGGCGGGTGAGCAGGCGCTTCACATGTTCCAGGCGGAAGCCGGCGAACAGCTGGGCATCTTCTACGGGCTCTTCGGCGGGCGCATCCAGGCGTTGCGGACGACGCAGCACGGCCTTTATCCGGGCGATCAGCTCGCGTGGCTCGAAGGGCTTGGCCAGGTAGTCATCGGCACCCACCTCCAGGCCGATGATGCGGTCCAGCGTGCTGCCCTTGGCCGACAGCATGATCACCGCCAGCCCCGGCGTGGCTTGCAGCTGGCGGCACAGGCTCAGGCCGTCTTCGCCTGGCAGCATCAGGTCCAGCACTACCAGCTCCACCTTGTGTCGGGCCAGTTGCTCGCGCATCTGCTCGCCGTCAGCCGCTGCCAGCACGTTATAGCCTGCATCTGTCAGGTAATCACAAAGAAGTTCGCGGATCTCGTCGTCATCGTCGACAACAAGCAAAGTTGTGCTCATGCGCGGAAACACCTGTTCGGTGAGGGCCGGTGGCGCTCGTTACGTTCGATTACATCCCCGTACATGTCGGGGCTGGAGCCCGGGGGGCCTATCCCTAGAATCCTAACAAAAAATCATCTGCAAATACGAAGCCTTCCCAAATGAACTCCGAGAGTAACCCGAACGCCTTCCCCTCCATCAGCCGAGGCGGCACGCGCCTGAAACCGCTGGCACTGTTCATTGCCATGGTCGTCAGCGGTGGCGCGATGGCTGCCGACAGCAAGCCCCTGGAACTGGAAGCCACGCAAATCGAAGACAGTGCCCTGCTGCCCGCCGACGAAGCCGGCCAGCTGGGTTACACCGTCGAAAGCACCCGCAGCTCCACCGGCCTGGCCCTGACGCCGCGCCAGACGCCGCAGTCAGTCACCACCATTACCCGCCAGCAGATGGATGACCGCGACATCCACACCATCGAGCAAGCGCTGGAGACCACCCCAGGCGTGACCGCAAGCAAGTCCGAAGTGGGCGGGCGTACCGACTACCGAGCCCGTGGTTACTCAATCAGCAACTGGAAGGTCGATGGCCTGCAGTTCCAGGGCGGCTCCGACTTCAGTGGCGGCGGCAACGCACTGAACATGGACCTGTACGAGCGCATCGACATCGTGCGCGGTGCCAACGGCCTGCTGGGCGGTACCGGCGACCCGTCGGCCACCGTCAACCTGATCCGCAAGGCACCGACCAAAACGTTCGGCGGTAGCGCATATGCCACCTACGGCAGCTGGGACAAGCGCCGCCTGGGCGCCGACCTCAACCTGCCGCTGTCCGAAGACGGCCGCCTGCGTTCGCGCTTCGTGATGACCCAGCAGGACGCCAACTCATTCCGCGACAACCAGTCCGAGCGCTCCCGCGCCGCGCTGGCCAACTTCGAGTTCGACCTGGACGACGCCACCACCCTCGGTGCCGGCTACCAGTACGAGTACAACAAGATTGTTGGCGGTGGCTGGGGTGCGAACATCCCGATCTGGTACCGCGATGGCAGCAAGACCGACCTGCCGCGCAGCACCAACGTGGTACCCAGCTGGAGCTTTGGCGAGTACACCACCCGCACCGCGTTCGGCTCGCTGGAGCACCGCTTCGACAATGATTGGACGCTGGACCTGAAAGCCGCCCAGAGCACCGCCGAAACCCTAAACCACCGCGGCCTGGCCAAGGTCAACTCGGCGGGCCGTGGCAGTTACGGCGGCTACTGGGACCAGGATGGCAGCGGCGCCGTGCTCAACGGCCTGCACAGCTCCACCGACACCACCCAGCAGTCGGCGCAGATCGACCTGTCCGGCCCGTTCCAGCTGTTCGGCCGTACCCACCAGGCGATGGTTGGCTACAACGACAGCCGCACCGTGGCCTGGTCGCCGGAATACACCTGCACCATGGTTGGCGACGGCATGGCCAGTGCGCCTGCGCTGGGTTGCCAGTTCCGCGCCAACAACGGCTTCCCGTTGACCGACTGGCGCAATGGCGTGGATGACGACTACAACATCATCGCCTCGCGCACCGGCCGCCACAGCAAGACCACCACTCGCCTGCAGGGCATGTACGCGGCAACCCGCCTGAGCATCACCGAACCGCTGTCGGTCATCCTCGGCGTGCGCACCAGCAACTACTCGGCCACCACTCGCAGCGTGGCCGGCGCACGTACCAGCCAGGAAGAGAACGGCATCGTCACCCCGTACCTGGGCGCCGTGTACGACCTCAACGACAACTACTCGCTGTATGCCAGCTACACCGACATCTTCACCCCGCAAACCGCTGAAACCAGCAACGGCAGCAAGGTCGAGCCGATTCGCGGGCAAAGCTACGAGACGGGTATCAAGGGTGAGTGGTTCGATGGCCGCCTGAACGCCTCGGCGGCGTACTTCCGCACCAAGCAAGAAAACAAGGCAGTGCTCGACGGCGACCTGACCACTCCGACCGGTGGCGATGCCTACAAGGCCGGTTCCGGCCAGGAAACCGACGGTATCGACCTGGAAATCGCCGGCGCCCTGACGCCAAGCTGGAACGTTTACGCCGGCTACACCTACCTGCACTTCCGCCGCGTCGACAGCGACGGCCGCAGCGACCCATCGCACCTGTTCAAGGCCTCGACCACCTACCGCCTTTCCGGCCCGCTCGACCGCCTGACACTGGGCGCCGGGGTTGCTGCGCAGAGCAACATCCGCGCAATCTCCAGCCCGGCGGGCCAGCCGAGCAATGGTGTGAGCAACGGTGCCACTGATGTGAATTGGTCCGGTTATGCCATCTGGAATGCCATGGCCAAGTACCAGCTGACCGACGACACCAGCGTCAGCCTCAACGCCAACAACCTGTTCGACAAGCACTACTACACCCGCTACGGGTTTTATGCCGGGGCGATTTATGGTGATCCACGCAATCTGTCGCTGACGGTCAGCACGGCGTTCTGATCAAACGCACCTGGGGCTGCTGCGCAGCCCATCGCCGGCAAGCCGGGCTCCCACAGGTACTTTGGGAGCAACTAACAGGTGGCGCGATCCCTGTGGGAGCGGGCGCGCCCGCGAACACGGGCGAAGCCCGTGCCATCCACCGCAGCACCTGATTCGCTGGGTCGGCGCCAGGCTCAAACCATGCGCTGTACCTGTGGTAGATGGCCCAGCCCTTTGGGCTGCGCTATCGCGTAGATAACTGAAATTGCAAGCAATCCGCGTCCCCTGTGGGAGCGGCTTTAGCCGCGAAGAATCCAACGCGGTGCATGGCACCGGCTGCGCCGGTGTTCGCGGCTAAAGCCGCTTCTACAGGCCCCCTGCTAACTCAATGAGTTATGTGCAGTTCTATGAGAGCCCGGCTTGCCGGCGATGTGCCGCAAAGCTGCCCCATTTCACCTGGGGCCAGCCTCTTGCACGCGATCAATCGGCTTCTCCAGCCGGTCCTCGAAACTGTCCCAGTCCTCGCCAAACAGTTCCACCGGGTGCATGGTCCGACTCGCGCCATTGCCACAGGCCAATGCCTTGGCCGGGCAGTACAGGTCGCAACCCCAGCAGATGCGCTCCGGGTGGCTGGGGTTTGTGGGGAATTTCTTGGCCATGGTCAGCTTCCCTCTGAACTATGTCCCCAACCTATACCTCGGTCCGCTATTCAGCTTGATCGGCATCAATGTCCCGGTGACCTTCAGCAGAGCGCATATTCCGGATCCAGATATCTGCTTGACAGATATCTGGATCCGGAATAATTTGTAGGCACCTTGGTACGCCGAGACAACACGATGCGAGTGATAACGAAAGCGGCGGTTACCAAAGCCATCGAAGCTCACGCCCAGTGGAAAGCCCCCCTGAGCCTGTGGCTCACGACCTTTGATAGGGCGACGCTGCGCTTCGAGTCTTTTGAGCAGCTAAGGGACACGTGGTCTACCGCCTCTGGCTGGAACGTTGACCGCATTCCTTGTTCAAAACTCAGGCCCGCCAGCCGAAAAGGGCCGCTTGATGTCTATGTGTTCGATATCAAGAAAAACGAATGCCGTCTGATCGCATGGCTCAACACACGAACGGGCACCCTCTATATCAAGGCCATTCTGTCGCACGCGGAGTACGACAAGTGGTGCAAGAGCGATGTCAGGTAGCCGCCTGGCACTTGCCCAAAACCTACCGATTCGACAGGTGACAACCATGAAGCGGGATAAAATCGAAGCCAATGGACTAGATGCCTTCATCGCTAATATTTCACCCATGCTGGATGGCCTGAACACCCAGATGGCAACCATGGCCCAGCTTCTTGCTGCCTGCCATGACCCCATCAAGGACGATGCTGAACTCCAGGCGCGGATGGCATTGATCGATGAGCTCTACTCGCATGCTGACAGCGAAGGTCACGCAGCAGCGCGCTTTGCAGAGATGGTGGCGGATCGTGTCTACGAGTATGAGAGTGAGTCGGTACTCGTGCCGTTTGCGAGCCAGGCCGAAGCATTGGCCTTCCTGCTGTCGGACAGGGGTGTGAAGCAGAAGGACCTTGCCTCGATAGCAACCCAGAGTGCGGTTTCAGAGATTTTGAACAACAAGCGGAAGATGACGGTTGCCCAGATAAAGGGCTTTGCTGAGTTTTTCAGCGTACCGGTTGAGTTTTTCATGCATGGGGTGGTTTGAAATCGGTAGGGTTTGCTGGGATCGCGGGGCACAGAAAGCAGAAAAGGCCTACCTTTCGGTGAGCCTTTTTTGATACGGCACCAGACGAACGGTTTCTTGCTGCAAGGGCAAGGAATTCGCGGGCCTGGAATTTGATGGATTTTTAAGCGTACCCCAAAGTGTCGCTATAAATAAATCAGCTAGTTATGGCGTTTGCTGGAATCGAATCGGGGGGCGGCGCGCCATTGACGGTGAGCATCACGACGGCAAGGCAAAGGATGTTCTGCCTGTCAGTAGCACTTCGGTGAACAAAGGAGGGTCCTTGGGGGTGATTCAAGGATGTCGTCAGTCATCGTATTCACTGCTGACCTAGCATGCCAAGGACGGGCAGTCCGGCAAGGCAAACCGCTACGCGAACCCTGCCGCCCCAACCTCAAGCCCTGGCGTGCTCTTGTCAGCAGCTAACACGGTGAGCGACGATTACAGTCTATGCTCACTAAACAAACGAGAATGTCGCGCTATCGCGTTCCCTTCAAAAGCATTTGTTTCGCAGCTCTTCCAGTTCGGTCTGAGCAGATATGACAGCGCAACAGAGTATAAGTTACGACTCACATTTCAAAGCCTTTTTTCTGCAAATATTTGATCAGCTCAGAAATGCGAATAAATGTGTTTTTGCCATTGGGGTTACCTTCGGCGCCTTTAGCTGCCACACCAACAACGTGATAACTAGAGTTGATAACAGGGCCACCGCTATTTCCGGCATACAAGGTTTTGTCGACCTCACTGTGTTGAATTTCATACAGTGGATACTTGTTAGTGACACGGCATTTTAAGATGCCCACGTGGCTACCGGTCTTATGGTTGGGGAAACCAAGGACAGCAACGCGCTCACCAATATTAGGCTCTCGCGTTACCTCAAGTGTAAAGTGTTCGAGTCCGGTTGGAGCTTCTTTTATGCTGAGCACTGCAAGGTCGAGTTTCTCGCATCGGATTATGACGTTGGCCTCATACAAGCCTTCGCCTTCACCTACTCGGTAAACGCAACATTGGTTGAATTCATGGCGCTTATTATCTTTGTCACGGTAAGTGAGGTTGTGTTCGCACGTGACGAGTAAGCCGCCTTGAATCATGAAGGCAGTACCTTGGATTTGCTCCAGCTTGCCATTTATATTTTCTGATACCTCGGTGACCCAACACTTGCTCTTGATGAATTCACCGACTTTGAAGTTGTCCGAGTCTTCAGTTGTCGTAATAGGAGTGTTGGGTACCTTGGACTTGATGGGTAGCATGTTGTAACGCTGTGCAAGCCTTCGATAGACTTCCGAGTCTTCACCAACAACTTGCTTTATGAACAATAAGCGACCTTGAAGATGTGACTCGAGAATGCCAGAGCTGTTTGGGTTCTTCTTTTTGTAAATCGCATTAGCCGCTTCTTCCCCATTTTTTTCAATGGAGTGTATAAGCGCAGCAGTTTTTCTGACATAGGTACGAGGAACATTAGGCTTTTGATTGGTAACCAAACCTGTAACGATACGTCTCTCGCTCGGCCCTTGCAGTCTAACTTTTGTGAGATTGATAGTGAATCCATGTTGTCGAACTATCGTCTCAAGTTCCTGGCCTACTTTGCTGTAATAATGGTTCGGTTTGCCATTAGAGAGGCTGTATTCAACTACATTTTGCGGAAGAAATTCTGCAGGACTGTAGAATGAAAATGTTATGTCGTCGGCGTAGCGAGTATAGACAGCTCTATTCCGCTTAGCTAGCGAATACAGATCGCGGTCAAGGCTGGCACATAGCATGTTCGAAAGTATTGGAGAGCTAGGTGCCCCTTGAGGGAGAATGCCATTGACAGTTGCAAGGTGAGCAATAACAGACGCCGTCTCGGCTGATAGCGAGTAGGGCTCAGAAATTAACATTCCGCGAATGCGGCGGAAGGTAATAGTGCCGAAAAAATTTTCTAAATCAATATTGAAAACATATTTCTTTCGGCAATGTGGATATGCGTTTGCAACAATGGAGCTACCTTCGCGGAACGCCTTTACGGGCTCGCGAGGCGTGTAAATTTTATTAAGCAGAGTGGCAAGTCTGGCCTGAAGAGTTTTTAGCTTCTCAGATGGCGCCAGAATTCTACGTTTGCCTCCACTCTTTTTTGGGATGTCGAAGGCCAAATAATGGCGGTGCATGTCCCCGGTGTAGTACAGGCGTTTGATTTTTCCGTAATCAGTGCCTAGCAGCTGTGCTAACTCTCCTGGTGTAGTCGACGAGCTTAGCTGGAAAAGGCTGAGAAAAAAGCCTCCATTCATATTTCACCCTATTCCTTTGAGCGTAACGTCTCAGAGTCGCTGAGTGCCGTTGCTTGTGGCTTTTTTGAATCGGGTCGCATTTGAACAACCCTATTTAATACCTGAATGGAGGCAAAGCGACAGTACGTCAAAAACGCAGCAACGGCAAGTGGTGAGCGATGATTCGGGTGACTGCCGCAGTTGGGGGGAGCAAAAGGGGTGGGGCCAAAAGGGATGGGGGGGGGCGGGATTCAGTAGCGTAGGATGATCCAGACCACGACGGCCAGCATCGATCCCGCTACCTCCGGCATTGCTGGAAGGCAGGCAGGGAATGGTGACAAAAAGGTTATAAAACAAAAAAGGCCAACCGTATGGTGAGCCTAAGTAGTTGATTTATATGGTGCGGCACCAGACGAACGGTTGTAGGTGGTGAGGTCACGATTTTCGCGGGTCTGGACCCGAGATCACCGGTTGCGAAAACTAGCCAAGGACGTGAACAAAATGCCTCGAAGCAGCCGTTACAGGCGATCGCTGTCGACCCATAACTGCCCTTCGCGGATGAGAGCTATCGGTCAGAAGCAGCCAGTCAAAAGCCTCTAGGAAAGCACTTGCGATTCTCCCCGTAGCTGTGGCCTCAACTCAGATGGGGGACTCTCAATTCGTGCGAACGCCGCCTGCAATGCTAAAAGCGAGGGTATGGACTTACAATCACCATGTAACTGTGTTCATACATGTCAGCACGTAAATCAGGGCTATACATACAGCGCGCTCCTAAGTAGGGTCACGCTGTATGTCTTCCTGGGTATATGAAATTGGTTTGATGGCTTCGATAAGTTAAGGTTTCTTACCAAATCTTGAAAGTATCTCCTCGGCTCGCAGGCAGCCAAGTGGAGATATCTTGCAGCGCTTGTCATCTGTATAGTCAATTAGGCGCTCTTTTTTCAGGGAAGCCAGTATTTTATTGAACGCGGATTTGTTTTGATATTCCATGGACTTCTGGATTTCAGAGTCGACTCTGTTGTCTTTTTTATAAAGGGCCAAAAGTATTTTGTCGGGGGTTTTAAGCTTGGAATCTAAGATCATGAAGGTTTCGCCATCATCCCAGATAGCTTCAACTTGCCTTTCTATAACCTGGTGGATCAGAGCACTGGCATCCTCAGGTGATAGGGTGGAACAGAGTCTTACTAGTTCTGCCATGACCCATTTGGCGGCGTATAATATATAGGTGGCATCCAATTCGTTTGGCGAAACTTCACCGATATGGCCAACCCCTCTTTTATTACGTATGCAGTACACGCTAAACAGGGTCCTCGGGATGAGAATTTTGTAAGACTCATGCCCCTTGGCGTTCTCAAACTTGCTAAGCACACCTTGATTAAAGGACCCGAAGCTCGTTGATAGAGGGGTATGATCCCCTAAAAGCTTGTGCTCAATGATTCGCAGCACGACTTCGGCAAAATGCCCAGCATCTAGTTCACTACTTTTCCAATTGGAAATTTGATAGTTTCTTTCGATGCCCTTATAAGAGTCCAGTAGTTTCTCTACAAGCTCTAGTGGGTGTTCTTTCGATAGAATGTCTTTAATTGGCATTCGCTTCGATTTCACTTATTAGTGCAAGTCCTGCTTTTTTTCCAGCCAAGGTCAATTTGAAGGTTTTTTTTCCTCCCTTAACCCCGCCGATGATGAAAATGGTCTTATCAGTAAAAGCCTTTAAAAAGTTCGGGGCGTCGAGGATGCCGTGATTCATGCAGATATCACGAACCTCATCTGCAGGAAATGTTTCTTGACCTCGGATGCTGCAAGCATATCCGTATATCAGCCCGACATTCTTCATTTGGTGCCGTTTATTATCACCCGGCACAGTTGCGATAATTTTAACCTCGTCTCCGAACGTGTCAAAAGTGTTCGGGTACGCTTCAAGCCCGCCCTGCTGCTGCTCGGAAGGGGCCGATATCGAAGCGGTGATCGTCTCAGTGGTAATTACGTCTGTTACCGTGAGGGTAGGCGTCGCCGAAGATGGAGTTGTAGGCTGATGCTCTATAAAGAATGCTATTACATCTTTCATCTGAGCGATTTGCTCGCTTACGAACGATTCTGGACCTTCTATCTCAATAGTCCGCTCAGCTGCTGAAAACTTGAATCGACTACGTTCGTCCATACGCCCCTCTCTATCAAGAAATGCTCTAGCGTCGATGTGCCAGTACGATCATCGAACCCTATTGCAAAGGCAGCGAGTTGTCCAGTCATCGATGTGCTATCGATCGAAAAGAGGTAGGCCTCCCGGGCTTTAACCGTGAACCAATCAGTTTTGGGGCGTGCACTAGCCGGACACTTACCTGACTAGGAACGCTGGCCAACCTCAGCCGTTATATTTTTTATCGGACCTCGGTACATCAGACACGGCACAATCAGCTTGCCGATTCAGACTTTGCACCGTTGTGTAAAACATCGTCGAGCGCATTTTTTCTGCCGAATCAACGGCTTGTAGATCACATTGAAGTGTTGCTGCCGCAATCCTTGAGGCGCTCATCAAGGAGACTGGATGGTCACAGGCCCTCTGGCACAATGTCCCAGGCTAGGCTGCCGTGCTGGCTCACCACGCTGCCTACGTGCGAATTTCCAAACACTGATTCAGCCTATATCTGGCAGGAAGCCGGGGGGCCGCATGCGGGTCGCTGCGAGTGTTAGCCATTGATGCTGTCTATCCCAAGGCAGCACCATCCCGGTCAACGTATGCTAAGCGCCATTTCGGACCATTGAGCTTCGATGCCTTTTAGAGGAAGCCCCACCCAAAGGCGTCTGGTTTCATAGGGGTTAAATATCCTATGTGCGTATTGACTTTTATATCCTCGCCTTTGAATTCAGTTTTATTAATTTTGTCGTGTATCTCAAGACTTCTGCCCTTTAAGACCCAGATAGGCTTGATGTTTTTCGGCGTTCGATTATTTTTTTCGTATAGTTTTCTGACGTATGCTTCCAATCCCCCCTCGTATTGTTCAACCAACATTATTATCTTGAGGGTATGGGTATGGAAAGTGGTAGATTGAATGGAGCTTCCCGCGAGATTTTGCATCCCTCCACCAGGTCCGCCTATGAAATACCCGCCAGAAGGGGAATTTTTTTTTGCATAGGCGGACACGGCCAGCTCATATTCCGACGTCAAAGAATCTGGCCGATTCTCTTCAAATATTGCGTGAGGGAACACGCCGATGATATCTACACGCGAGTGGAAAATTTTTGCGATGACTAGATCGTCAGTTCTATCAGGATAAGGCTCCAGATGGAGATGATGATAGCCCTCACATATATGCATATGGTCCCTGGACCGCATAAAATCTTTATCTTCTTTGAAGGCCTCTACGTCGAGGGCTCCGTAATGGGCCTTTCGAGACAAGTATCCATTGACGTCGTGGCCGGTTTCTATCAGATTTATCAGGCTCCTTATTTTTTCTCTATTCCTTATGTAGGGTCGCATATTCCTGATACGGCTAGGGAGATCAACTTTTCTTGGTCTTACTTCTATCAGGCGATGGTGCCAGAAGTCGTGCATGTGAAGCAGCATATCCACCCCAAGGCTTAGAAGAAATTCTTTACTTTCTTTATTGTTGGGAACGTAGGGGATAGCCTTAACGAGATCGTTTTTAAAACGCTGAACTGTCTGAAGCTCATCAAGATTAACCCGCTTTTCGGGCGTTGAGGGTGCGCTCATTACATAGTCCTCATTAAATTTTTCCCTTCTAGCTCAGCTAGAATATTGTCTTTTTCTGACATTCAAACTGTGGTGGTCGCGCGCCTTTGTGTCCAATTAGCTTTTCTGTAGGGCTGAAGAGACAGCGGTCGGTAGTTTAGGTTTAACTCGCGTCTAGTCTTAACACGATGCAATGGCGGTCATTGCAACCGACTGAGTCCTCAGTTGCTCTTCAGTATGTATTCACAGTGCTCGACTATAATGTCCAGTTTTATTGCCCACGGCCTTGAAGCAGCCCGTGCCCACTCATTCGGGTCGGCCCAGCCCAATGATTTAATCTTCGCGACCTCATGCAGTGCATGATCATACTCAACTATCGCCATAGAAGCGTTAACCCACTTTATAGATAGGTCCTTCTCAACGTCACGAGACGGCACTACGCCCATCTGTAAGTCATGCAGATACGCCTTTGTAGCTACTACAGCATTCATCACTAGCTGTACGGCTTCGATTTTCTGCTTGACTTTGTGCTCCCTGTCCTTCTTATTTGAATTCCATGCATCAATTAGGTTGGAAAGTGCGCTAATGGCTTCAGGTACCATGTGCTCATCCTTGTCGGCTTTCTGTGGTGTGTGTCGAGAATGTTCGACCTAGCCTACGAAATCGCCAAAATAGTGTCTACTGGCGATTGACGGTTAACCTCATTTTAGTCGGTAGCAGCTTGAGATCTGATTTAGCCTCTTGTAACTGATGGGTCGATAACCGCCTCTCGCGCATGGCTGCTGTGGATCGGTTGCGGTCGGTCGTGAATATCAAAGTCAGACCTTCTTAGCACTTGAAGATCCATGCTCTATCTAAGCGACGAGCCAGCAGTCGCACGGTCAGCAGGTAGTAATATCGAGTTGCCTTGCATCGCCTTGCTAGTCGGTGGTCGAGAAACCAAACAACATGTTTTTTCTTCCAACCCCAAGGTGTTTCTAGCTGCCAGCGTTCAGATATCTCCGCTTGGATGAGCTTTGCTTGCCGTAAATGGCGCTGCCGCGTTGCGTACGATCCCGTCAGCACCGCAGCCAAGAACAGTTCCATATCGAATGGCTTGCTCATACGCGCCCTCCAATGTAGGCCCCGACCACATCGATCCGACCGTGCCCCAACTCATAGCTGATTTGCCTCCGAGCCTCGCGATCAAGGTGCTGATTTAACTGGCAGTATTGGCCGCCGATGATAGGCGCGCGGTGTAGAGTGATTTGCTCATAGCGCTCACATGCATACGCCGCTCGTAGCTCATGGAAGCCTTTGAGCCTGTGTGCATGCAGGACGTCCCGCGCTGGGCGGATGATTTCCTGCAGAACATTCAGATAGCTTTCGTCTGGCGCAATCAGGTTGCGGCTACTCGCAGGCGACACCTGCCGTGCAAACCCAAGTGCGTCTTGAACATGTTGGTTCACCGCAATCCATCGTGGCGCTGAGGCGCCAGCGCGACCGCCTTTGGTGCCATCTTGAATGTTGATCCTGCCTAGGCCTTCAGCCTCACGGCTCAGCCGTGGCAGGTCAGCCAGGATGGCCTCACGAAGGCGCATGCCGGTGGCTCGCGCCAACAGAACAATCGCTGCGGCCCGATGCTGATGATCGCGACAAAGCGCATCGACGATCTGCTTAACCTGTTCGCGGTCTTGGCCTTGCGGAGCCGATTGGCGAACTCCGGTGCGCTGCATTCCCAACGCCTTGCTCGGACTGGGCAATTTCACACACTGATCACCGCGCAGCGACGCCATGGTCCTGTTAACGCTGGATAGGCGGTTTTGTGCGGTGCTGATGGCGAGGCTACCGCACTCAACCGCATCGCGCAGATACTCCGCATAGTCCGCCAATACCTTCCGATCAATCTGCCGCGCATCATTGATACCTGGCCCTTGTTCGGAGCGGCACCACTTCACGAATGCCTGCCATCGACCACTGTGCGTCTTGACCGTACCGTAGTGGCCACCGCCGAACATGTCTTTCAGCGCCTGCGCCCCTGCATAGCTCAATTGCCTGCCGTAGCCGAAATTACGGCCGTCGCGTCTACCCACCAATGCCATGTCGGTCACCTCATCTACCGTTCTACGATCCTCGCCCCACGTCATCCCGCCAGGAATGTTGAGTGTTATCAGGGATCAAGGCCCCTGCGACCTGTGGGGAATGTCCTCAACGCGGGACTGGCGACTCCTTACGTCCGGGAGCAAGGGCATCTCATGATCTGGCCTCCTGAGCACCGTTACCGGTGGGCGGGTGGAGGCTGCATTGGCTGACGAGACCAGTGCCGCGAGATCCTGAGCCATGTGCAAGCAGCAATGCGATGACCGGGGCATGCCTGACTGTCAGTCAGGTGCAGTCCATTCCTTGGTCTGCGGCACCATCATCTACAAGGCTGTTGCTGGTGACATCGGCGTTTGTCACGCCGATTGTCACGAGGAGGAATGCCGCAAAGCCATGTGTGATCAGGGCTGCAGCAGTGTTAGAAGTGCCCGTCTCTTTCCACAGAAAGAGACGGGCACAGGTTGGCGCAAGATTCGGCCAAGCGAATAGGTTGCTGCAGGGCAGCGAGGTACGGTGTATCGAGGCACGAGCGCCATATGTGTAAGAGCATCCATCACATGGGTAGTGACCGGTCGAGCTGCCGGATGCGAATCGCCTTTGGGGAGAACCACCGCGAGAGCGGCGTGACCTTGAAGGTTCGGGTCACCTGGGGTGCTGCCTAAGGCAGCGGTTGCAAGATCAGTTCTACGCCTGTGGATAATTTTGGTCAACGCCTCAATCTCCGTGGCCTCTGAGGCTGTGCATGAAGTTATCCACCGGTGGAAATCAGTGGTATCCAAAGGATTTGTGTCGGCTTTTAGCTTTGCAAAGCGAGGTCCATCCAAACAGGGCGGCTTTGCAGCCCTGTTTGGATGGACCCGAATTAAAGAGCGGCCAACGGTGTTCTGGAGGGTTCACCGACGATTGAATGCGCCACGCCCACTTGGCAAGGGGGTGATGTTCTCGCCGGCTGGGTGGGCGAACTCGTGTGGGGTGACATGCCCGGATCTGTTGGCATCGATGTAATTGCTCCACCACGCCATGATCAGCCGACGCTGCTCCAGAAATTCGGCCTTGTGGATATAGGCGGCGCGCACGCGATTGCGTTCCTTGTGGCTCATCTGCCGCTCAATAGCCGCGTCTGTCCACAGCCCTGACTCCAGCAAGGCGCTACAGGCCATGGTCCTGAATCCATGCCCGCATACCTCCCTGGATGTGTCGTAGCCAACGTTGCGCAGCACCTGGTTAACCGTGTTCTCCGACATTGGCTTCCAATACTTGTGGTCACCGGGCAGCACCAGTTCGGAGAAGCGACTCAAGCCGCGCAGCCGTTCAAGAATCGCGATGACTTGGGGAGAGAGCGGCACCATCTGTATGTCTCCGCTCATCTTGGTGCCACGGGTGGAATTGCGCACGCCGTCGATGGGCTTACGGGTGTCCGGGATTTCCCACATCGCCCTTTGCAGGTCGAACTCATCCCAGCGCGCAAAGCGCAGTTCGCTGGAGCGCACGAACACGTGCAGCGTCAGCAATACAGCCAGCTTGGTTAGCTCACGGCCGTTGTAGTTATCGATCCGGCTGAGTAGTTCGGGGAGACGGTTGAGTGAGAGGGCAGGGCGGTGCACGGTACGCGGGGCATGAATCGAGCCTGCCAGATCGAGCGCCGGATTCTGGCTGATCTGCCGCGCCCGCTTCGCGCCCCGCATGATCGTGGAGAGATAATTCTGCACGCGCAGGGCAACGTCCATGGTGCCGCGATCTTTGATACGCAGAGTGACCTCAAGCAGATCATGGGTATCAAGCTCAGCGATGGGGCGTTGGCCGATCAGAGGGAAGACGTGGGTGCGCAACCGACTCATGACGGTCTTGGCGTGTCCTTCAGTCCAGCGCCGCGACATTTCGGCGTGCCACTCCAGGGCGACTGTTTGGAAAAGCAGGGAGGCTCGTTGGGCAGCAAGCTTCGCTTTCTTCTTCTCTTCCATCGGGTCGAGGTTGTCGAGCAACAGCGCCTTGGCTTCATCGCGCTTGGTCCTCGCGACGGCCAGCGAGATGATGGGGTAGTTGCCGATGATCAGCGTGCCTTCTTTGCCGCTGGGCTTGAAGTAGCGCAATCGCCACGTTTTCACGCCATTGGGTTTCACGAAGAGGTACATGCCGCCACCGTCGAATAGCTTGTAGGCACGTTCGCGAGGTTTTGCCGTACGGCATTTGAGGTCGCTGAGAGGAACGGCTAGACGTGGCATAAGGGTACGTTCTCCATGCAGGCAAGACGCTGTACCCTAAAAATACCCCCGGGGATGGGGTATTTTGTTGGATCCCGACGGAGGGTCCTGGAACGAAAAAACCCGCCAAAGGGCGGGTTTTAGGGGCTTCCAAGGCATTCGGTGGCATGCGATGGAGCTGGATATGGTGCCGGCACCAGGAATCGAACCCGGGACCTACTGATTACAAGTCAGTTGCTCTACCATCTGAGCTATACCGGCAATGGGGCGTCATTATAACGATCGGTTGGCGCCTGTAAACCACTTCGTTGCGAATGTTCGCAAATGACCTAAGTCACCGACCTGAAAGAAGAATTTTCCTACCAGCCGCGATGGATGGTGGTGACGCTTGGCTCGGTTTTGCCTGGGTTGAAGAACAGCTTGTCGTTGTCGCAGCCGCGCTTGCGGCAGGGGCTTTCGGTGCGCAGGGGCAGGCCGTTGTCGCCGCCCAGCTGCATGCCGGGGTGGTTCCAGCCAAGGCTGCTGGTGGGGTGGGGAGCGGTGCCGCTGGCGCAGCCGGTCAGGGCCAGGGTGAGGGTCAGCAGGGCGAGGGGCTTGGTCTGGGTCACGATGGTCGGGTCCGTTAGTCCATGTCGGTTCTGGCGCAACGCCAGAAGGTCGCGGGGCTGGCGGGCAGCGCGCGACGTCACTTTTTAATGATTTGGGGGGCGGATGATACACCGTTGGGCGGGATCAGCGGTGGGGCTTCAGCTTTTTGTTGTCTGTTCTGGCCTCTTCGCGGGTGAACCCGCTCCCACAGGGATATCACTGTTCTCAAGCCATGTGTGATTCCTGTGGGAGCGGGTTTACCCGCGAAAGGGCCATCAGCCGTACGAAAATTCTGAACTAGGGGGCTAATGGCTTCAGGGTTCGGATGCTTCGGAACTATCCTACGCGCGCCGCCGAAGTATCGCTGTTGTCGGGGAAATGGCTCACGGATACCGTTTTCGGGTCGCTCTGGCGACCGGGTGTGAGAACCCAAGTCGAATAAGCGCTACCCCTTTTTGGTGGCCGTACGCGGGCAGACTTTGGTCTGGCCGGGCTTCCTTATTCGACCGGTTTCTCACCCCGCGTACGGCTGCCACCCAAATCCGTGAGAAAGATTTCTGGCAGTCCCCTCCCCGAGTAAGGATTTGTGCCATGAAGAAAACCATCATCGAACCCATCACCACCGCAGGCGTGGAAACCTTCCTCGCAGCCGGTAACCCATCCCTCAATCTGCTACGCGTCGAGCCTGGCGTCCCCGTCGATGCTGCCTATGAGCATGTCTCGATTCTGATGGGCTACATCAAGCACCTGGTGCGCGAGGGGGATATGGAGGATGACCATAAATTCCTGGGTGCCGCCGATTATCTGTGCGACATGGCCAAGGCGCTGATGAACGATATCGAGATTGCCAAGAACAAGGCGCATTGAAAGGCTCCCACAAGGCACTGCGCAAATCAGGCCATTCTGAGTAAGGCTTTAGACGCAGTCGTCAACCACAAGAAATGTTTATGCACAAGTGGCATCGGCGTCTTGCGCGAAAGGCATGCCGGATCAGTACACCGCCTGTCTTTGCGCAAACGCCTGTTTTTACTGGCCTTGACGGGCAAGCCGGAATAAGCCAAGCGTTTGAAATAGCGCTTGGATCCAACAGGTAATCACAAGCTTGTTCACAGAGTTATCCACAGGTTGTGCTGCGGCTAACAGTCGCGTTCGGCAAGGATTAGCAGGTTGCGCGGGGTGAGTGGGTAGTCGCAGAACAGGCCAAGGCGCACGTTGTAGCCTTGTTCTTCGAGGAACAGGGCGCGATCGAGTACCAGCCACAGCTCCAGCGGCCGGCGGAACAGGTTGCGCACGCGCTCCAGGTTGCGGACCTCGGCCAGGCGTTGCCAGCCTGCGGCTTCCAGGGCTGCCCAGTCCGGGTTGCCAGTCAGCTGCAATTGCTTGAGTTCGGCCAGGTCGCGGCAGTACTGCTCGAAGGGCTTCTCCAGCCAGGCCACGGGTAGCGATGGTGTCGGCAGGTACTCGTCGGTCTGGCGCTGCTGGCGTTGCAGCAGGTCGAAGCCCAGGCGCCGGGCCATCGAGGTGTCGCGCTGGCGTCGTACGCGGGCGCCGGCGGTAACGGTTTCGCTCAAGGGCAGGCCCAGGTCGTCCAGTGACAGCCGCAGGCAGGAGGCTTGCGCGGCTGTGGATAACGCCTGGTACTGCTGCGTCGCGATGCGGTTGTAGCAGCAGGGGGCTACGGCCAGTTGCCGGCAACCTTGCTGGCTGGCCAACTGCATCAGGCGCACATGCAGGTCGCCACAGGCGTGCAGGGCGACCACGCTTTTGTCGCCAGCAAGGTGGCGGGCACTGTCGTTGGCCATCACGTCCTGGTGCACATGCTGCGCCGGCAAGTGGTGGTGCGCGCTCAGGGCCTGGCCGGCGGCGACCAGTTCGGCATCGTATTCCAGGCAGGTCAGGTGTTGGCCGGGTTGCAGCAGGCGGCGGCCCAGGTGGCCTTTGCCGGAGCACCAGTCCAGCCAGTGACGGGGCTGTTCGCGGAAGGCCAGGTGGCTGGCGAAGGCTTCGATCTGCTGCCATTTGCGGCCGGGGACGGCGACGTCGAGGCGGTGCGCGGCGGTGGGTAGATCGGTCGCCGGGAGGTTGCCGAGGGCCGAAAGCTGTTGGGCTTGCTGGGCCAGTTGCGGGAACGGGGCGGGCAATGGGGCAGCGGTGGTGTCGGTTTCGGCGTCTGCCAGGGAGCATTGGCGCAGGTGGGCGGCAAGCTCGGGGTGGGCGCTTTCCCAGGCCAGCTGCAGGCTGGTGAAGGGGCGGGGTTTCCACAGCTGCTGGTGCTCGATCAGGAACTGGTCGAGGGCCTGGAAGCGGGTGCTTAGGTGGGGGCTGTGGAGGTGGTTGGGCATGGCAAGGATATGTGTGGATTTGAGGGCCTCTTCGCGGGTGAACCCGCTCCCACAGGTATAGTGCACAGCTTGAGGGCTGTGGGGTCCCTGTGGGAGCGGGTTTACCCGCGAAGAAGGCTAAGTGGTTTCAGCGGCCCTGGCAGGCATCCACGCGCAACCAACGCTCCAGCAGCTTGAAGCCCTGCACCAGCACGAACGAGATCACCAGGTAGAACACCCCGGCGGCAAAGAAGATCTCTACCGGCAGGTAGGTGCGGGCGATGATGGTACGGGCCATGCCGGTCAATTCCAGCAGGGTCACGGTACTGGCCAGGGCGCTGGCCTTGAGCATCAGGATCACTTCGTTGCTGTACGCCGGCAGGCCGATGCGCGCGGCGCGTGGCAGCATGATGTAGAACAGCGTCTTGCCCCGCGACATGCCCAGCGCCCGCGCCGCCTCGATCTCACCCTTGGGGATCGACTGCAGCGCGCCGCGCAGGATCTCGGCGATGTAGGCAGCAGTGTGCAGGGTCATGGTCAGCACGGTGCACCAGAACGGGTCGCGCAGGTACGGCCACAGCGAACTCGAACGCACCGCGTCGAACTGCGCCAGGCCGTAGTAGACCAGGAACAGCTGCACCAGCAGCGGCGTGCCACGGAAGAAGAAGATGTAGCTGAACGGCACCGCGCGCACATACCAGTGGCGCGAGGAGCGGGCGATGCCCAGCGGGATGGCCAGGATCAACCCGGCAACCACCGCGATGGCCACCAGCTCCAGGGTCAGGGTCGCACCCTGGGCCAGGCGTGGCAGCCATTTGATGATGACTTCCCAATTCATTATTCGGCCCTCGCAAAGCCGCGAGCGGCGCGTTTTTCCATGAAGTGCATTCCGGCCATCGCGATGATGGTCAGGCTCAGGTAGATGCAGGCCGCGACCATGTAGAAGGTGAACGGCTCTTTGGTCACGGTCACGCCGATTTGTGCGTGGCGCATGATTTCTTCCAGGCCGATCACCGACACCAAGGCGGTGTCCTTCATCAGGATCATGAACAGGTTGCCAAGGCCGGGCAGGGCGATGCGCCACATTTGCGGCAGGATGATCCGCGAAAGGATGCGGCCCTTGGACAGGCCAAGCGCCAGGCCGGCTTCACGGTGGCCCTTGGGGATCGCCAGGATGGCGCCACGGAACACTTCGGTGGCGTAGGCGCCGAAGCACAGGCCCAGCGCGATAACACCCGCAGCGAAGGCGCTGAGCTCCAGGCCCGGCATGTTCAGGGCTTCACCGAGGGCGTTCATCAAGCCGACGGTGCCGAAATAAATAAGCAGTACCCACAGCAGTTCGGGCACGCCGCGAACCAGGGTCGAATAGAAGCCACCAAGCCATTGCAGCGGCTTGATCGAGGAAGTCTTGGCCAGGGCGCCGAGCAGGCCCAGGACCAGCCCCAGCAGCAAGGCGCAAAGCGCCAGTTTTACGGTCATCAGGGTGCCGGCCATCATGGCCGGACCGAATCCGTGCAGGTCGATATTCATGGGCAGGTCATTCTAGGGACTGGCGCGCCGCAAGGGCGCGCCGGTCGGGGCGGATCATTCGATGCTGAACGGGAAGTACTTGTCGTTGATCTTCTTGTACGTGCCGTCGGCCTTGATTTCTGCCAGGGCCTTGTTCAGGTCGTCGCGCAGCTTGGTGTCACCCTTGCGCACGGCAATGCCGATCTTGTCGCTGTCCATCACCGGCTCGCCCTTGAACTCGAAGTTCGAGCCGTCTTTGCTTTTCAGCCACTCGTACTGCACGTACTTGTCGGCCAGTATGCCGTCGATGCGGCCGGAAACCAGATCGAGGTAGGCGTTTTCCTGGGTGTCGTACAGCTTGATCTCTACGTCGTCACCGTAGTTGTCTTCAAGCCAGGTACCAGCAAGGGTGGCGCGCTGGGTGCCGATCACCTTGCCCTTGAGCGAGGCCTTGTCGGTCTTGAAGTCGACGTTTTTCGGCGCGATGAACTGCAGCTTGTTCGAGTAGTACGGCTCGGTGAAGTCCACGGCCTGCTTGCGCTCGTCGGTGATCGACAGCGACGACACCAGGAAGTCGAACTTCTTGGCGTTCAAGGCCGGGATGATGCCGTCCCAGTCGGAAGTGACGACCGAGCACTCGACTTTCATCTTGGCGCACAGGGCGTCGCCGATGTCTTTGTCGAAGCCGACCACGTTACCGCTGGCATCCTTGTTGTTGAACGGTGGGTAGGCGGCTTCGATACCCATGCGCAGTTTTTCTGCGGCCAGGGCGTTGGCCGACATCACCAGCGTGGCAGCAGCTGCCAGGAGGAACTTCTTGTAAGTGTGCATGTATTGCTCCGTTAGCGGTGGCTGGACATGAATTGCTTGCAACGCGCCGAGGTCGGGTTCTCGAAGACCTGCTGCGGCGATCCCTGCTCTTCTACCAGGCCCTGGTGCAGGAAGACGACTTCACTGGACACATGGCGGGCAAAGCTCATCTCGTGCGTCACCAGCAGCATGGTACGGCCTTCTTCGGCCAATGCGCGGATAACGTTTAGCACTTCCTGGACCATTTCCGGGTCGAGCGCCGAAGTTGGCTCGTCGAACAGGATGACCTTGGGCTTCATGGCCAGGGTACGGGCAATGGCGGCGCGCTGTTGCTGGCCACCGGAAAGCTGGGCGGGGTAGCTGTGGCGCTTGTCGTAGATGCCCACCTTGTTCAACAGGGCTTCGGCGGCTTCGATGGCCTCGGCCTTGCTCTGGCCGAGCACGCGGCGTGGCGCCTCGATGATGTTGTCGAGGATCGACATGTGCGGCCACAGGTTGAAGTTCTGGAAGACGAAGCCGATCTCGCTGCGCAGGCGGTTGATCTGGCGGTTGTCCGCGGCGACCAGGTCGCCGTTCTTGGCGGCCTTGAGCTTGAGGGCTTCACCGGCGACCAGGATTTCGCCCTGGTGCGGGTTTTCGAGCAGGTTGATGCAGCGCAGCAGGGTGGACTTGCCGGAGCCGGACGACCCCAGGATGGAGATCACGTCACCGTCGCGCGCGGTCAGCGAAATGCCCTTGAGAATTTCCTGCTCGCCGTAGCGTTTGTGCAGATTGCGGATTTCCAGCGCGGGCGTGGCCTGAGCCATGTGCGGTCCTCATGTGTACGGGTGCGTTCCCAGCTGTTGGCGGCCTTCCTGGCGTGCGCCACGCTAGCATAGCGGCATTATCACGGCCAACAGGGTCGCTGGGGGCTCGGGGCGCTGGTGGGGCAGTTTGTCGCATCGTTGCAGCGCAACGTCGCGCGGATGTCCGCGAAGGCATCGCCCAGCACCAGAGCCTTGATGAAAAAAGGCGCGATGGTGCCAGCTTTGGCCCGCTCATGGAAGCGGTTTTAGACCTTTCGCGGGCATGCCCGCTCCCACAGGTTCTTTAAAATGCCCAAATGGTTGCGCCTGACCTGTGTGAGTGAGTATGCCCGCGAACGGAGGCGGTCAGGTGCCGAGGTTGTACCTGCAGGTTGCACTTTTTGGCATTGCAGTGGTGCACGGGTGTTACCGGGGAGCACCTTTGGTGCGTTTGTAAGTGAGTATTTCAGTAATCCGATGATTTGGCGGCCTTTCGGTCAGGCATTGGCCGAAAGCCCTCCAAACCGCATACCAAAAGGCTCGCAGACTTTTCTGACGAATGCATTCAGCACATGGCGCGCTTATTGCCAGTTGGAAACCGCCGATTGCAGCGACGCCCAGGTCAACCCCAGGCGCGCTCCGTAACCGCAGTCGGAGTGGTCCACTCCTTACAAAGGTAGTTTTAATGAGCGGTAACAATTCCAATGACCTCGCTCAGGGGCTCAAACAACGGCATGTGACCATGCTGTCCATCGCTGGCGTCATCGGTGCCGGCCTGTTCGTTGGCTCCGGCCACGCCATCGCTGCTGCCGGCCCGGCCGTGCTGCTGGCTTACGCTGCCGCCGGTACGCTGGTCGTGCTGGTGATGCGCATGTTGGGCGAAATGGCGGTCGCCTCGCCTGACACAGGTTCGTTCTCGACATATGCCGACCGCGCCATCGGGCGTTGGGCCGGTTTCACCATTGGCTGGCTGTACTGGTGGTTCTGGGTACTGGTAATTCCGCTGGAGGCCAACGCCGCCGCGGCCATCCTGCATGCCTGGTTCCCTGCGGTCGACCTGTGGGCGTTCTCCCTGGTCATCACCCTGGCGCTGACCCTGACCAACCTGTGCAGCGTGAAGAACTACGGCGAGTTCGAGTTCTGGTTCGCCCTGCTCAAGGTGCTGGCGATCATCGGCTTCATCGCTGTGGGTTGTGCTGCCTTGTTCGGCTTCATGCCGAGCAGCCAGGTAAGCGGTGCCAGCCACCTGTTCGACACCCAGGGCTTCATGCCTAACGGCCTGGGCGCGGTGCTGGCAGCCATGCTGACCACCATGTTCTCGTTCATGGGTACCGAAATCGTTACCATCGCCGCTGCCGAATCGAAGGACCCGGGCAAGCAGATCAGCCGCGCCACCAACTCGGTGATCTGGCGTATCTGCCTGTTCTACCTGGTGTCGATCTTCCTGGTCGTGGCACTGGTGCCATGGAACGACCCGGCCCTGGCCGAGACCGGTTCCTACCAGACCGTGCTGAGCCGCATCGGCGTGCCGAATGCCAAACTGATCGTCGATATCGTCGTGCTGATCGCCGTGACCAGCTGCCTGAACTCGGCGCTGTACACCTCGTCGCGCATGCTGTTCTCGCTGAGCAAGCGTGGTGACGCCCCGGCCATTGCCCAGCGCACCACCAAGTCGGCTACCCCGCATGTGGCGGTTCTGCTGTCCACTGCAGCGGCGTTCCTCTGTGTGTTCGCCAACTTCGTGGCCCCGGCCCAGGTGTTCGAGTTCCTGCTTGCCAGCTCTGGTGCCATTGCGCTGCTGGTGTACCTGGTGATTGCCGTGTCGCAGTTGCGCATGCGTGCCCAGCGTGAAGCCCGCGGCGAGAAGATCACCTTCAAGATGTGGCTGTTCCCGGGCCTGACCTGGGCGACCATTGCCTTCATCATCGCCATTCTGGTGGTAATGGCGCTGCGTGAGGACCATCGCGCCGAAATCATCGCGACCGCACTGCTGAGCATTGGTGTGGTGGCGGCTGGCTTGCTGGTGCACCGCAAGCGTGAAGCTGCCGGGCGGGTGGCGCTGGATAACTGATCTGCGCTAGCTGAAATGAAAAGGCCGCGTCCTGTGAAGGGCGCGGCCTTTTTTGTGGACTGTACCGGCCTGTTCGCGGGTAAACCCGCTCCCACAGGTACACCACATATCTCAATTTCTGTGATATCCCTGTGGGAGCGGGTTTACCCGCGAATGGGCCGGGGCAGGTCACATGGCCCTGTCAACCAAACTGCTTCTGCTGCTGTTGCTGCTTGGCAACCAGTTCAGAAGCCGCCACATAAGCTGCCTGGAACTCATCGCTCTCCAGCCAGGCCATGGTGGCCTCTTCGTCGGCCCCGTCCAGCCATTTGCGGTAGGCATTGAACACCAGCACGATGTAGTCGGTGGCGTGTTCTTCCTTGTGCCCCTTGAGCACCAGGGCCAGCAGCGGGTCTACCAGAAACACCGAAATCATCGGCACTAGGCCGCCTTCCTGGGCTTCCTTCATCTTCTTGAACAGTGGGTCGTAGCTGCCCGATTCCATGGCCTTGTTATACACCTGCTCGATGCTGGCGCTGTCGCCTGCGCTGGCCTTGACTGCCTGGCCGCTGCGTACCATGCGGTTCTGCTTGGCCTTGCTGGCGGCGCGCTTGGCGCGTTTCTGTTGCTTGGTGGGGGTGGCCATGGGGTGAATCCTTGGTGGGGCGGAAATTGCGCGTATTGAAGCGCAGCAGGCACGCCGATTCAACTGGCCTGCGGCTCTGCCTCATCTTCCTCGAAACCTCGCGATGCGCGCCCGACCAGCAGCGCATCCGGTGCATGCGCCACGCTGTGGTCCTTGCCCGGGTAATCCAGCGAATGCAGGAAGTGCCGGATGCAGTTGATCCGCGCACGCTTCTTGTCATCGGACTTGATCACGGTCCATGGCGCATCGGCAGTATCGGTATGGAAGAACATCGCCTCCTTGGCAGCGGTGTAGTCGTCCCACTTGTCCAGCGACTTGATATCGATGGGTGACAGCTTCCAGTGCTTCAGTGGGTCGTCCCGGCGCGAGATGAAGCGGCGCAGCTGCTCTTCGCGGTTCACCGAGAACCAGTACTTGAACAGCAGGATGCCGCTGTTGCACAACATCCGCTCCAGCTCCGGGGCCTGGCGCATGAATTCCAGGTATTGCAGCGGCGAGCAGAAATCCATCACCTTTTCGACCCCGGCGCGGTTGTACCAGGAGCGGTCGAAGAACACCATTTCGCCCGCTGTGGGCAGGTGCTGGATGTAGCGCTGGAAGTACCACTGGCCTTTTTCCTGCTCGGAAGGCTTTTCCAGGGCAACGATGCGCGCACCGCGAGGGTTGAGGTGCTCCATGAAGCGCTTGATGGTGCCGCCCTTGCCTGCGGCATCGCGCCCTTCGAACAGGATCACCACGCGCTGGCCGGTTGCCTTAACCCAGCTCTGTACCTTCAGCAACTCGATCTGCAGTGCGTGCTTGGCCTTTTCGTAGTCCTGGCGACGCATGCGGGTGCGGTAGGGGTAGCTGGCCGGCAGGCGGGCCGAGGTGCTGTCTTCGTTGCTGCCCTTGGGGGCGGTGGCGACTTCCAGTGCCGCAGGTTGCTGGCTGATGCTGGTGATCGTCGGCTCCGGCTTGCGCTGGCGTGGGCGGCGCATGCGGGCTGTGGTGATGGCGGGCTCGCTGGGAGCGGGGAGCAGGAGGGGGGATTCTTCGCTCATGGAGGTCCTTGCGGGTCGGGTCGGATGTCCATGCTCCATGCTATCGAGAGTTGGCGGCTGCCTCGTTGATGCGGGTCAATGGCTAATGGCCTGGCGCCACCGTGTCATCGGTTCCACCTGTTGTGGGCTGCAAGCGCCAAATAGGCTGCGTAAGCCTCGCACGGTGTGGGGCACTTGAACTGGAGGTTACACATGAAGCACTACTTTTATCTCAACTTCATCAGCTATGACGAAGACGGCGAGGAGGTGGGTTACCGCTCGGGAACTCTGCCTGCTGACAGCTATCGGGTGACCGCGGCGGACATCAAGAAAATCGCCGATTCGGTCCCGGGCCAGACGCTGCATTTGTTGAGCGTCTCCTACTTGGGGCAGATGACGCAGAGTGAGTATGAGGGTTAAGCGTTTTTGTAGGGCGGCCCCCCCTTGATGAGGCGGGGGCTTTCCTGGAGGACAAAAAACACAGACAACAAAAAACCCGCACTAGGCGGGTTTCTTGTTGTCGCTTCGGGTAACTTTGCAACCACCAGAAGCTTGAAGGTGGTGCCCAGAGACGGAGTCGAACCGCCGACACGAGGATTTTCAATCCTCTGCTCTACCGACTGAGCTATCTGGGCGACGAGGTGAATTAAATAGACTTTCAGACCGCTCGTCAACGACTTTTTAAAAAAATTTTAAATTAATTCCGTCGCTTACGTTCCGTGGGGTCATTCCGAGGGTGGAACGTAGCCTTCCGCCTGGGCGTATTCTTCGCCGGCGAAAAACTTGTCCATCTCGCCCTGGAGGAATTTGCGGTCCTCGGCGTTCATCATGTTCAGGCGTTTTTCGTTGATCAGCATGGTCTGGTGCTTCTGCCAGTCGGCCCACGCTTTCTGCGAGATGTGTTCGAAGATGTCCTGGCCCTTGGCGCCGGGGTAGGGCGGGCGTTCCAGGCCTGGCAGTTCTTCTTTGTACTTGCGGCACATCACGGTGCGGGTCATAGGGCGTCTCCTGCAATCAGTTCGTCGGCCGCGCGTTTGAGCAGTTTTTTCACCGGGGCGGCGAGGCCCAGGCGCGGCGGGGTGGCGAGGTTATACCAGAGCCAGTCGGCCTCGGCCACGTGCTGGCCGACCGGGTCGACGCGCACCAGCCAGGGCTCGATCGCCAGCTGGAAGTGGCTGAAGGTATGGGTCAGGCCGTCCATGGCGCGGCTGTCAGCCAGGCGAAGGCCGTGTTGGTAGGCCAAGTCGTCGAGCTGGGCGATGTCGTCCAGTTCCGGCAGGCTCCACAAACCACCCCACAGGCCGCTGGACGGGCGGCGGTAAAGCAGGATGGCGCCTTCGTGGTTGGCCAGCAGCGGCATCAGTGTGCGGCGTTGCGGCAGTGCCTTGCGCGGCTTGGGCTCGGGGTAGCGGGTTTCCTCACCGTGCAGGTGCGCTTCGCAGCCTCGCTGTAGTGGGCAGATCAGGCAACTGGGCTTGCTGCGAGTACACAGCGTGGCGCCCATGTCCATCATCGCCTGGGTGTAGTGGTTGGCTCGCTGCTGCGGGGTAAAGCGTTCGGCCGTGGCCCACAGCTGGTTGGCCACCTTGGGCTCGCCGGGGTAGCCAGCCTGGGCGGTGTAGCGGGCCAGCACGCGCTTGACGTTGCCGTCGAGGATCGGTGCGCGGATGCCCATGCTGATGCTGGCGATGGCACCGGCGGTGGAGCGGCCGATGCCAGGCAGCTCGGTGAGCTGCTCGACACTGCGCGGGAATTCGCCGCCATGCTGTTCGACCACGATCTTCGCTGCCTTTTGCAGGTTGCGTGCCCGGGTGTAGTAGCCCAGGCCCGTCCACAGGTGCAGCACCTCGTCCTCCGGCGCCTCGGCCAGGGCCTGCACGGTCGGCAGGGCCTGCATGAAGCGGTCGAAGTAGTTGAGCACGGTGCTGACCTGGGTCTGCTGCAACATGATTTCCGACACCCACACCCGGTATGGGTTGATGCCCTGTTGCCAGGGCAGGTCGTGCCGGCCGTGTTCGTCATACCAATCCAGCACAGCGCTGGAGAACTGCTCGGGGCTCATCGCTTGAACAGCCCCTTGAGCGCGTCTTTCAATTCAGGGCTCACTTTGTCTCCGAGTTTTTCATCGATCTTGTCCTGCAGGCGGTTGCCGGCCAGCTTGGCGGCAACCTTGCCCAGGCCGTCCTGGTCCAGGCGACAGGCTTTGGCGCCCAGCTCAAGCGGGCCGCGGCAGCGCAGCGGTATTTCGACACCCACATAGCGTTCGTTGACCTGGCAGGCCGGGTCCGGCATGGCGCGCTGGTCGCCTTCGACGACCACGCCAACGTTGTAGTCCATGCCCAGTACACGCAGGTCGAGGTCACCATGGCCATTGACGGTCAAGCCCGGAATGCGCGCCTTGAGGTCTGGGTTGTTGGCAACGCCATTGCGCACCACCAGGCTGCCGCGCAGTTCCTGGAACGGGGTGTCCTTGCCGCGTGGCTCGCCGGTGAGCGATTTGCGGTTCAGCGTGGCGATGGCCTTGCACAGCTGCTGTTCCAGGTTGGCATTGACCAGCACGCCGTCGTTGATGACGAAGTTGGCGTTGCCGTTGAGGGTGTCGACCAGGGCCTTCTGGCTGTTGCCGGTGGCGGTCAGGTCGCTGGCCAGGGTCAGCAGGCCTTTGACCGGTGGCGTCTGTTCCTTGCCCTCGGTCTTGATGAAGTGTTCCACCGGCACCCGCTGGATGCTGGTATTGACGCCCAGTTGCGGCACGGCAGGGCGCACATCGACGGTGCCCTTGGCCTCGAAGGTGCCTTTGTACAGTTCACCGCGCAGGGTTTGCAGGGTCAGCAGGCCGCCCTGGCCGGTGGCCTTGAGCTGGGCCTCTTCGATCGGCAGTTTGTCCAGGGTCAGCGAGCCGAAGGCCAGGTCGGCCTGCAAGTCCAGGGCGCGCAGGCGGTCGACCGGCAGCAGCTTGTCGTCGCTCCAGGCGACCTGGGTCGGGGCGTTGGGAAGCGGCGTGGTGCCAGGGCCGGCGACCGCGCTGGCTTCCTGTTGCTTGACCTCGGCCTGGCGCGCGGCAGTGGCGCCCTTGGCCTCTTCACTCTTGGCCGGCAGGTAGCGGTCGGCGTTGAAGGTGTCGCCCTTGAGCTGCAGGCGCAGGGCCTGTTTGGCGAAGTCTTCGACGGCCACGCGGCCACTGAATGTGCTGTCATCCAGCTTCACCGCCAGGTCTTCCAGGGCCAGGCTGTTCGGCGTGCCCTGCAGGCGGGTGACCAGTTCCAGCTTGGCGAAGGCCGCCGGGTCGTTGGTGGCCGGCAGCGGGCGGCCGATGCTGTCGAGGAAGGTGCGCAGGTCGAACTGGGCGATGGACAGGCCACCGCTAAGCTGTGGCGCCTTGTCCAGGTCACGCAGGTTCAGTTCGCCCAGGGCGCGCAGCTGGTTGGCCGAGACTTTCAGGCCGTTCCACGAGGCGACATTGGCGGCCAGGTCGACCAGCACCTGGCCTTGGGCAGCGAAGGTCACGGTCTTGCCGCCGGTGGGCTCGCCCGAGGTTTCGCCCGACAGGCGCATGTCTTCGAAGTTGTAGCGCTTGAGCTTGCGGTCGAAGCGCAGCTCGCCGGCCAGTTCGGTGCGGGCCTTGATGTTCGGCTGGCCGGCACTTAGGAAGGCGCTGGCCTTGAGCGGAATGTTCGCCCCTTCGTGGACCGGGCCGGTGCTCAGCTGGATACTTTCGGCGCTGTAGCTCTGGCCGGTCTTCGCATCGGTGTACTGCACGCGTGCGTTGTTCACGGTCAGGCTGTCGATGTCCAGCTTGACGGCGCGTTCGTTGCTGGCGACCGGTGCCGACGCCTGTTCAGCTGGTGCCTGGGCCGGTGCACTGGCCTGCGTATCGGCGCTGGTGCCGTTCTGCGCGGACAATGGCTTGCCGATGTCTTCCCAGTTGCCATGGCCCTGTTCGTCACGGGCCAGGGTCAGGTTCAGGCCCTCGACGCGCACGTCGCTCATTTGCACTTCGCGGCGCAGCAGTGGCAGCACACGCACCGACAGGCCGAGCATCTGCAGGTCGGCGAACGGCTCCTTGGGTTTGTTCAAGGTGGCAATGCTCGCTTCGTGCAACTCCAGGCCCAGCCACGGGAACAGGCTCCAGCCGATGTCCCCGTTGAGGGTCAGCTCGACGTGAGCCTTGTCACGTGCCAGCTGGCGAATCTCGTCTTTGTAGTCGTTGGGATCGAAGAGGTGGGTCAGGGCGAAGCCCAGCGCCACGATGATCAGCAGCAACCCGAGAAGCCCAAGTCCCAGGATTTTGCCGAACGCTTTCATGGGCGAGTCCTTGTAGTCCGTTTTTGAAATTCAGGCGCCAGAGTATAGCGCCGCAGTGGTTGCCCCTGCGTATTCGACCAGAGATACGAGACATTTCCTATGCGTGCATCAGATGGTACGGCTTTCGACAGCCATGATTTTGTCAGTTCCGAACGTGCGGCCTGAACTGGCCCTATCGCCGGCAAGCCAGCTCCCACAGGGATCGCGCTGTTCCCGAGGTAGGTGGGGTACTTGTGGGAGTTGGCTTGCCGGCGATAGGGCCGGTAAAGGCAACATGACCGTTTCAGCCGAGCAAAAATTAACGATATCAGATTGCTTTCACGCTGCTTGATGCTGCTACCCTTGCGCCGCTTTGCCTGCACCCTCCCTATAAGAAGGATCTGATCCATGAGCAGTACCGTCGCGGCGGGGACCTTGGCCAGTGCGCCAGGCTTCCTGTCGAAGGAGCGCATCATCGCCCGTCCGGGCTTCAACCGCTGGCTGGTCCCGCCGGCCGCCCTGGCCATACATCTGTGCATCGGCATGGCCTATGGCTTCTCGGTGTTCTGGCTGCCGCTGTCGCAAGCCCTTGGCATCACCGCTCCAGTTGCCTGCGCAGCGGACATGGGCTTCATGGCCCGTATGTTCAGCGCCGAATGCGATTGGCCGATTTCCATGCTGAGCTGGATCTACACCCTGTTCTTCGTCTTCCTCGGTTGCTCGGCGGCCGTGCTGGGTGGTTGGCTGGAGCACGCGGGCCCGCGCAAGGCCGGCCTGGTGTCGGCACTGTGCTGGTGCGGCGGCATGCTGATTTCAGCGATTGGCGTGAAAACCCACCAGCTGTGGCTGATGTGGCTGGGTTCCGGCGTAATCGGTGGTATCGGCCTGGGCCTGGGCTACATCTCGCCGGTTTCGACCCTGATCAAGTGGTTCCCGGACAAGCGCGGCATGGCCACCGGCATGGCGATCATGGGCTTCGGTGGCGGGGCCATGGTCGGTGCACCGCTGGCCACCGCGCTGATGGGCCATTTCGGCAATGCGCAGGAAGTGGGCGTGTGGCAGAGCTTCGTCGTCATGGCGGCGATCTACTTCGTGTTCATGACCGCCGGTGCCCTGGCGTATCGCGTACCGCCCACCGGCTGGAAGCCAGAAGGCTGGAGCGCCCCAGTGAAGAAAGCTGGCAATACCATGGTCACCGACCGCCACGTACACGTCAGCGTGGCCTGGAAGACCCCGCAGTTCGCGCTGATCTGGCTGGTGCTGTGCCTGAACGTGTCGGCCGGTATCGGCATCCTCGGCATGGCTTCGCCCTTGTTGCAGGAAGTGTTCGCCGGCAAGCTGCTGGGCAACGGGCTGAGCTTCAGTGAGCTGAACAGCGCCCAGCTGGCGCAGATTGCGGCGATCGCCGCCGGCTTCACCGGCCTGCTGAGCCTGTTCAACATCGGCGGGCGGTTCTTCTGGGCGTCGTTCTCGGACTACATTGGCCGCAAGAACACCTATTTCGCCTTCTTTGCCTTGGGCGTAGGCTTGTACAGCCTGGTGCCGAACATGGGGCACCTGGGTAACGTGGCGCTGTTCGTGGCGGCGTTCTGCGTCATCCTGTCGATGTACGGTGGTGGGTTTGCCACGGTACCGGCCTACCTGGCCGACCTGTTCGGCACGCAGATGGTCGGCGCCATTCATGGCCGCCTGCTGACTGCCTGGGCAGCGGCGGGGGTTCTGGGGCCGGTGCTTATCACCTACCTGCGCGAGTACCAGTTGGCGGCAGGGGTGGAGCGTGCAGCTGCCTATGACATGACCTTGTACATCCTCGCCGGCCTGTTGGTGCTGGGCTTCGTCTGCAACATGCTGGTGCGGCCGGTGGCCGACAAGCATTTCATGAGCGATGCCGAACTGGCTGCCGAGCGGGCGTTGAGCCATGACAAGGGCGCCGACGGGGCGCGCTCGCTGGAGTGGAAGGCGGCGCCGGGTAGCCTGCCACTGGTGCTGCTGGCCTGGGCAGTGGTGGTCGTGCCGTTGGCCTGGGGCGTTTGGATTACCCTGCAGAAGACGGCTGTGCTGTTCCATTGATCAGTGGTAAAACCGGCTGACTTCGCTGGC
>NZ_JBNRIJ010000007.1:171915-175225 GCF_053557675.1 Pseudomonas sp. XP1 | reverse complement strand
CCACAGGTACTGCGCAGGCCTTGAGGGCAGTGCTGTCGAAGTGGGAGCTGGCTTGCCGGCGATGGGCTGCAAAGCAGCCCCAGATCATCCCAGGTCACCGGGTTGTATAGACTTGTAACGGTATCCAGCCTGCGTAATTCCTCGTTTTGCCATATGTCATCCGCGTTTCAAGCCAGCGCGTTCTAGGCCTATAATGAAGCCCTTTTCGCCTAATGATTTTGCGGAGCTGGTGATGGTCGAACGTAAGGCTTCCGTCGAGCGCAATACCCTGGAAACCCAGGTCAAGTGCTCGATCAACCTCGATGGCAGTGGCAAGGCCCGATTCGATATCGGTGTGCCTTTCCTTGAACACATGCTGGACCAGATTGCTCGCCATGGGCTGATCGATCTGGATATCGAGTGCAAGGGTGACACGCATATCGACGATCACCATACCGTCGAAGACGTCGGCATCACCCTGGGCATGGCATTCGCCCAGGCCATCGGTGACAAGAAGGGCATCTTCCGCTACGGCCACGCTTATGTGCCTCTGGACGAAGCGCTGTCGCGCGTGGTCATCGACTTCTCCGGTCGCCCGGGCCTGCAGATGCACGTCCCGTATACCCGCGCCAGCGTCGGTGGCTTCGATGTCGACTTGTTCCAGGAGTTCTTCCAGGGCTTCGTCAACCACGCCCTGGTGACCCTGCACATCGACAACCTGCGTGGCCACAACACCCACCACCAGATCGAGACCGTGTTCAAGGCTTTCGGCCGCGCTCTGCGCATGGCCATTACCCTCGACGAGCGCATGGCCGGGCAGATGCCTTCCACCAAAGGGTGCCTGTAAATGCAGACGGTAGCCGTAATCGACTATGGCATGGGCAACCTGCACTCGGTGGCCAAGGCGCTCGAGCATGTAGGGGCCGGTAAGGTGCTGGTCACCAGCGATGCCACGGTCATCCGCGAAGCCGACCGCGTGGTATTCCCGGGCGTGGGCGCGATTCGCGACTGCATGGCCGAAATCCGCCGCCTGGGCTTCGACAGCCTGGTGCGCGAGGTCAGCCAGGATCGCCCGTTCCTCGGCATTTGCGTGGGTATGCAGGCGCTGCTCGACCACAGCGAAGAAAACGACGGTGTCGACTGCATCGGCATGTTCCCCGGCCAGGTGCGCTTCTTCGGCAAAGACCTGCAGGAAGACGGTGAGCACCTGAAGGTGCCGCACATGGGCTGGAACGAAGTCGGCCAGACCAACGACCACCCGCTTTGGCACGACATCCCCGACCGTGCGCGGTTCTACTTCGTGCACAGCTACTACATCAATGCCGGCAAGCCGGCCCAGGTGGTCGGCCGCGGCCATTACGGTGTCGATTTCGCCGCTGCGCTGGCCGATGGCTCGCGCTTTGCCGTGCAGTTCCACCCGGAGAAGAGCCATACCCATGGCCTGCAGCTGCTGCAGAACTTCGTTGCCTGGGACGGGCGCTGGTAAATGAGCAGGTCGAAGACCAAGGCCCCTGTCATCACCCTGGCCCCCGAGCAGGAGCGCGAAGCGCTGCACACGCTCAAGCGCTTCCTCGAAGACCGTTTCGAGCTGGAGCTGGGGTCGTTCGAAGTGGCCGAAGTCCTCGAGTTGTTCAGCAAAGAAATTGCACCCCATTACTACAACAGGGCGATTGCCGATGTTCAGCTGCACCTCAAGGAGCGGTTCGAGAGCATCGAAAGTGATCTGTGGGCGCTCGAGAAGCCCTGAAACCCCAAGAACAGACAGGTTCCCAAGATGCTGATTATCCCCGCTATCGATCTGAAGGACGGTGCCTGCGTGCGCCTGCGCCAGGGCCGCATGGAAGACTCCACGGTATTTTCCGACGACCCGGTGAGCATGGCCGCCAAGTGGGTCGAGGGTGGCTGCCGCCGCCTGCACCTGGTCGACCTCAACGGCGCCTTCGAAGGCCAGCCGGTCAACGGTGAAGTGGTCACCGCCATTGCCAAGCGCTACCCGACCCTGCCGATCCAGATCGGCGGAGGCATCCGCTCGCTGGAAACCATCGAGCATTACGTCAAGGCCGGCGTCAGCTACGTGATCATCGGCACCAAGGCGGTCAAGCAGCCGGAGTTCGTTGCCGAAGCGTGCAAGGCCTTCCCGGGCAAGGTCATCGTTGGCCTGGACGCCAAGGATGGCTTCGTCGCCACCGACGGCTGGGCTGAAGTGAGCTCGGTTCAGGTCATCGACCTGGCCAAGCGTTTCGAGGCCGATGGCGTCTCGGCGATCGTCTACACCGACATCGCCAAGGACGGCATGATGCAGGGCTGCAACGTGCCGTTCACCAAGGCACTGGCAGAAGCCACCTCTATCCCGGTGATCGCCTCGGGCGGCATCCACAACCTGGGCGACATCAAGGCCCTGCTGGACGCCAAGGCCCCGGGCATCATCGGCGCCATCACCGGCCGTGCCATCTACGAAGGCACTCTCGATGTCGCCGAGGCCCAGGCCTTCTGCGACAACTACCAAGGCTGAGGACTGAACCATGGCACTGGCCAAGCGCATCATCCCTTGCCTGGACGTGGACAACGGCCGGGTGGTCAAGGGCGTCAAGTTCGAGAACATCCGTGATGCCGGCGACCCGGTGGAAATCGCCCGTCGCTACGACGAGCAAGGTGCCGACGAAATCACCTTCCTCGACATCACCGCCAGCGTCGATGGCCGCGACACCACGCTGCATACCGTCGAGCGCATGGCCAGCCAGGTGTTCATCCCGCTGACCGTGGGCGGTGGCGTGCGCACTGTGCAGGACATCCGCAACCTGCTCAATGCCGGTGCCGACAAGGTCTCGATCAACACGGCCGCAGTGTTCAACCCGGAGTTTGTCGGCGAGGCAGCGGACCGTTTCGGTTCGCAGTGCATCGTTGTCGCCATCGACGCCAAGAAGGTGTCCGGGCCGGGTGAGCAACCGCGCTGGGAGATTTTCACCCACGGCGGGCGCAAACCGACCGGGCTGGATGCCGTTGAATGGGCGAAGAAGATGGAAGGCCTGGGGGCTGGCGAGATCCTGCTGACCAGCATGGACCAGGACGGCATGAAGAACGGCTTCGACCTGGGCGTTACCCGTGCGATCAGTGATGCGCTGGGTATTCCGGTGATTGCCTCGGGTGGGGTGGGTAACCTGCAGCACCTGGCTGACGGTATTCTGGAAGGGCACGCCAGTGCGGTTCTGGCGGCCAGCATCTTCCACTTTGGTGAGTACACAGTGCCGGAAGCCAAGGCCTACATGGCTTCGCGCGGGATCGTCGTTCGCTGATCGATTAATTGGGGCTGCTTTGCAGCCCATCGCCGGCA
>NZ_JBNRIJ010000007.1:165276-171773 GCF_053557675.1 Pseudomonas sp. XP1 | reverse complement strand
CCGGCGATGGGCCGCAACGCGGCCCCAATGGCATCAACCGTGATTCTTGCCGAGCAATGCGTGGTACAGCTCGGTATCCCCAAGAATCCCCACCACCTTGTCGTTATCCTGCAACACCAGCTTGTTGCCGGTCTGGTAACGAATCTGCAGCGCCTCGCGCATGCCGATATCGGCATTGACCAACGTTGGGCGGCGGCCCAGCAGCTCCACATCCTGCCCAGGTGCCCAGTTCTGCAGGTCCAGCCCGTTCTGCCCTTGGCGTGCGCGCTTGATCGAGCCACCTTCGCCAAGGTCCAGCCACGAGTCGATACCCGGGTCCAGGCATACCGAACCATTCACCCGCTTGCAGTTGTCCAGGCTGCGCATCAGGCTGCGCCCGCACAGCACGTTCAGCGGGTTGGTGTGGGCGACGAAGGTACGTACATACTCGTCGGCCGGGTTGAGCACGATCTCTTCCGGCTTGCTGTACTGGATGATCCGGCCATCCTTCATGATGGCGATGCGGCTACCCAGCTTCAGCGCCTCGTCCAGGTCGTGGCTGACGAACACGATGGTCTTGCTCAGCTTGGCCTGCAGGCCAAGCAACTCGTCCTGCAGGCCCTGGCGGATCAGCGGGTCCAGTGCCGAAAACGGTTCGTCCATCAGCAGGATGTCGGCATCCATCGCCAGCGCCCGGGCCAGGCCCACGCGCTGCTGCATGCCGCCAGACAATTCGTCCGGTTTCTTGTTGCGCCACTGGGTCAGGCCCACCAGCTCGAGCTTCTCGTCGACCAGCTTGCGCCGTTCCTTCTCGGGGCGGCCCTGCATTTCCAGGCCAAAGCTGATGTTCTCGCGCACGGTCAGCCAAGGCATCAGGGCGAATTTCTGGAACACCATGGCAATGCGCTTGGTGCGCATCATCTTCAGCTCGGCGGGGGTGCAGTGGGCAATGTCGATGTGCTTGCCTTCGTGCTCGACGAACAGCTTGCCGCGGCTGACGGTGTTGAGGCCGTTGATGCAGCGCAGCAAACTCGACTTGCCCGAGCCGGACAGGCCCATCAGCACGCAGATCTCACCCTTCTGGATATCCAGGTTGGCCTTCTCGACACCCACCACCAGACCGGTCTGCTTGAGGATCTGCTCGCGGGTCTGGCCTTGGTCGAGCAGCGCCAGCGCTTCGCGCGGCTTGTTGGAGAAGATGACGTCGACGTCTTCGAAACGAATGATGCTCATGCTTCACCCCTTACCGGCAGGTCCGGTTGCTTGCAGATACGGTCGAGCATGATCGCCAGCAGCACGATCGCCAGGCCCGCTTCGAAGCCCAGGGAAATATCGGCGGTGTTCAGTGCGTTGACCACAGGTTTGCCCAGGCCGTCAGCGCCGACCAGGGCGGCGATCACCACCATCGATAGCGACAGCATGATGCACTGGGTAACGCCGGCGGCGATGCTTGGCATCGCATGCGGCAGTTCAATACGGGTGAGCAGCTGGCGCCGTGAGCAGCCAAAGGCCTTGCCGGCATCCATCAGCTCCTGCGGGACGTCGCAGATGCCCAGATAGGTGAGACGGATCGGCGCGGCGATGGCAAACACCACTGTCGAGATCAGCCCCGGTACCACACCCAGCCCGAACAGGGTCAGGGTAGGGATCAGGTAAACGAAGGTAGGTACCGTCTGCATCAGGTCGAGTACCGGGCGCATGGCGGTATAGAACATCGGTTTGTGCGCGGCGACGATGCCCAGTGGCACGCCGATGGCCACGCAAACCACCGTGGCGAAGGTGACCTGCGCCAGGGTTTCCATGGTTTCCTGCCAGTAACCCAGGTTGAGGATCAGCAGGAACGACAAGGCCACGAATGCGGTCAGCGCCCACTTGCGCTGAATGAAATGCGCCAAGGCGGCGAACAGAGCGATGAGCACGAACGGATTGAAGAAAGTCAGGGCGCTGGTGACGCCATGGATCATGAACTCCAGGCCTTGCGCGATGGCGTCGAAGTAATTCGCGCCGTTCTGGGTCAGCCACTCGACGAACGACGCGATGTACTGGCCCAGGGGTATTTTCTGATCGATAAGCATGATAGCGAGCTTCCACCTGCATAGATTGAAATCAACCCGGGGCAGGCATGGGCCTGCCCCGAGGTAGCGCTATTGCGTATTTCGTTATTGCGTCAGCTTGGCCTTGGCCGCCTCAAGGCCGGGTTTGCCATCCACGGTGGTTACGCCGGCCAGCCAGGCATCCAGTTTGCCAGGGTTGTCCTTGAGCCACTTCTTGGCCGCCGCCTCGGGTTTCATCTTGTCGTCCAGGACATAGCCCATCATGGTGCTTTCATCCTTGAGCTCGAACGACAGGTTCTTCAACAGCTGGCCAACGTTGCTGCATTCCTGCACATAGCCCTTGCGGGTGTTGGTCAATACGGTCGCCTTGCCGAAGTCGGGGCCGAAGAACTCGTCCCCGCCGGTCAGGTACTGCATCTTGAAGCGAGTGTTCATCGGGTGCGGTTCCCAGCCGAGGAACACGATGGCCTCGCCGCGCTTCTGCGCACGGTCAACCTGCGACAGCATGCCGGCCTCGCTGGACTGGACGATCTTGAAGCCGGCGTCCTTCAGGCCGAAGGCGTTCTTGTCGATCATGCTCTGGATGGTGCGGTTGCCATCGTTGCCGGGCTCGATGCCGTAGATCTTGCCGTCCAGCTCCTTCTTGAACTTGGGAATGTCGCTGAAATCCTTCAGGCCCTTGTCATACAGCGCCTGGGGTACGGCCAAGGTGTACTTGGCGTTTTCCAGGTTGGCGCGCACTGTTTCGACAGTACCGGCGTCGCGGTACTGCTTGATGTCGTTCTCCATGGTCGGCATCCAGTTGCCGAGAAACACGTCCAGGTCCTTGCCGGTGGCCAGCGACTTGTAGGTCACCGGTACCGAGATCATGGTGGTGTGGGTCTTGTAACCCAGTGCTTCGAGCACAACGCTGGTGGTCGCGGTGGTTACCGTGATGTCGGTCCAGCCGACATCCGAGAACCGTACCGTCTGACATTGCTCGGGTTCGGCGGCCTGGGCCAGCAAAGGCGCGGACAGCAACGCAACCAGCAACAGCGAGGGTGAACCTTTCATGGATGGACTCCTGTGATTTTGTCTTCGGGTTCGCGTGGGTCGCCGGGCTTTCTCAGGGTCCGGTCGACCAGGCCTGCAGAGGGCAGGATGCGTGGCCGTGCTTTACGAGTCGCTTTCGATAATCCTCCAGCGCTGGGCAATCGCCTACTGGTGGGGTCGTAACCAGTACGGAACGGGTCGTATCCAGTATGGGCGATGTCGCTTATGGATTTTTCCACCCCCTCAGCCGCATTTTTACGTCACCAGGCCGCCGGAAAGCGGCGTGGCGAGGGCAGCTCCCCGGTAGAAAACAGCGCGGCGCTGCTGGACAAAAGTACGTCGGTTGCAGACGGCGAGGGGGTTGGTAAAAGCCCGATGATGCGTGCATTCAAGGCGGCCCGCTGCTTCAGCCTAGCAGCTGCCCCGCCCTGCGCATGGCGCGCAGAGACAAGCCCAGCAAGAGGTGATTCGACAATGGCCATCAGCGTGTTCGACCTGTTCAAGATCGGTGTCGGGCCCTCCAGCTCCCACACCGTCGGCCCCATGCGTGCTGGCGCCCTGTTCGTCCAGGGCCTGCGCGAACGCGGCGAGCTGGAACGTGTGAAGCGGATCGAAGTGCGCCTGTATGGCTCGCTGTCGGCCACGGGGGTGGGGCATGGCACCGACAATGCCACCATCATGGGCCTGATGGGTGAATGGCCGGACGCCATCGACCCGACCCAGATCGCGCCGCGTATCGCCGACCTGCGCGAAACCAACACCCTGCAGCTGGACAGCCGCCTGCCCATCGAATTCGTCTGGGCCCGCGACATGCTGCTGCTGGACGAGAACCTGCCGTACCACCCCAACGCAATGACCCTGATCGCCGAAGGCGAGCAGGGCGAGCTGCATCGCGACACCTATTACTCGGTGGGTGGCGGCTTCGTGGTCGATGCCGCCCAGGCCGCCAGTGGCGTACTGGATGCGGACCAGACAGTGCTGCCGTACGACTTCAACAGCGCCGCCGAACTGCTGCGCCTGTGCAAGCAAAACGACCTCAGCGTGTCGCAATTGATGATGGCCAACGAGAAGGTCTGGCGCAGCGAGGAAGAGATCCGCGCCGGCTTGCACAAGCTGTGGGAAGCCATGCAGGAATGCGTCAACAACGGCCTCAAGTACGAAGGCACGCTGCCCGGCGGGTTGAACGTGCGCCGCCGCGCCGCAAAGCTGCACCGCAGCCTGCAGGAAATCGGCAAGCCCAACGTGATCGGCTCGACCATGAGCGCCATGGAATGGGTCAACCTGTTCGCCTTGGCGGTCAACGAAGAAAACGCCGCCGGTGGGCGCATGGTGACCGCGCCGACCAACGGTGCGGCGGGCATCATCCCGGCGGTGCTGCACTATTACATGCGCTTCAGCGATGCGGTGGATGAATCCAGCGTGGTCGACTTCTTCCTCGGTGCTGCCGCGGTGGGCATCCTGTGCAAGAAGAATGCGTCGATCTCCGGTGCCGAAGTGGGCTGCCAGGGTGAAGTCGGCTCGGCTTGCGCCATGGCAGCAGCGGGCCTTGCCCAAGTGCTGGGCGCGACCCCGCCTCAGGTGGAGAACGCTGCCGAAATTGCCCTGGAGCACAACCTGGGCCTGACCTGCGACCCGGTCGGCGGGTTGGTACAGGTGCCATGCATCGAGCGCAACGCGATTGCTGCGGTAAAGGCCATCAACGCGGTGCAGATGGCCCTGCGTGGTGATGGCGAGCACTTCATTTCCCTCGACCAGGTAATCCGCACCATGCGCGATACCGGGGCCGACATGCACGACAAGTACAAAGAGACCTCGCGCGGTGGTTTGGCAGTCAGCGCGATCGAGTGCTGATAGCTTGATCTGACATCAAGGGCCTCTTCGCGGGTGAACCCGCTCCCACAGGTACTGCGTTGCTCTCACTCGCGGTGCTGTACTTTTGGGAGCGGGTTTACCCGCGAAGACGCCCTTGAGTTTGAGGCAGGTGCAGCACCGCCCCCCAATGCCCCCTAATGGTGCAAGCGCGGCGCATACCGATCGTCGGGTGTCGTTATCAGTGTGGGCGTTGTCGGTGACACTCAATAGTGTCGTTTCTGGGCATCCTACACTGCGCGTGTCACCAAAATGCTCAGCCGTTACACGCACAGCGCCTAGCACGCCCGTTCTACGAAGATTGGCCAACTCGATCAAAGCACCTGATTTGTCTAACAAAGGCGTCGTTTTCAGGTTTTTTTGGATAGCCGTTCAATTTCAGGCACGGCGTTTGCGTTGAGATTGGCACCAAGGCCCCTGCACATGAAACCGGGGCCATACATAACAAGAAATCAGTGCTCGCCTGAGGCACACCCTGCATTTGTGTGAGGAGAAATCGCGATGACGTCGTACACCTCCGGGAACCCAACCCAGAACCGCACAGCCCCCCAGTCCATCGGGTTTCTCCTACTGGACAATTTCACCCTCATTTCCCTGGCATCGGCCGTGGAGCCGCTGCGCATGGCCAACCAGCTTTCCGGCCGCGAACTGTACCGCTGGCACACCCTCACCGCCGATGGTGGGCAGGTGTGGGCCAGCGATGGCTTGCAGATAACCCCTGACGCCGCCATGCACAGTGCGCCGCCCATCGATACCGTGATTGTCTGTGGCGGCGTGGGCATCCAGCGCAGCGTTACCCGCGAGCATGTCACCTGGTTGCAAACCCAGGCCCGTCAGTCGCGCCGTCTGGGCGCGGTATGTACCGGTAGCTGGGCCTTGGCCTGTGCGGGTCTGCTGGATGGTTTCGATTGCAGCGTGCACTGGGAATGCCTGGCGGCCATGCAGGAGGCCTACCCGCGGGTCAACATGAGTACCCGCCTGTTCACCCTCGACCGTAACCGCTTCACCAGCTCCGGCGGCACCGCGCCGCTGGACATGATGCTGCACCTGATCAGCCGCGACCACGGCCGTGAACTGTCGGCAGCGATTTCCGAAATGTTCGTCTACGAGCGCATCCGCAACGAGCAGGATCACCAGCGCGTGCCGCTCAAGCACATGCTTGGCACCAACCAGCCTAAGCTGCAGGAAATCGTCGCGTTGATGGAGGCCAACCTTGAAGAGCCGATCGACCTGGACGAACTGGCAGTGTACGTGTCGGTATCGCGCAGGCAGCTCGAGCGCCTGTTCCAGAAGTACCTGCACTGTTCGCCGTCGCGTTACTACCTGAAGCTGCGTCTGATCCGCGCCCGGCAGCTGCTGAAGCAGACGCCGATGTCGATCATCGAAGTGGCGTCGGTGTGCGGCTTCGTGTCTACGCCGCACTTCTCCAAGTGCTACCGCGAGTACTTCGGTATTCCGCCGCGTGACGAGCGCGTGGGCTCCAACACTGCGCAGCAGGTGGCAATGATGCCGATCCCGCAAGCCATGACCCTGTCGCCGCACAGTGGGCCGATGGCGGCCCTG
>NZ_JBNRIJ010000007.1:129662-165130 GCF_053557675.1 Pseudomonas sp. XP1 | reverse complement strand
TTTACCCGCGAAGAGGCCAGTACAGGAAAAATCAGTCAGGCGCGCTTGTTGAACTGCGCCAACGCCGGCAACAGCTGTTTGTCGATGGCCTGGCGCACCGCCGGCAGGATCGTCGCACTACCGGTATACATCTGCTCCACCATCCCCTTCAGCGCCCGTGCATTGGGCTCGGTCAGCCCACGCACTACCGCTTCGCACGCCTGCTCGGCAGTAGCGCCGGCCGGAATCTCGAACCCGCGCGCCCGCAGGTGGCCTGCCAGATCGTCCTGGTCAATCAAATCCGCATGCATCATGGCTGTTGTCCCTTTTATCGCTAAGAGAGTGCTGCTGTGATTTACGACCGATTCTGTGACGCTGGCGACATGCCCGCAACAACAGAATGGCGCCATGGCTGCTTTGGCTAAGAACAGGTCGTTCCCGGCTAATTCCACCTGCCGGGAAGTGCGCAAACTCAAGCCATCTACCGCAACGGAGGGTTTGGTCACCCTCGTTCGTGCACAGTGGATGTTGCTCGCTCTTGGCCCCGGATGCTCACGGCTTTCCGGGGTTATTTTTTGCCCGAAGCAACCCCGCCGCCGCTGTTGGCACACTGTCTTACTCAATGCTTGAAGGCTTGCATGCCCTCTGTGGGCGCGGTTTCACCCGCGAATGCGTCGGTAGCTTCATCATCGCATTCGCGGGTGAACCCGCTCCCACAGGGTACGCAGTTTTGTTCAGGGCCGGGTGTTCAAACCCATCATACGTCCGAGGAACTCGGCCGGTGGCAGATCCTGTTGTTCATCCACCAACCCCTGCAGCAATCCGGCACTACGCTCACTGAACGGTGCCGACTTCGGCCCCGCCAGGTCTACATGCAGCAGCATCTGCTCGCTGGCCGCCAGTGCCTCGTCGAGCCCCGCCCGGTGCAGGCTGTGGTAGACATGCAGGCGCTTGCGATCGAAGCCGATGATCTGCGTCTGCACCCACACCTCGGTACCCAGCTTCACTTCGTGCAGGTAGTTTATGTGCGCTTCCAGGGTGAACAGCGAGTTACCGCTCTGGCCGCGGCTGTCGGCATCCAGGCCGATGCGCTCCATCAGCGCGTCGGTGGCGTAGCTGAAGATCAGCAGGTAGTAGGCATCACGCAGGTGCCCGTTGTAGTCGACCCAGTCTTCCTGGACCGGGGTACGGTAGGTGATCAGTGCGGGCATCGCGATCTCCTCAGTCGCCGAAAGCCATACCGTGCTTGGCCTTGCTGGTCTTCACCGCTTCCAGCACTGCCAACAGGGTGTCATCACGATAGCGCTCCAGCGCGGCGATGCTGTGGTCGCCCAGTTGTTCGGAGGTCCCTTCGACCACATCGTCGATCAGGTTGTCGGTCAGCTCTGGTGCCGGCAGATAAGTCCACGGCAGTTGCAGCGCCGGGCCGAACTGGGCCATGAAGTGACGCATGCCTGCGTCACCACCGGCCAGGGTGTAGGTGAGGAACGTGCCCATGAACGACCAGCGCAGGCCGGCGCCGAAGCGGATGGCATCGTCGATTTCGCCGGTGCTGGCCACGCCGTCGTTGACCAGGTGCAGGGCTTCGCGCCACAGGGCTTCGAGCAGGCGGTCGGCGATGAACCCGGGCACTTCCTTGCGTACGTGCAGCGGGCGCATACCCAGGGCGGTGTAGATGGTTTTGGCAGCTTCGATGGCCTCGGGGGCGGTGCGGTTGCCACCGACGATTTCCACCAGCGGCAGCAGGTACACCGGGTTGAACGGGTGGCCGACCACGCAGCGCTCGGGGTGGGTGGCAGATTCGTAGAACTCGCTGGGCAGCAGGCCCGAGGTGCTGGAACCGATGATTGCATCGGGTTTTGCGGCAGCGCTGACCTTTGCGTGCAGGTCGAGCTTCAGGTCCAGGCGTTCAGGGGCGCTTTCCTGGATGAAATCGGCATCGCGAACGCATTCCTCGATAGTGACGACGAACTTCAGGCGTTGTTGTGAAGCGCCTGGTGCCAGGCCTTGCTTTTCCAATGCCGGCCAGGCGTTGGCGATGCGCTTGCGCAAGGCCTGCTCGGCGCCTGGCGCCGGGTCCCAGGCGACCACGTCCAGGCCGTGGGCCAGGGCACGCGCAACCCAGCCGCTGCCGATCACGCCACTACCCAGGGCGGCGAAGGTCTTGATCTCGGTGATGAAGGTCATGTTGGGCTCCTGAAAGTGTCAGCGGCGTTTGAGGTTCATCTTTTCCCGGCCTTCTGCCGGGGTCAGCACGCGGGCGCCAAGGCGCGAAATGATCTCCACCGCGCGCTCGACCAACTGGCCGTTGCTGGCCAACACGCCACGGTCCAGATACAGGTTGTCCTCCAGGCCCACCCGCACGTTGCCGCCCAGCAGCACGGCCTGTGCGGCCATCGGCATCTGCATGCGGCCGATTCCGAACCCGGCCCAGGTGACGTTGGCCGGCAAGTTGTCGACCATCGCCTTCATGGTGGTGGTATCAGCCGGCGCGCCCCACGGGATGCCCAGGCACAGCTGGAACAGCGGGTCGTCGAGCAGGCCTTCCTTCATCATTTGCTTGGCGAACCACAGGTGGCCGGTGTCGAAGATTTCCAGCTCGGCTTTTACCCCCAGCTCGGTTATGCGCTTGGCGCCGGCGCGCAGTTGCGCCGGGGTGGAGACGTAGATCGAGTTGCCGTCGCCGAAGTTGAGGGTGCCGCAGTCGAGGGTGCAGATCTCCGGCAGCAACGCTTCGACATGCGCCAGGCGCTCCAGGGGGCCGATCAGGTCGGTGCCCGGGCCGAATTCCAGTGGTGTTTCACCTGGGCCGATTTCCAGGTCGCCACCCATGCCCGCGGTAAGGTTGACGATGATGTCCACGTCGGCTTCGCGGATGCGTTCCATGACTTCGCGATACAGCGCCACATCACGGCTGAAACGGCCGGTTTGCGGGTCGCGCACGTGGCAGTGGACCACGGTGGCGCCGGCTTTGGCGGCCTCTACGGCAGACTCGGCGATCTGCTTGGGGTTCACTGGAACAAGGTGGCTTTTCGAGGCGGTGTCGCCGGCGCCGGTGAGGGCGCAGGTGATGATGACGTCGTGGTTCATGACGGGGTTCCTTGTGGTGTCTGGTGGCCTTTTCGCGGGTAAACCCGCTCCCACAGGGAACGATGTTGCCCCTGGCATGTGCATGACTTGTGGGAGCGGGTTTACCCGCGAATGGGCCGGATCAGTTGGCAGTGAGGTTTAGGTTGTCGGCAGCCGGCTTGCCATCGAAGGTGGTCACACCCTCGAGCCAGCGGGCCTTGTCCTCGGGGTGGTCCTTGAGCCACTGGCGGGCCGATTCCAGTGCATCCTTGTGGTCGAGCAGCGGCTGCATCATGCGGCTCTCGTCCTCGGCGCTGAAGTTCAGGTTCGCCAGCAGGCGGTGGGCATTGGGGCAGCGTTCGGCGTAGTCTGGCGCAGTCACCGTCCACACTGTCGCGCGGCCTTCGTCAGGGCCCAGGGCGTCCTGGCTGTCGCCCAGGTAGACCATGTCGATATTCACGTTCATCGGGTGCGGTGCCCAGCCAAAGAACACCACGGCCTCGTTGCGCCGCACTGCACGGTCGACGGCGGCGAGCATGCCGGCCTCGCTGGATTCGACCAGCTGGAACTTGCCCAGGCCGAACTGGTTCTTGGCTATCATCGCCTTGATCTGGGTGTTGGCGCCGGAACCCGGTTCGATGCCGTAGATTTTCCCGCCCAGTTCCTTTTCGAACTTGTGGATGTCGGCGAAGGTCTTCAGGCCCTTGTCGGCCAGGTACTTGGGTACTGCCAGGGTGGCGCGGGCGTCTTCCAGGCTGGGCTTGTCGAGCACCTTGACCTGCTTGGCGTCGACGAACGGGGTGATGGTCTGGGTCATGATCGGGTTCCAGTAACCCAGGAACATGTCCAGGCGTTTGTCGCGGATGCCGGCGAAGATGATCTGCTGCGAGGCGCTGGTCTGCTTGGTCTGGTAGCCAAGGCCATCGAGCAGCACCTGGGCCATGGCGCTGGTGGCGATGACATCGGTCCAGTTGACCACGCCCAGACGGACGTTCTTGCAGGCCGCAGGCTCGGCGGCGAATAGTGGGGAAGTGGCGATGCTGCTCAGGGTAAGGGTCAACAGGCTGCGGCGGATCAAGCTGTGCATGGTGGCTCTCCATCGGCAGTGCATATTGTTATTGGGGTTCGACCTCTCTGGGTCGTATGAAGAAGCTACGCTGCTGTCAGGGTGGAAAATCGCACCCTGGCGACCAACATTTGCACGGAGGCGACCACCTTTGCCGTGGAGCATGCAATGCCGCAAATCATTCACTTCCTGTTGTTGCCCGGGTTCTCGGCCATGGGTTTCATCAGTGCCCTGGAACCACTGCGGGTGGCCAACCGCTTCAAGGGCTCGTTGTATCGCTGGCAGGTGTTGAGCCTGGACGGAGGCGCAGTGCAGGCCAGCAATGGCATGTCGGTGAACGCCGATGCAGCGCTGGCGGCGGGCGGACCTGGCGGCATCCTGCTGATCGTCGCCGGCTTCGAGCCATTGGCCTGTTACGGGCCGGCGCTGCAGCAGGCGCTACGCCGCCTGGACCATGAGGGGGTTGTTCTGGGGGGCATCGATACCGGCGCGGTGGTGCTGGCCGAGGCCGGTCTGCTCGACGGCCATCGCGCCACCGTGCACTGGGAGGCGCTGGAGGCGTTCAAGGAGAACTATCCGAGCCTGCAGGCGACCCAGGAGCTGTTCGAAATCGATCGCCGGCGCATCACCTGCGCGGGTGGCACTGCCTCGATCGACCTGATGCTCGACCTGATTGCGCAATCCCACGGCAGCGAGCTGGCGGTGCAGGTATCGGAGCAGTTCGTGTTGGGCCGCATTCGGCCGCGGCAGGATCATCAGCGGATGCAGATTGCCTCTCGCTATGGCATCAGCAACCGCAAGCTGGTGCAGGTGATCGGCGAGATGGAAAAGCATACTGAGCCACCGTTGAGCACATTGGAGCTGGCCGCCCGTGCCATGATCACCAGGCGTCAACTGGAGCGCTTGTTTCGTCTGCACCTGAATGACACGCCCAGTGGGTTCTATCTTGACCTGCGTCTGGACAAGGCGCGTCAGCTGCTTTGCCAGACGCAGATGAGCATCACGCAGGTAAGTGTGGCATGCGGTTTCGAGTTGCCGTCGTACTTTACCCGCCGGTACAAAAGGCGCTTTGGACGCTGTCCTCGTGAAGAGCGTCAGGCGCTGAAGCCACAGCTGCCGGATCAGAACTGATCGAGGTCGGAATACGCCTGGAGGCGGTTTTCGATCTGTACTCGCCGCGCCTCGAAAGCCCGAGTGTCGAGTTTGGCGCCCATATGGTCCAGTAGCAGGGCCACGCGCGTCCGCGGAGCATCCGGGTCGGTCGCACAGCACAAGTGAAAGATGATCGCCAGGGGGCTGCCGTTGTCATCCAGGTCAAAGTCGATGCGCAGGTGCGAGCTGGCCGAGGTGCTGCGCAGCAGGGCGAGGTCTGGCTGTTTCAAGCCATTGAGTATGTCCTTGGCAACCCGCTCGAACTTGAGGTTGCGCCTCTGGGGCGCTGGAATCCAGCCGTTGAAGACGTCCTGAAACACGGCATCCGTGGGTACGCAGTTGATGCTTTTCGTCGTCCGTTCGAACAATTCGATACCGATGTCTTCCAGGCCCTGTAGAAAATGGTTGAACCAGCGCTGGCCGTCCTGTTGACGATCGTGAGCCTGGTTGGCCCCCAGTTGCGCCAGGCGCAGGCAGGCGTGAAGGTCCTCCCATGGTTGGGTGGCAGGTTTGGTGGGCATGCTTCTGGCCCTCGTCGCAAAGTAGGAAGGGGAGCCTGGCGCCGCTGGGCGGCGCCAGGTTCAGGTCAGATGTCCAGCGCCAGGATGTCGAACGCCTGGCTGGCCAGCTTCATCCTGACGGCATCGCGCATGGCGTCGAAGTGACGAACACTGAACGAGCCCTGCTGCGAGGCCCGGTAAACCCGGGTGTTCGACTTGTCGATGATGCGGCCAGCCGACCCTGCGGCTTTCTCGGCCTTGTCATAGCTCAGCTGAACGCTGGTCATGTGCATGATCGGCAGCCCTTGCGGTGTCATCTCGCAGGCCGAAATCTGAATGGTGCTGGATTTCCCCGAAACGCTCACGCTGCTTTCTTCAAGCAGTTGCTGCGCCTTCGGCGTTTGTACGATCGCTTCGAAGGAGCGTTGTACACAGCGGCTCAGGCGGTGGCTGGCGCCGATCTGGACGGTGACAATCTGGGGCACCAGGGTGGCCAGCGTGTGGGTGTCCTTGTCGATTGCTTCCTCGACATGGGCGGCGCCGGTCAGCGTCCAGCCGAATTTGCCCAGACCGTCGTTGTAGAAGTTGTACCACTCGCGCTGCTGGGTTTCCTTGTCGAACTTCTTGTTCGCCGACAGGTTCATCAGGCGCATGCCATCGAGCACATCTTCGGCAACACTGGCCGGTACATCCGGGGCAAAGATGCAGACGGTGTTGGCTACCATGACGGCGCGTTCTTCGCCTTCTTTCTTCAGGGCGGCAATGGCGCTGTTCATGTCGGTCTTGCTGATAGTAGAGGTCATGTCTTGGTTTCCGATCTAGTTCATCATCGGCACCTCGGGTGAGGCGCCGGGGACGCACTTTGGTTCGGATCGTCAAGACAGATAAGCCGACAGCCTTTCCTGCCCAGGAACTTCCTTACTGCTGGCCGATGGACTGCAGGTATTCCGAGCGGTCATCGCTGCGCTGTGCCACGCAGGTGTTCCACGCCGCTTCGAACGCTTTGCTGCCCGGCTTCTCGGCGTAGGTTTCTACCTTGCAGTCGGCATCGCGCAGCTGCGTCCACAGTTTCTCGGCGGCATCCATGCGCCCGGCCAGGGCATCGGCCTTGTCGCTTTCGTCGGCGTACTGGTCGCGAATGCGCTGGATAAGGTCGTCATACGCCGACTTCAGTTCACGCTCGGCCGTCTGCTTGTTGAATGCCGCGCAAGCATATGTCTGCTGGTCGGTCTCGACGTTGTCGCACGGGGTGCTTTCTTCTTCGCCGGCGTGGGCGCCCGATACGATAGCCAGCAATACCAGCCATGCCATTGATTTCATCCGTTTTCTCCTCAACAAGGCTGACGAATCGGCTGGATTCTCGCTCAGCTGTCGGCAAGACGATAGCTCCCTGAAGAAATGTTCATGAAACGGCCGGAAATGTCGTTATCGAGACTGTCTCTCATCGCCAGACGGCGCGCCAGAGGGCGCGATGTCGCGCATTGACGCTTTCGGCAAACCCCCTGTCGTTTTTGCATCGGGGCGCTGTTGGGCACAGGCATATGCTGGCCCCAAAGCGCCGGCAATAAGGTTTGGCGCAAACCCATTCAATAAAAGGGGACAGCCTGATGAGCCCAGCCGAACTTCACGCCGACAGCATCGTCATTGACGGCCTGATCATTGCCAAATGGAACCGCGAGCTGTTCGAGGACATGCGCAAAGGCGGGTTGACTGCGGCCAACTGCACGGTGTCGGTCTGGGAAGGTTTCAAGGCTACCGTCGACAACATCGCCGCCAGCCAGAAGCTGATCCGCGAAAACAGCGACCTGGTGATGCCGGTGCGCACCACTGCCGACATCCGCAAGGCCAAGGAGCTGGGCAAGACCGGTATCCTTTTCGGCTTCCAGAACGCCCATGCCTTCGAAGACCAGATCGCCTATGTCGACGTCTTCAAGCAGCTGGGCGTGGGCATCGTGCAGATGTGCTACAACACTCAGAACCTGGTCGGCACCGGCTGCTACGAGCGTGACGGCGGCCTGTCGGGCTTCGGCCGCGAGATCGTTGCCGAAATGAACCGCGTCGGCATCATGTGCGACCTGTCCCACGTCGGCTCCAAGACCTCCGAAGAAGTCATTCTCGAGTCGAAAAAGCCGGTCTGCTACTCGCACTGCCTGCCTTCGGGCCTGAAAGAGCACCCGCGCAACAAGTCGGACGAAGAGCTGAAGTTCATCGCCGACCATGGCGGTTTCGTCGGTGTGACCATGTTCGCGCCGTTCCTGGCCAAGGGCATCGACTCCACCATCGACGACTACGCCGAAGCCATCGAATACACCATGAACATCGTTGGTGAAGACGCCATCGGTATCGGTACCGACTTCACCCAGGGCCACGGCCAGGACTTCTTCGAGTACCTGACCCACGACAAGGGTTACGCCCGTCGCCTGACCAACTTCGGCAAGATCATCAACCCGCTGGGCATCCGCACTGTGGGCGAATTCCCCAACCTCACCGAAACCTTGCTCAAGCGCGGCCACTCCGAGCGCGTGGTGCGCAAGATCATGGGTGAGAACTGGGTCAACGTCCTCAAGGACGTGTGGGGCGAGTAAGCCGCTCTCCAAGCCTGAAAGCCCCTGCCAGCAACGCCGGGGCATCCCAATAAAAAATTTTATGGAGTTGAGTTTCCATGGCCAAGATCGCCCCGCAATTGCCAATCGAAGTAGACAGCGAGACCGGTGTCTGGACCAGCGACGCCTTGCCGATGCTGTATGTGCCGCGCCATTTCTTCGTCAACAACCACATGGGCATCGAAGAAGTCCTGGGCGCCGACAAGTATGCCGAGATCCTCTACAAGGCCGGCTACAAGTCCGCGTGGCACTGGTGTGAAAAAGAAGCTGAGTGCCATGGCCTGGAAGGCGTGGCGGTGTTCGAGCACTACATGAAGCGCCTGAGCCAGCGTGGCTGGGGCCTGTTCGAGATCCAGGACATCGACCTCGACAAGGGAACCTGCAGCGTCAAGCTCAAGCACTCCGCGTTCGTGTACGTCTATGGCAAGTGCGGCCGCAAGGTCGACTACATGTTCACCGGCTGGTTCGCCGGCGCCATGGACCAGATTCTCGCTGCCCGCGGCAGCTCGATCCGCACTGTGGCCGAACAGGTCTATGGCGGGTCGGAAGAAGGTCACGAAGATGGCCTGTTCGTCGTCAAGCCGTTGTAAGCCGGAGATAGCGTCATGGCATTCGAAGCAATGTTCCAGCCGATCCAGATCGGCAAACTGACCATCCGCAACCGTGTGCTCAGCACCGCGCACGCCGAGGTCTACGCCACTGACGGCGGCATGACGACCGACCGCTACGTGAAGTACTACGAAGAAAAGGCCAAGGGCGGTATCGGCCTGGCGATCTGCGGCGGCTCGTCGGTGGTGGCCATCGACAGCCCGCAGGAGTGGTGGTCGTCGGTCAACCTGTCGACCGACCGCATCATCCCGCACTTCCAGAACCTGGCTGACGCCATGCACAAGCATGGCGCCAAGATCATGATCCAGATTACCCACATGGGCCGTCGCTCGCGTTGGGACGGCTTCAACTGGCCGACCCTGATGTCGCCGTCGGGTATCCGTGAACCCGTGCACCGCGCCACCTGCAAGACCATCGAGGTGGAAGAGATCTGGCGCGTGATCGGCAACTACGCGCAAGCTGCCCGCCGCGCCAAGGAAGGTGGCCTGGACGGCGTGGAACTGTCGGCCGTGCACCAGCACATGATCGACCAGTTCTGGAGCCCGCGCGTCAACAAGCGTACCGACGAATGGGGCGGCACCTTCGAAGGCCGCATGAAGTTCGGCCTGGAAGTACTGAAGGCCGTACGCGCCGAAGTCGGTGACGATTTCTGCGTGGGCATGCGTATCTGTGGCGACGAGTTCCACCCCGATGGCCTCAGTCACGAGGACATGAAGCAGATCGCCGCCTACTACGACGCCACCGGCATGATCGATTTCATCGGCGTGGTCGGCTCGGGTTGCGACACCCACAACACCCTGGCCAACGTCATCCCCAACATGAGCTACCCGCCGGAGCCGTTCCTGCACCTGGCCGCCGGCATCAAGGAAGTGGTCAAGGTCCCGGTACTGCACGCGCAGAACATCAAGGACCCGAACCAGGCCACGCGCATCCTGGAAGGCGGCTATGTCGACATGGTCGGCATGACCCGCGCGCACATCGCCGACCCGCACCTGATCGCCAAGATCAAGATGGGCCAGGTCGACCAGATCAAGCAGTGCGTCGGTGCCAACTACTGCATCGACCGCCAGTATCAGGGCCTGGACGTGCTGTGCATCCAGAACGCCGCGACCTCCCGCGAATACATGGGGGTGCCGCACATCATCGAGAAGACCACCGGGCCCAAGCGCAAGGTCGTCATCGTCGGCGCCGGCCCTGCCGGTATGGAAGCGGCCCGCGTGGCTGCCGAGCGCGGCCACGACGTGACCGTGTTCGAGAAGAAGGACCAGATCGGCGGGCAGATCACCATCGCCGCCAAGGCGCCGCAGCGCGACCAGATCGCCGGTATCACTCGCTGGTACCAGCTGGAGTTCGCCCGCCTGAAGATTGACCTGCGCCTTGGCACCGCCGCTGACGTGGCGACCATCCAGGACCTGCGCCCGGACATCATCGTGCTGGCGGTGGGTGGGCATTCGTTCCTGGAGCAGAACGAGCACTGGGGCGCCGCCGAAGGGCTGGTGGTCAGCAGCTGGGATGTGCTCGACGGCAAGGTTGCGCCGGGCAAGAACGTGCTGGTGTACGACACCATCTGCGAGTTCACCGGCATGTCGGTGGCTGACTTCATCGCCGACAAGGGCAGCCAGGTGGAGATCGTCACCGACGATATCAAGCCGGGCGTGGCCATGGGCGGTACTACCTTCCCGACCTACTACCGCAGCATGTATCCGAAAGAAGTGATCATGACCGGCGACATGATGCTGGAAAAGGTCTACCGCGAAGGCGACAAGCTGGTGGCGGTGCTGGAAAACGAATACACCGGCGCCAAGGAAGAGCGTGTGGTCGACCAGGTGGTGGTGGAGAACGGCGTGCGTCCTGACGAGCAGCTGTACTACGCACTGAAGGAAGGTTCGCGCAACAAAGGCCAGATCGACGTGGAGGCGCTGTTCGCCATCAAGCCACAGCCGATCCTCAGCCAGCCGGGCGAAGGCTACCTGCTGTACCGCATCGGCGACTGCGTGGCCCAGCGCAACGTGCATGCGGCGATCTACGACGCCTTGCGCCTGTGCAAGGACTTCTGATCGAGAAAAATCGTCGCCACCGGGCGCGGTCCCTGTGGGAGCGGGTTCACCCGCGAAAGCGTCAGCACAAGCAACAAAGTTGTCTGATCTGACGCATTCGCGGGTAAACCCGCTCCCACAAGGGGCCAATCCCATCTTCAGAGTGGCGCAAGAATCCAGCTGTTGTGGGAGCCTCCCATGTTGAACACCCTTCTACCTATTCTGCTGTTCGCTGCCCTTGGCCTGGCAGTGCTCGGCGCCCTGCGCCGGGTGCGCATGTGGCGGCGTGGCCGGCCGTCCAAGGTCAACCTGATCGGCGGCCTGCTGGCCATGCCGCGCCGTTACCTGGTGGACCTGCACCATGTGGTCGAGCGCGACAAGTACATGTCCAAGACCCACGTGGCCACCGCTGGCGGCTTCGTGCTGTCGGCCGTGCTGGCGATCCTGGTGCACGGCTTCGGCCTGCAGAGCAAGATTCTCGGCTACGCGTTGCTGGTGGCTACCGTGATCATGTTCAGCGGCGCCATCTTCGTCTTCAAGCGCCGCCTCAACCCGCCTTCGCGCCTGTCCAAGGGCCCGTGGATGCGCCTGCCGAAGAGCCTGCTGGCGTTTGCCGTGAGCTTCTTCATCGCCACCTTGCCGGTCGCCGGCATCCTGCCGGCCAACACCGGTGGCTGGGTGATGGTGGGCATTCTCGGCCTGGGCGTGCTGTGGGGCGTGTCGGAGCTGTTCTTCGGCATGACCTGGGGCGGCCCGATGAAACACGCCTTCGCCGGTGCCCTGCACCTGGCCTGGCACCGCCGCGCCGAACGCTTCGGCGGCGGCCGCTCCACCGGCCTCAAGCCGCTGGACCTGGAAGACCCGAACGCGCCGCTGGGCGTGGAAAAGCCGGTGGACTTCACCTGGAACCAGCTGCTGGGCTTCGACGCCTGCGTGCAGTGCGGTAAATGCGAAGCTATGTGCCCGGCCTTTGCTGCCGGCCAGCCGCTGAACCCGAAAAAGCTCATCCAGGACATGGTCATCGGCCTGGCCGGTGGCACCGATGCGCAGTTCGCCGGCAGCCCATACCCGGGCAAACCGATCGGTGAGCATGGCGGCCACCCGCACCAGCCGATCGTCAATGGCCTGGTCGACGCCGAAACGCTGTGGTCGTGCACCACCTGCCGTGCCTGCGTCGAGGAATGCCCGATGATGATCGAGCACGTCGATGCCATCGTCGACATGCGCCGTCACCTCACCCTGGAAAAAGGCGCTACCCCGAACAAGGGTGCCGAAGTGCTGGACAACCTGATCGCTACCGACAACCCGGGCGGCTTCGCCCCCGGTGGCCGCATGAACTGGGCCGCCGACCTCAACCTGCAACTGCTGTCGGAGGTGAAAACCACCGAGGTGCTGTTCTGGGTCGGTGACGGTGCCTTCGACATGCGCAACCAGCGCACCCTGCGCTCGTTCGTCAAGGTGCTCAAGGCTTCGGGCGTGGACTTTGCCGTGCTCGGCCTGGAAGAGCGCGATAGCGGCGACGTGGCTCGCCGTCTGGGCGATGAGGCGACCTTCCAGCAATTGGCCAAACGCAATATCCAGACCCTGGCCAAATACAAGTTCCAGCGCATCGTCACCTGTGACCCGCACAGCTTCCATGTGCTGAAGAACGAGTACGGCGCCCTGGGCGGCGACTATCAGGTGCAGCACCACAGTACCTACATCGCCGAACTGATCGCGGCCAACAAGCTCAACCTTGGCCAGCACAAGGGTGGCAGCGTCACCTACCACGACCCCTGCTACCTGGGCCGTTACAACGGTGAGTACGAAGCTCCACGGGCTGTGCTCAAAGCCCTGGGTATCGAAGTGCGCGAGATGCAGCGCTCCGGCTTCCGTTCCCGCTGCTGCGGCGGTGGCGGCGGTGCGCCGATCACCGACATCCCGGGCAAGCAGCGTATCCCGGACATGCGCATGGACGACATCCGCGAGACCGAGGCCGAACTCGTAGCCGTGGGGTGCCCACAGTGCACCGCCATGCTCGAAGGCGTGGTCGAACCGCGCCCACAGATCAAGGACCTGGCCGAGCTGGTGGCCGACGTGCTGATCGAAGCGGACGCGCCCTCTGCCCCAAAGCCGCAAACGGCCAAACGTGAACCTGCGGAGGTGCACTGATGAGCGACATTATCCGCCGCGACCCACGCGCCGAGTGGATCGCCCGTAACCGTCTGCACCCGCTGCATGCAGCGATGCAGACGCAGCAGACCAGCTGGATGGGGCCCAACGGCCTCATCCGCAAGAACCCCCATGCGATTGCCGCAGGCTTCATCGGCCCGGCCGGCATCAAGCGCATCGACCGCAGCGGCGCCCAGCAGGGCACTGCCGTGGGCGGGCGACGCACGGCGGCGGTTGAGGTCAAGCTGCCGCTGCACCAGGTACCTGCGCCGGCGTTCTACATTGCCGTGGTGCCGGACATGGTCGGTGGCCGCCTGAGCAGCCACGACCGCGACCTGCTCGGCCTGGCCCACAGCCTGGCCGGCAGCGACGGTGCGGTGTTGGCAGTGGTGTTTGGCGAGCATAAGGAAAGCAACTTTTCCACAGCCGGGGTCGACCGCCTGCTGGTCATCGAAGGCGAGGCATTCGAAGGTTATGCACCGGAGCAACTGGTACAAGGCCTGCGGGCTGTGGATAACCAGTTCACCCCGCGCCACTGGCTGCTGCCCGACAGCCGCACCGGTGGTGGCGAACTGGGCCGGCGCCTGGGCGCGGCACTGGGCGAGCGCCCGGCGACGCGGGTATGGCAGGTCAAGGACGGCCAGTGCATCGGCCGTGCCGGTGCCGGCCAGCAGGATTTGCAGCGCGCCGTACCACGCTTGATCCTGGCGGCGGCCGAGTGCGCCGAGCCGGTCAGCGAAACCCGTCACGAAGCGCTGCCGGTGGAGTTGTCCACAAGCGTTGCGCGTAGCCTGTCGCGGATCGAAGACCTGGGCTCGGTGGCCGTGGACCCTGCCACCATTGCCATGGCCGAGGCCGAGTTCATCGTTTCGGGCGGCAACGGGGTCAAGGATTGGGACCTTTATCACAAGGCCACTGCGGCCCTTGGCGCCACCGAAGGCGCCTCGCGGGTGGCGGTGGACGACGGCTTCATGCCCCGTAACCGTCAGGTGGGTGCCACCGGTACCTGGGTTACCGCGCGGGTCTACGTGGCTGTGGGTATCTCGGGCGCGATCCAGCACCTGCAGGGCATCGGCGCCTGCGACAAAGTGGTGGCGATCAACATGGACCCGGGCTGCGACATGATCAAACGGGCCGACCTGTCGGTAATTGGCGACAGTTCGGCGATTCTCCAGGCACTGATCGAGGCTGTGGACAACTACCGCAGCGGCGGCCAGCGCGACGCGGCATAAGGGCACGAGCATGAGTACGAAAGTGATCAGCCTGGTTTCCATCGGTGCCCACCCCAGCTCCGGCCGCGCTCGCCGCGCCGAGCAGGATGCGCGCGCCGTGGAGCTGGGTTTGCAGCTGGCTGGGGATAACTTGCAGGTGGTGCATGCCGGCGACCCACGGGAAGAGGCGCTGCGCGCCTACCTGGGGATGGGCCTGGACCATCTGGATGTGCTGGAGCAGCCGGCCGGCGCGGATGTGCTGGGCGTGCTCGGGGATTACCTGCGCGACGCCGGGGCCCAGCTGGTGCTGACCGGCAGCCAGGCCGAGACCGGTGAGGGGTCGGGCATGTTGCCCTTCCTGCTGGCCGAAAAGCTCGGATGGCCGCTGATTGTCGGGTTGGCTGAAGTGGAGTCGATCGACAACGGCACCGCCCAGGTATTGCAGGCGCTGCCGCGCGGTCAACGGCGTCGGTTGAAGGTGCGCCTGCCGTTGCTGGCGACTGTGGATAACGCTGCGCCCAAGCCGCGCCAGAGCGCTTTCGGGCCGGCACGCCGGGGTGTGTTGGCGGCACGCAACGTAGCTATTGTCGAAGACGAATTGCTGACTGAAGCCGAATTGCAACCGGCCCGCCCACGGCCCAAGCGGCTGAAGGTTATCAAGGCCAAGAGCGGTGCTGACCGGATGAAGGCGGCGACGGCCAAGGCCAGTGGCGGCGGAGGCAAGGTGTTGAAGGACGTTTCGCCACAGGAAGGCGCCGAGGCCATCCTCAAGCTGTTGGTGGAAGAAGGCGTGCTGCGCTAGAGCCTCACGCGGTCCCGTTGTAGGAGCGGCCTTGTGTCGCGATGGGTTGCGCAGCAGCCCCGGCAATCTTGACTGGTAGTCGAGATCCTGGGGCCGCGCTGCGGCCCATCGCGGCACAAGGCCGCTCCTACATTCCATACACAGTATCAAGCGAATGTTTTTGCCCACCAAATCTGTTCGCCAAGGTGTGGATAAAGTGTTGGCGCATGGTCACAGCCCTTGTATCACGTGGCCTCCAAGCTTTTGATCAAAAAACGATCAGTCTTATCCCTGCCTTCGCATGCAACGCACGCCAGCACCCTCCTGATTTTGCCCACAATCGCTGTTAGCCGGTCTGTGGATAATCTGTTTGATAGCTTCTGTAGGCCTTGTAGTTAAAGGCTTCGGTAGGTTTGTTCAAAAATGATCAAATCCGGATGAGGTCTTCTTTATCTCCGATAATCAGGACCTTGGGGCGCTTATCCACAACCAGATCGAACAAAGCGAATCAATTGCCCACAAACTCTGTTGGTGTCTCTGTGGAAAAAGTGTTCGCGGAGGCCGCCAAGCCTTTATCAGCAAGGCTTTCAAAGGTTTGGTCAGAAAACGTTCAATTCGCGATTTAAGCTAGCGGAAGAGCGCCGGGCGGTATTTTCCACAGGGCCTGTTCGCCGATCGATGCTCTGGCGCGACATCAAGAAAAACGTCAGCCCGAGACCTGGAACGATTTTCAGCGGGCGAATCAGGAAGGGAAAGCACAAGATGGCGCCGCGGAGCGGCTAAGAAAAGGGACGGGAAATGCCGGTTTGTAAGATCGAGGATGAAGCCAACGGAGATTGTCGCGCAGATCCGGAAGTACGGTGAGAAGACCAAGCCTGTGAGTTACCCACAGGCTTGGTTCGCGTGTATCACTGCGCCTGAACTTCCTTCAGATACGCCGCCGGCTCCGCCCCCAGGTTGTTCAGCAAGCGCTGGCTGTACCAGTCAATGAAGTTGACCACGCCAAACTCGTAGGTTTTCGAGTAAGGCCCTGGCTGGTACGCAGTGGAGTTGATCCCGCGCTGGTTTTCTTCGGCCAGGCGACGGTCCTGATCGTTGGTCGCGTCCCAGACCTTGCGCATCTGCTCAGGGTCATAGTCCACGCCTTCCACGGCATCCTTGTGGACCAGCCACTTGGTGGTGACCATGGTTTCCTGGGCGCTGATCGGCCACACGGTGAACACGATCATGTGGTCGCCCATGCAGTGGTTCCAGGAGTGTGGCAGGTGCAGGATGCGCATAGAGCCCAGGTCGGGGTTCTTGATGCGGCCCATCAGCTTCTTGCATGCCTGCTTGCCATCCATGGTCATCGACACGGTCCCCTTGAGCAGCGGCATGCGCACGATACGGTTACGCAGGCCATGGCTCTTGTGCAGGTACGGGATCTTCTCGGCTTCCCAGGCAGCGGCGGAGGCGGCTACGTGGTCCTTGAAGGCCTGGTCGGCGCGTGGGTCGTTGGTGTCATCCCACTCCAGCAGGGTTTTCAGCAGCTCAGGGTGCGACCCGTTGCAGTGGTAGCACTCGCGGTTGTTTTCCAGCACCAGCTTCCAGTTGGCCTTTTCCATCAAGGTGGTTTGTACCGCCACCTTGGTGTTTTCCATGTCGTACGGTTCCATGTAGTGGTCCAGGGTGGCCAGGAACTCGTCGATGGCGGGCGGGTTTTCCGCCAGGCTGATAAAGATGTAGCCGCCTGCAACTTTCACATTCACAGGCTTGAGGCCGTACTGGTTCATGTCGAAGTCGGCGCCCATTTCGGTGCCGGCGAACAGCAAGCGGCCATCCAGCTCGTAGGTCCACTGGTGGTAGGGGCAGACCAGCTTGGCCACCTTGCCTTTTTCGCTGGTGCACAGACGCGAGCCGCGGTGGCGGCACACGTTATGGAAGGCATGCACTTTGCCCTCGGCGCCACGGATCACGATGATCGGGTTCTTGCCGATCTGCAGGGTCAGGAAGTTGCCCTTTGTCGGAATCTCGCTTACCAGCCCCGCAATCAGCCACTCCTTTTGGAAGATCTCCTGCATGTCGATCTGGAACAGACGCTCGTCGGTGTAGAAAGGCTGGGGTAGCGAGTAGGTGCGCTCGCGGGTCTGCAGCATCTCGGCGGTGGCCTTGCGTGCAGGTTCCAGTGGATCGCCCAGGCTCAGGGTTGCGGTGACGTCCATCGTGTATTCCTCGGGGCCGTGTGCGGCCGGCAAAAGGTGGCTAATCGTTGTTGTGGTGCCGCAAGGCTGCTCATCAAGAAACAGCTGGTTGTTTTGCCGTGGAGTGTGCGTCCGAAGGCGTCATGAACCGTATCCATGGGCGACATGGCCGATTTGAATTACGACGCGCCAGCCCTTGTGGCGCGGGGCTGGTCGCGATAAGCACGCCGATGTCGCTGGCAGGAATGTACGTCGTCTTCAGCTTGCGCATTATCCAAGCCATAAAAAGGCCGATAGTCGGCTGCTGGAGATGAACATGTCCGATACCTTCCTTAATCCGGTCACCACCCAGACCTGGGCCAACGGCCGCCACATCGTGCGCTGTGTCAAGGTCATCCAGGAGACCTGGGACGTGCGCACCTTCTGCTTCATGGCCGACCAGCCGATCATGTTCTTCTTCAAGCCAGGGCAGTTCGTCACCCTGGAACTGGAGATCGAAGGCAAGCCGGTGATGCGCTCCTACACCATCTCCAGTTCACCGTCGGTACCCTATAGCTTCTCGATCACCGTCAAGCGCGTGCCAGGCGGCCTGGTGTCCAACTTCCTCCACGACACCATGCACGAAGGCGCCGAGCTGCCGGTGCACGGCCCGGTGGGGCTGTTCAACGCCATCGACTTCCCAGCGCAGAAAGTGCTGTACCTCTCGGGCGGTGTCGGGATCACCCCGGTCATGTCGATGGCGCGCTGGTTCTACGACACCAACGGCAATGTCGACATGGTATTCGTGCACAGCGCCCGTTCGCCGAAGGACATCATCTACCATCGCGAGCTGGAGCAGATGGCTTCGCGCATTCCCAATTTCAGCCTGCACATCATTTGTGAAAAGCATGGCCTGGGTGAGCCGTGGGCGGGTTATCGCGGTTACCTCAACCAGCGCCTGATGGAGCTGATCGCGCCGGACTACATGGACCGCGTTGTGTTCTGCTGCGGCCCGACGCCATACATGACTGCGGTCAAGCGCATGCTCGAAGCGGTCGGCTTCGACATGAAGAACTATCACGAGGAATCGTTCGGCGCGACGCCACCCGAGGCCAAGGCCGATGCGGTAGAGCATGCAGAGCAGGCTGCCGATGCACCGGAGCTGGATGCAGCCGACCTCAACCTGGTGGAGTTCATCGGCAGCGAGAAGAGCATCCGGATCGCCCCGGGCGAGACCGTGCACGCGGCGGCTGCCAAGGTTGGCCTGATGATCCCGAAAGCCTGCGGCATGGGCATTTGCGGTACCTGCAAGGTGCTCAAGCTGGGTGGCGAAGTGGAGATGGAGCACAACGGCGGCATTACCGAAGAGGACGAAGCCGAGGGCTACATCCTGTCGTGCTGCAGCGTGCCGAAAGGGGATGTACGGATCGATTACTGATCCGGGAATGCAGGGGGCTGCCTTGCAGCCCATCGCCGGCAAGCGCGGCTCCCACAGGTACTGCATAACCAGGAGAGTTGTGCGGTCGGTGTGGGAGCTGGCTTGCCGGCGATGGGCCGCAAGGCGGCCCCAGGTGTTTCAAGTGCGGAACCGCGCCACCAGCCCATTCAGATCCACGGCCAACCGCGACAACTCCGCACTCGCCGCACTGGTCTGATGCGCCCCGGTAGCACTCTGCACCGACAGGTCATTGATGTTCACCAGGTTGCGGTCCACTTCACGCGCCACCTGCGCCTGCTCTTCCGCCGCGCTGGCAATCACCAGGTTGCGCTCGTTGATCTGCGCCACCGCCCCGGCGATGGTGTCCAGTGCCATGCCTGCGCCACGGGCAATGTTCAAGGTGGATTCGGCACGCTCGGTGCTGGTGCGCATCGACTCCACCGCTTCTTCCGTACCGCCTTGAATACTGCCGATCATCCGCTCGATCTCACTGGTCGACTGCTGGGTACGATGAGCCAGCGCCCGCACCTCATCAGCCACCACGGCAAAGCCACGGCCCGCCTCACCGGCACGTGCCGCCTCGATCGCGGCGTTCAGCGCCAGCAGGTTGGTCTGGTCGGCCAAGCCACGGATCACGTCTAGCACCTTGCCTATATCGCGCGACTGTTCGGCCAAGTGAGTGATCAGCTTGGCAGTGGCCTGCACGTCGCCACTCATGCGCTCGATGGCACCCACGGTCTCCATTACCAGGTCACGTCCATCACCGGTGGAGCGGCTGGCCTCACTGGACGCTTCCGAGGTGCTCACGGCATTGCGCGCGACTTCTTCCACAGCACTGGTCATTTCAGTTACCGCAGTGGCAGCCTGCTCGATCTCGTTGTTCTGCTGCTGCAGGCCACGGGCACTTTCGTCGGTGACGGCATTCAGCTCTTCGGCCGCCGAGGCCAGCTGGGTGGCGGAGCCGGCGATCTGTTGCAGGGTGTCTCGCAGCTTGTCCTGCATGCGTGCCATGGCACGCAGCAGGCGGGCGGCTTCGTCGGTGCCTTCAGCGTGTATGACGTGGGTCAGGTCACCGTCGGCGACCTGTTCGGCGCTTTTGAGCGCTTCTTCGATCGGCTTGACGATGCTGCGGGTCAGCAGGAATGCGCAGACGAAAGTCAGCACAGTGGCGGCGACCAGCAGACCGATCACCAAGGCGAAGGCAGCGGCGTACTGGTTGGCGGCCTTCTCGTTGGTAGCGCGGGTCTGGTCGGTGTTGATGCGCACCAAGGTGTCCATGACCTTGTTGATCTGTTCGGAGTTGGCCAGCAGGTCGCGGTTGAGCAGGTCGCGCAGTTCGTCGAGGCGGTCGGCCTGGCTCAGGCTACGCATGCGTGACTCAAGCTGGCGGTACTGGTTGAGCAACTGGCCGTACTGATCGAACGCAGCCTGTTCGTCGGCGGCTCCGATCATCGGCAGGTAGGCCTGGCGTGCACGGTCGATCTGGCTGTTGCGCTCGTCCAGCAGGCTCAGGGTTTCGCGCTGAGTTGCCGGTTCGCGGTTGAGCAGCAGGCGGTAGGAGAGGGTGCGCATGCGCAGGTTCAGGGCAGTGAGCTCGTCGAGGATCTTGATGCTGGGCACGCTGACCTGTTCGATGACGACGCCGGCCTGGCGGATGTTGCCCATCTGGATGAGGGAGAAGATGCCGAGGCCAAGCATCAGTAGGCCGATGAGTGCGAAGCCGAGCAGCGCGCGCGGGGCGATGTTCATATTGCGTAGAGACATGGAGAGAACGATCCAGGCAAGGGAAAAAAGGGGCGCAAAGTGCGACAAAACATGACTTGCCGGGCTATCGGTTGTGACTGCTCAGTCTTGAGTGCTGATGGCGAAAATTGTGAGGTTGCTAACCTTTTCCTGACCGGCGGTTGACCCAGGTCGGAACAAGGGGCCGGTTACTCTGTCAATCTGCGGGTTAGACACCTTGTGAATCCGATATTTAATGGCGATGGGCCGCACTTTTCTTTATCGTGTGCGCCCCTCGCAACAACCTGAGATAGACCCATGCTGGAAGCTTCCCTGAACCAAATCGAGCAACTGGTCAGTGACCTGATGCAGAAGAACGCTCAACTCACCGAGCAGAACACCGCCCTCGGCCAGGAACTGGCCCAGGCCAAGGAAGAGAACGAAACCCTGCAGCTGTCGCTGATGGAGCAGGAAGAGAAGAACGGCAGCACCGCCGCACGCCTGCAGGCCCTGCTCGAGCGCGCCAATGCCGGCGTCGTAGGCGCATGACACTGCGAGCGCAGCCAATCAATGTCGTGTCGATCCTCGGTAACGACTATTCGATCAAGGCGCCTGAAGGCCAGGAAGCGACCCTGGCCCAGGCGGTGCAGATGCTCAACACCGCCTTGGCCCAGACCAAGCATCAGTACCCGACCCTGATCGGCGACAAGCTGCTGGTGCTGGCAGCGCTGAATCTGTGTTCGCGGCAGATCGAGCTGCAGGATGAGCACCGCAAGACGCTGGAGCGTACCCAGGCGCAGATCGACGCCACGGTGGACGCAATCGTGCGGACCATAGCCGAACAATAAGGTCTTGCGTCGCCCTCTGTGGGAGCGGGTTCACCCGCGAATGCGTCAGTGCATTCTGCATCGCATTCGCGGGTATGCGCGCCGCCACAGGACATCTGACTGCTTCAGATCACTGGATTAACTGGATACGCAAGTGTATACACTTTCCGCAAAACAATAATTATGCGGGGAGTAGGGCATGCGTATCTGGCGTAAGAGCATCCAGTGGCAGTTGATCACCAGCATGGGTGCCGCCCTGCTGGCGAGTATTCTGGTGGTGGTCATCATTTTCACGGTGGCGCTAAACCGCCTCACCGAACGCTACCTGGTCGATACCGCGCTGCCCGCCAGCATCGAGGCCATCCGCAACGACATCGAGCGCATGCTCGGCCAGCCGCTGGTGGCGGCGGCGGATATTGCTGGCAACACTCTGCTGCGCGACTGGCTTGCCGATGGTGAAGACCCCGCCCAGGCCGCTCCATTCATCGAATACCTGACCGCCGCCAAGCAGCGCAACCAGGCTTTTACCACCTTGTTCGTCTCGACCGAAACCGGCCACTACTACAACGAGAATGGCCTGGACCGTACCCTCAGCCGCAGTAACCCAAAGGACAAATGGTTCTACGGCTACATCGACAGCGGTGCCGAACGCCTGATCAACATCGACATCGACGGTGCCACCGGCGAGCTCGCGCTGTTCATCGACTATCGCGTTGAAAAGGATGGTCAACTGCTCGGTGTCGCCGGCATGGGCCTGCGCATGACAGAACTGTCGAAGCTGATCCATGACTTCAAATTTGGCGAGCACGGCAAGGTGTTCCTGGTGCGTAACGATGGCCTGATCCAGGTTCATCCGGACCCTGCCTTCAGCGGCAAACGCCAGCTCACCGAACAGCTCGGTGCGGACGCCGCCAAGGTGCTGATGACCGGCGGCGAAGGCCTGCGCAGCAGCCGCTTCAGCCGTGACGGCGAAAGCTACCTGGCGCTCGGCCTGCCCCTGCGCGACCTCAACTGGACCCTGGTGGCCGAGGTGCCCGAGGAGGAAATCTACGCACCAATGCACCAGGCGGTATGGCTGACCAGCCTGATCGGTGGTGCCGTGGCTCTGGTGTCGCTGCTGCTGGTAGTGCTGTTGGCGCGTGGCCTGGTGCGGCCGATCCGCCGTGTCACAGCGGCGCTGGTGCAGATTGGCAGTGGCGCGGGTGATCTCAGCCACCGGCTGGACGATTCACGCCTGGACGAACTGGGCGACCTGGCGCGTGGCTTCAACCGCTTCCTGGACAGCCAGCGCCGGTTGATCGGCGAGGTATTGCACACTTCCGAGCGGCTGCACCTGGCGGTCGAGCAGGTGACACAGGTGGTGGACAACACCGCCGAGCGTTCCGGGCGCCAGCAGGAAATGACCGAAATGGTCGCTACCGCCGTGCACGAAATGGGTTTGACAGTGCAGGACATTGCCCGCAATGCCGGTGATGCGGCCCAGGCCTCGCAGTCGGCGAGGGACGAAGCCCTGCAGGCGCGTGAAGTGGTGCAACGCTCGATCCGTGGTATCGAAGGGATGTCGGGTGATATCGGCAAGGCGGCCGATGCTGTCAGCCAGCTGGCCGATGAAGTAGCCTCGATCGACGAGGTTCTAGCAGTGATTCGTAGTATTTCCGAGCAAACCAACCTGCTGGCGCTGAATGCCGCCATCGAGGCGGCCAGGGCAGGGGAGATGGGGCGAGGGTTTGCTGTTGTGGCTGATGAAGTGCGTACCTTGGCCCGGCGCACGCAGCTTTCCACCGACGAAGTGCAGCAGATGATCCAGCGCCTGAAGCAGGGCGCGGGTTCGGCGGTGAGTTCGATGCAGGCGGGGCAGCAGGCGACGGGGAGTGGGGTGGAGTCGAGCCAGCGCACCGGGGCGTCACTGGGTGCGATCACTGACCAGGTGGAGCACATCAGCGACATGAACCATCAGGTAGCTACTGCGACCGAAGAGCAGTCGGCGGTGACCGAGGAGATCAATCGTACGGTGCAGGGGATTTCCGACCTGGCGCGGGAGACCGCAGCGGAGGTGCAGGGTTGTCGGCAGGAGTGCCAGGCGCTGCGAGGCTTGGCTGATGACCTGGCGCGGCAGATGGGTGGGTTCAGGCTTTAGATCAGTGTTGGCTTCTTCGCGGGTAAACCCGCTCCCACAGGTTCATCATTGCTCTTGAGGGCAGTGCTTACCTGTAGCTCCCACAGGTTCACCACAGGCATTGAAACCTGCGCGATCCCAGTGGGAGCGGGTTTACCCGCGAATGCGGCCTGTCAGGCGCCGATGATGCTGCGGATATCCGCCGCCAGCTCGCGCACCCGCTCTTCCTCGGTATCCCACGAGCACATGAACCGCGCCCCGCCACTGCCAATGAAGGTATAGAACCGCCACCCTCTGCCGCGCAGCGCCTCGATCGCGTGTTCCGGCATTTGCAGGAACACCCCGTTGGCCTCCACCGGGAACATCAGCTCCACCCCCGGCAAGTCACTCACCAGCGAGGCGAGCAACTGCGCGCAATGGTTGGCATGCGCGCCATGGCGCAACCAGGCGCCATCTTCAAGCAGGCCCACCCAAGGCGCCGACAGGAAGCGCATCTTCGATGCCAGCTGCCCGGCTTGCTTGCAGCGGTAGTCGAAGTCCTCGGCCAGTTGGCGGTTGAAGAACAGGATCGCCTCGCCCACCGCCATGCCGTTCTTGGTGCCGCCAAAGCACAGTACATCGACGCCGGCCTTCCACGTCAGCTCTGCCGGGCTGCAGCCGAGGAACGAACAGGCATTGGTGAAGCGTGCGCCGTCCATGTGCAGGTTCAGCCCCAGCTCCTTGCAGGTGGCGCTGATTGCCTTGAGCTCGTCGGGGCGATAGACGGTGCCTACTTCGGTGGCTTGGGTAATGGTCACTACGCGTGGCTTGGGGTAGTGGATGTCCTGGCGCTTCAGCGCCACTTCGCGAATCGACTGTGGCGTCAGCTTGCCGTTGACGCTGGGCGCGGTAAGCAGCTTGGAGCCGTTGGAGAAGAACTCCGGCGCACCGCACTCGTCGGTTTCGACGTGGGCGGTCTCGGAGCAGATCACGCTGTGGTAGCTCTGGCATAGCGAGGCCAGGGCCAGCGAGTTGGCGGCAGTGCCGTTGAAGGCGAAAAACACTTCGCAATCGGTTTCGAAGAGGTTGCGGAAGTATTCGGCGGCGCGCTCGGTCCATTGGTCGTCGCCGTAGGCGCGATCGTGACCATGGTTGGCCTTCTCCATCGCTGCCCAGGCTTCGGGGCAGATGCCGGAATAGTTGTCGCTGGCGAATTGTTGGCTCTTGTCTGTCATGACACTACTGTCCTGTGAACGACGCAGAACAGCACTCTAAACCATCATTTGGTCGGTTGCCTATACAAGCTCTGTGGTTCCAATGGGCTGCCTGGCATGCGCCAAGCAGAATGGGGCATGCCAATAAGGCAGCGAGGCAGTTGCATAGTGCCGCACAAGCTCCCTACAAAGTAAATTCAACTCTCAATCAAGTGGATTTCCCAGTAGATGTCTTCAATGATGTCGGCGAGTTCATTATAATTTGCATAGATATAGCGAAAATCAATTTTATAATTCTTGCAATCAAATTTTAAGTTTCCGCTATTGGCTAATGCGGCGTAGCCGAGACCACTCTGGTCTTCAGAAAAATTTTTGATGAGATCGCCGTTCGCGTAAAGCTGAACGTGAGCATATATTTTTTCAGTAACGTTTTCCCGACGTGTGCGGCCTGGGCTCACGGCTCTTCTGGTTTGCTGGCGTTTCGGGTCGATTTTTTCTGGAAAGTCGTCCGTCTTCAATTCGGCGCCAGTGATACGTACCAGTTGCTGTTCATCAGACAGGTCTGATTCAAATAAACTGAGTTTTGCAGTTGATCTTCGCGAATCGAAAGACGCGATATCAAGTATATCTCCGGCGCGCAAATATATCAGTGAGCCATAGGCTTGAGGCTCTAGTGGGAATGTAAAAAGTCCGAAACTGGCTTTAACTTCCATAGCATTTCTCCTCATGCTTCGGCAGAAGTGGGCGCTGCCGATGACAAGATCTTCAGGCTCCCAGGTCAATATCGGCAACTGGTAGAAATGCCAGGTCTGGCTGTACCTGGCCAACGCTCAACCCCACAACGTGCAGCTGCCTCGAACACGACAATGTCGTAAACGCGCCATTGCAAGGCGTGCGCAGGCATCTGACCCGCCCCGGCCAGTCATAACATCGCCACAAAGGGCCACAGTGCCCCACGACAAAAAACGATCGCTGCCGGGAGATACACGATGTTCAGCAAGCAAGACCAGATCCAGGGTTACGACGATGCACTGCTGGCGGCGATGAATGCCGAAGAACAGCGCCAGGAAGACCACATCGAGCTGATCGCCTCGGAAAACTACACCTCCAAGCGCGTGATGCAGGCCCAAGGCAGCGGCCTGACCAACAAGTACGCCGAAGGCTACCCGGGCAAGCGCTACTACGGTGGCTGCGAGCACGTGGACAAGGTAGAAGCCCTGGCCATCGAGCGCGCCAAGCAGCTGTTCGGCGCCGACTACGCCAACGTCCAGCCGCACTCCGGCTCCTCGGCCAACGGTGCTGTCTACCTGGCCCTGCTGCAGGCTGGTGACACCATCCTCGGCATGAGCCTGGCCCACGGCGGCCACCTGACCCACGGCGCCAAGGTGTCGTCTTCGGGCAAGCTGTACAACGCTGTGCAATACGGCATCGACACCAACACCGGCCTGATCGACTATGACGAAGTCGAGCGCCTGGCTGTCGAACACAAGCCGAAAATGATCGTTGCCGGCTTCTCGGCCTACTCCAAGACCCTCGACTTCCCACGCTTCCGCGCCATCGCCGACAAGGTCGGTGCGCTGCTGTTCGTCGACATGGCCCACGTAGCCGGCCTGGTTGCCGCTGGCCTGTACCCGAACCCTATCCCGTTCGCCGATGTGGTTACCACTACCACCCACAAGACCCTGCGCGGCCCACGTGGCGGTCTGATCCTGGCCAAGTCGAACGAAGAGATCGAGAAGAAACTGAACGCCGCAGTGTTCCCTGGCGCCCAGGGCGGCCCGCTGATGCACGTGATCGCCGCCAAGGCCGTGTGCTTCAAGGAAGCACTGGAGCCTGAATTCAAAGCCTACCAGCAACAAGTGATCGAAAACGCCCAGGCCATGGCCCAGGTGTTCATCGACCGCGGCTACGATGTGGTTTCTGGCGGCACCGACAACCACCTGTTCCTGGTCAGCCTGATCCGCCAGGGTCTCACCGGCAAAGATGCCGACGCCGCCCTGGGCCGCGCGCACATCACCGTCAACAAGAACGCCGTGCCGAATGACCCGCAGTCGCCATTCGTCACCTCGGGCCTGCGTATCGGCACCCCGGCTGTCACCACCCGCGGCTTCAAGGTCGCTCAGTGCGTGGCCTTGGCCGGCTGGATCTGCGACATCCTCGACAACCTCGGTGACGCAGACGTCGAAGCCGATGTGGCGAAGAACGTCGCGGCCCTGTGCGCAGATTTCCCTGTTTACCGCTGAGTGGAGTCACACACCATGCAACGTTACTCGGGCTTCGGCCTTTTCAAGCACTCCCTCAGCCACCACGAGAACTGGCAGCGCATGTGGCGCACGCCAACCCCTAAAAAGGTTTACGACGTGGTTATCGTCGGCGGTGGCGGCCATGGCCTGGCCACGGCCTACTACCTGGCCAAGGAACATGGCATCACCAACGTTGCCGTGATCGAGAAGGGCTACCTGGGCGGCGGCAACACTGCCCGTAACACCACTATCGTGCGTTCCAACTACCTGTGGGATGAGTCGGCGCACCTGTACGAACACGCCATGAAGCTGTGGGAGGGCCTGTCCCAGGACCTCAACTACAACGTGATGTTCTCCCAGCGCGGCGTGTACAACCTGTGCCACACCCTGCAGGACATGCGTGACTCCGAGCGCCGGGTCAGCGCCAACCGCCTGAACGGCGTGGATGGCGAACTGCTCAACACCGCCCAGGTCGCGGCCGAGATCCCGTACCTGGACTGCTCGAAGAACACCCGCTACCCGATCCTCGGTGCCACCGTGCAGCGCCGTGGCGGCGTGGCGCGTCACGACGCTGTGGCCTGGGGCTTCGCCCGTGCCGCCGACGCCCTGGGCGTGGACCTGATCCAGCAGACCGAAGTGATCGGCTTCCGCAAGGAAAACGGCGCGGTCATCGGTGTGGAAACCAACAAAGGCTTCATCGGCGCCAAGCGCGTCGGCGTGGTCACCGCCGGTAATTCCGGGCACATGGCCAAGCTGGCCGGCTTCCGCCTGCCGCTGGAATCGCACCCGCTGCAGGCGCTGGTATCCGAGCCGATCAAGCCGATCATCGACAGCGTGATCATGTCCAACGCCGTGCACGGCTACATCAGCCAGTCCGACAAGGGCGACCTGGTGATCGGTGCCGGTATCGACGGCTGGGTCGGCTACGGCCAGCGCGGCTCTTACCCGGTGATCGAGCACACCCTGCAGGCCATCGTCGAGATGTTCCCCAACCTCTCGCGCGTGCGTATGAACCGCCAGTGGGGCGGCATCGTCGATACCTCGCCGGACGCTTGCCCGATCATCACCAAGACCCCGGTCAAGAACATGTTCTTCAACTGCGGTTGGGGTACTGGCGGCTTCAAGGCTACCCCAGGTTCGGGCAACGTCTTCGCCGCGAGCCTGGCCAAGGGCGAAATGCACCCACTGGCCGCGCCGTTCTCCATGGACCGTTTCTACAACGGCGCACTGATCGACGAACACGGCGCCGCCGCCGTCGCCCACTAACCGGAGACACCGTCATGTTGCATATTTTCTGTCCCCACTGCGGCGAGCTGCGCTCCGAAGAAGAGTTCCACGCCTCTGGCCAGGCGCACATCGCCCGCCCGCTGGACCCTAACGCCTGCTCTGACGAGGAATGGGGTACCTACATGTTCTACCGTGACAACCCACGCGGTATTCACCACGAACTGTGGGACCACGTTGCCGGCTGCCGCCAGTATTTCAACGTCACTCGCGACACCGTGACCTACGAGATTCTGGAAACCTACAAGATTGGCGAGAAGCCGCAAGTGACCGCCAGCGGCAAGCAGAACAGCGCCGCGTCGACCGTCAAAGGCCAAGGGGAAAAAGTATGAGCCAGACCTATCGCCTCGCCAGCGGCGGCCGTATCGACCGCAGCAAGGTCCTGAACTTCACTTTCAACGGCAAGACCTACCAAGGTTATGCCGGTGACAGCCTGGCCGCCGCGTTGCTGGCCAACGGCGTCGACATCGTCGGCCGCAGCTTCAAGTATTCGCGTCCACGCGGCATCATCGCCGCCGGTACCGAAGAGCCGAACGCCATCCTGCAGATCGGCTCCAGCGAAGCCACCCAGATCCCCAACGTGCGTGCCACCCAGCAGGCGCTGTACGCAGGTCTTGTAGCTACCAGCACCAACGGCTGGCCGAACGTCAACAACGACGTCATGGGCATCCTGGGCAAGGTAGGCGGCAGCATGATGCCGCCGGGCTTCTACTACAAAACCTTCATGTACCCGAAATCGTTCTGGATGACTTACGAGAAGTACATCCGCAAAGCCGCAGGCCTTGGCCGCGCGCCGCTGCAGAACGACCCGGACAGCTACGACTACATGAACCAGCACTGCGACGTGCTGGTCGTCGGCGCCGGCCCTGCTGGCCTGGCCGCTGCACTGGCCGCTGCCCGCAGCGGTGCCCGCGTGATCCTGGCTGACGAGCAGGAAGAGTTCGGCGGCAGCCTGCTCGACACCCGCGAAACCCTCGACGGCAAACCTGCTGCCGATTGGGTCAGCGCCGTGGTCAAAGAGCTGGAAAGCCTGCCGGAAGTGACCCTGCTGCCACGTGCCACGGTCAACGGCTACCACGACCATAACTTCCTGACCATCCACGAGCGCCTCACCGACCACCTCGGCGACCGCGCCCCGATCGGCCAAGTACGCCACCGCGTGCACCGTGTCCGCGCCAAGCGCGTGGTCCTGGCTGCGGGCGCCCACGAGCGCCCGCTGGTGTACGGCAACAACGACCTGCCGGGCAACATGCTGGCCGGTGCCGTGTCCACCTACGTGCGCCGCTACGGCGTGGCCCCGGGCCGCAAGCTGGTGCTGTCGACCAACAACGACCACGCCTACCGTGCCGCGCTGGACTGGCACGACGCCGGCCTGCAAGTGGTCGCCATTGCCGACGCTCGCCACAACCCGCGTGGCTCGCTGGTTGAAGAAGCACGTGCCAAAGGCATCCGCATCCTCACTTCCAGCGCCGTGATCGAGGCCAAGGGCAGCAAGCACGTCACCGGCGCCCGTGTGGCCGCCATCGATGTGCAGGCACACAAGGTCACCAGCCCTGGCGAAACCCTCGAATGCGACCTGATCGCTACCTCCGGTGGCTACAGCCCGATCGTGCACCTGGCTTCGCACCTGGGCGGTCGCCCGGTATGGCGTGAAGACATCCTCGGCTTCGTGCCGGGCGATGCTCCGCAGAAACGCGAATGCGTGGGTGGCATCAATGGCGTCTACGCCCTGGGCGACGTGATCGCCGATGGCTTCGAAGGCGGCGTTCGCGCAGCCACCGAAGCGGGCTTCAAAGCCACGGTCGGCAGCCTGCCGAAAACCGTTGCGCGCAAGGAAGAGCCCACCGTGGCGCTGTTCCAGGTGCCGCACGACAAGGGCACTGCCCGCGCACCCAAGCAGTTCGTCGACCAGCAGAACGACGTCACCGCGGCCGCCATCGAACTGGCCACCCGTGAAGGCTTCGAGTCGGTCGAGCACGTAAAACGCTACACCGCGCTGGGCTTCGGTACCGACCAGGGCAAACTGGGCAACATCAACGGCCTGGCCATCGCCGCCCGTTCGATCGGTATTACCATTCCGGAAATGGGCACCACCATGTTCCGCCCCAACTACACGCCGGTGACCTTCGGCGCGGTAGCGGGCCGTCACTGTGGCCACCTGTTCGAACCGGTACGCTTCACTGCCCTGCATGCCTGGCACGTGAAGAACGGCGCCGAGTTCGAAGACGTCGGCCAGTGGAAGCGCCCGTGGTATTTCCCGAAAGCCGGTGAAGACATCCATGCTGCCGTGGCTCGCGAATGCAAGGCCGTGCGTGACAGCGTTGGCCTGCTGGACGCCTCGACCCTGGGCAAGATCGACATCCAGGGTCCGGATGCCCGTGAGTTCCTGAACCGCATCTACACCAACGCCTGGACCAAGCTCGACGTGGGCAAGGCCCGCTACGGCCTGATGTGCAAGGAAGACGGCATGGTCTTCGACGACGGTGTAACCGCCTGCGTCGGCGACAACCACTTCATCATGACCACCACCACCGGCGGCGCTGCACGCGTGCTGCAGTGGATGGAGCTGTATCACCAGACCGAATGGCCGGAACTGAAGGTTTACTTCACCTCGGTCACCGACCACTGGGCCACCATGACCCTGTCCGGCCCCAACAGCCGCAAGCTGCTCAGCGAGCTGACCGACATCGACATGGACAAGGAAGCCTTCCCGTTCATGACCTGGAAGGAAGGCAACGTCGGCGGCGTACCGGCCCGGGTGTTCCGTATTTCGTTCACCGGCGAGCTGTCGTACGAAGTGAACGTGCAGGCCAACTACGCCATGGGCGTGCTGGAACAGATCGTCGAGGCGGGCAAGAAGTACAACCTGACCCCGTACGGCACCGAGACCATGCACGTACTGCGCGCCGAGAAGGGCTTCATCATTGTTGGCCAGGATACCGACGGCTCGATGACCCCGGACGACCTGAACATGAGCTGGTGCGTAGGCCGCAACAAGCCGTACTCGTGGATCGGCCTGCGTGGCATGAACCGCGAAGACTGCGTGCGTGAGAACCGCAAACAGCTGGTAGGCCTGAAGCCGATCGACCCGACCAAGTGGCTGCCCGAAGGCGCCCAGCTGGTATTCGATCCGAAGCAGCCGATCCCGATGGATATGGTTGGCCACGTCACCTCCAGCTATGCGTCCAACTCCCTGGGCTACTCGTTCGCCATGGGTGTGGTCAAAGGCGGCCTCAAGCGCATGGGCGAGCGCGTCTACTCGCCGCAGGCAGATGGCAGCGTGATCGAGGCGGAGATCGTGTCTTCGGTGTTCTTCGATCCGAAGGGTGAGCGGCAGAACGTTTGACTCCGGGCCCTGTGGGGGTGGGCCAGGCCTCATCGCCGGCAAGCCGGCTCCCACAGGATCGATGCAGCTTTGAAGGTTGGCGAGGTCCCTGTGGGAGCTGGCTTGCCGGCGATGAGGGCGGTAGCCCCAACACACAAGCTGCGTCGCATCGACGAACAAGAATTCAAGGCAGGTAAGAAATGAGTGCTATCAACGTCTTCCAGCAAAACCCCGGCGCCGAGGCCAAGGCCCAGTCGCCACTGCACCACGCCGACCTGGCCAGCCTGGTTGGCAAAGGCCGCAAGAACGCAGGTGTGACCCTGCGTGAACGCAAGTTCCTCGGCCACCTGACCATCCGTGGCGACGGCCACGACCCGGAATTCGCCGCCGGCGTGCACAAGGCCCTGGGCCTGGAGCTGCCAGTGGCACTGACGGTAGTCGCCAACAACGAAATGTCGCTGCAATGGGTCGGCCCCGACGAGTGGCTGCTGATCGTGCCTGGCGGCCAGGAACTGGCGGTCGAGCAGAAACTGCGTGCTGCCCTCGAAGGCCAGCACATCCAGGTGGTCAATGTCAGCGGCGGGCAGAGCCTGCTGGAGCTGCGCGGCCCGAACGTGCGCGAAGTGCTGATGAAATCCACCAGCTATGATGTTCACCCGAACAACTTCCCGGTGGGCAAGGCTGTCGGCACCGTGTTCGCCAAGTCGCAACTGGTGATCCGCCGCACCGCCGAAGACACCTGGGAGCTGGTGATTCGCCGCAGCTTCGCCGACTACTGGTGGCTGTGGCTGCAGGACGCTTCGGCCGAGTACGGTCTGAGCATCGAGGCTTAAGGAGAACAGAACATGAGTCGGGCACCGGATACCTGGATTCTCACCGCCGACTGCCCGAGCATGCTCGGCACCGTCGACGTGGTGACGCGTTACCTCTTCGAGCAGCGCTGCTACGTGACGGAGCACCACTCCTTCGATGACCGGCTGTCGGGGCGTTTCTTCATTCGCGTGGAGTTCCGCCAGCCGGACGATTTCGACGAAGCCGGCTTCCGCGCCGGCCTCGCCGAGCGCAGCGATGCGTTCGGCATGGCCTTCGAGCTGACCGCACCGAATCACCGCCCCAAGGTGGTGATCATGGTGTCCAAGGCCGACCATTGCCTTAACGATCTGCTGTATCGCCAGCGTATCGGTCAGCTGGCCATGGACGTGGTCGCGGTGGTGTCCAATCACCCCGATCTCGAACCCCTGGCACACTGGCACAAGATCCCTTATTACCACTTTGCCCTGGACCCGAAGGACAAGCCTGGGCAAGAGCGCAAGGTACTTCAGGTGATCGAGGAAACCGGTGCCGAGCTGGTGATACTTGCACGCTACATGCAGGTGCTGTCGCCGGAGCTGTGCCGGCGCCTGGATGGTTGGGCGATCAACATTCACCACTCGTTGCTGCCAGGGTTCAAGGGCGCCAAGCCGTACCACCAGGCGTACAACAAGGGCGTGAAGATGGTCGGTGCCACGGCGCACTACATCAACAACGACCTCGACGAAGGGCCGATCATTGCCCAGGGTGTCGAGGTGGTGGACCACAGCCATTACCCGGAAGACCTGATTGCCAAAGGGCGCGACATCGAATGCCTGACCTTGGCGCGGGCCGTGGGTTATCACATCGAGCGGCGAGTGTTCCTCAACGCCAACCGGACCGTAGTTTTGTAATAACCTGCACTGGCCACTTCGCGGGTAAACCCGCTCCCACAGGTACAGCGTTGGCGTTGAGCCTTGCGCCAAACCCTGTGGGAGCGGCTTCAGCCGCGAAGGGGCCGGCACAGGCCACCAACCCTGTTCCCCATTTCCGACAACGACAAACCTGCCGCTAAAAGGCATCTCCCTGTCGCTCCCAGTCAGTGCATCCCGTCCCATCAGGCCCACAATTCCCCTCATTCCAGAAACACATGCCGCCCACGGATGGCGGCGCGTTCAACCACCGCTGCATAACTACAAATCAAGCGAGGTAAGAGCATGTCTGGCAATCGTGGAGTGGTATATCTCGGCGCCGGCAAGGTCGAGGTGCAGAAGATCGACTACCCGAAAATGCAGGACCCACGCGGCAAGAAGATCGAGCACGGCGTGATCCTGAAGGTGGTCTCCACCAACATCTGCGGCTCCGACCAGCACATGGTCCGCGGTCGCACCACTGCCCAGGTCGGCCTGGTCCTGGGCCACGAAATCACCGGTGAAATCGTCGAGAAAGGCCGCGATGTCGAGCGCATGCAGATCGGCGACCTGGTCTCGGTACCCTTCAACGTCGCCTGTGGCCGTTGCCGCTCCTGCAAAGAGATGCACACTGGTGTCTGCCTCACCGTCAACCCTGCCCGCGCCGGCGGCGCCTACGGTTACGTCGACATGGGCGACTGGACCGGCGGCCAGGCCGAGTACGTGCTGGTGCCGTATGCTGACTTCAACCTGCTGAAACTGCCTGAGCGCGACAAGGCCATGGAGAAAATTCGTGACCTGACCTGCCTGTCCGACATCCTGCCGACCGGCTACCACGGTGCCGTGACTGCCGGCGTTGGCCCAGGCAGCACCGTCTATGTCGCCGGTGCCGGCCCCGTCGGCCTGGCTGCTGCTGCCTCGGCACGCCTGCTGGGCGCTGCCTGCGTCATCGTCGGCGACCTCAACCCGGCCCGCCTGGCCCATGCCAAGTCCCAGGGCTTCGAAGTGGTCGACTTGTCCAAGGACACCCCGCTGCACGAGCAGATCGTCGATATCCTCGGCGAGCCGGAAGTGGACTGCGCCATCGACGCCGTTGGCTTCGAGGCCCGCGGGCATGGCCACGAAGGTGCCAAGCATGAAGCCCCGGCCACGGTGCTGAACTCGTTGATGCAGGTTACCCGCGTTGCCGGCAACATCGGTATTCCGGGCCTGTACGTGACCGAAGATCCGGGTGCGGTGGATGCTGCCGCCAAGATCGGTGCCTTGAGCATTCGCTTCGGCCTGGGCTGGGCCAAGTCGCACAGCTTCCACACCGGCCAGACCCCGACCATGAAGTACAACCGCCAGTTGATGCAGGCGATCATGTGGGACCGTATCAACATCGCCGAAGTGGTTGGCGTGCAGGTGATCAACCTGGATCAGGCGCCGGAAGGTTATGGCGAGTTCGATGCAGGTGTGCCGAAGAAATTCGTGATCGACCCGCACAAGATGTGGGGCGCAGCCTGATAGCGTGATGTAACAAAGAGCCCCTCAATATGAGGGGCTCTTTTTTTGGGCTGAGTGGAGAACCTGTGAACCTGCTTCGGCAAGGCCCAAATCAGCGATTATTTTTTCCCAAGCAACGCTAGCATTTTTTACATGGGCAGGTATCCAGGTCAAAAGCACTGAGGCGGTCAGCAAAAGTGGTCGACAGCCGGGTCGGAACAAAGCTGCGAGATCCCAGTCAAAACTCGCGTTTCCCAGGCCATCCTGGCCCACGAGGTCCCTCCCGATGAAAGCATTCACCCTGGCAACTCTGATGACCCTGGCCGCAAGCCCGGTGTTCGCCTTCAACCTCAGCGACGCCGCCAACGCCGTGTCGGCCATGCAGAACCAGAATCAGAGCCAGCAAGGCCTGGTGCAGGCACCCGAGGCGCAGGCAAACCTGCTCAATACCTTGGGCAGCCAATTGAATATCACCCCAGAACAAGCCGTGGGTGGTGCAGGGGCCATGCTGGGGCTGGCGCGCAACAACCTGAGCAGCGACGACTACGGCCAATTGACCAAGGCCATACCGGGGCTGGACCTGCTTGCCGGGGCCAATGCACTGGGTGGCTTGACTGGCCTGGGTGAGTTGCTGGGCAAGAACAGCGAGAGCCAGTCGGCCTTGAGCAATGCGCTGGGCAACAATGTGGAAAACCGCAGCGACCTGGACAATGCGTTCAAGGCGCTGGGGATGGATACCGGGATGATCGGGCAGTTTGCGCCGTTGCTGCTTCAGTACCTGGGGCAGCAGGGGATTGCCGGGTCGCTGTTGCAGAACCT
>NZ_JBNRIJ010000007.1:127953-129463 GCF_053557675.1 Pseudomonas sp. XP1 | reverse complement strand
CCGGCGATGAGGCCAGTACAGCCAGCGCAATTTTCAGGTCATGCAGCTTCTGAGAAGTCCACCAGCCGCACCGGGCGGCGGAAGCCGGCGGTCAGTACTGCGAGGTACGCAAGACCCACCGCAAACCAGCACAGGCCAATAACCAAGGTCAGCGCCGACAGGCTGGTCCACAGCCACAGTGTCAGCCCCAACCCCACCAGCGGAACCAGGCCATAGCTCAGCAGCCCTTTGAGGCTGAGCTGCGTGGCATCGTCCACCAGATGGGTTTTTACCACCGCAAGGTTCACCGCCGAAAACGCCACCAGTGCACCAAAGCTGATCAGCGAGGCAAGGGTCGCCAGGTCTATTACCAACGCCAGCAACGAGAACGCCGAAACCAGCAGAATTGCGAACACTGGCGTGCCAAAGCGCGGTGACAGGTAGCCGAAAGTACGCTGCGGCAGCACCTTGTCACGGCCCATGGTGAACAGAATGCGCGAAACCGCCGCCTGCGAGGCCAGTGCCGAGCCCAGGCTGCCAGCCACATAGGCCGCAGTGAAGAAGTTGGCCAGGAACTGACCGCCCGCCTTGAACATCACCTCGTTGGCCGCCGCATCGGCATTGGCAAAGGTGGTGCCCGGCAGCACCAACTGGCTGACGTAGGCCAGCCCGGTGAACAGCAAACCGGCGAACAAGGTGGTGAGGATGATGGCCCGGGGCACATCGCGGCGGGCATCGCGGCATTCTTCGGCCAAGGTAGAGACAGCGTCAAAGCCGAGGAACGACAGGCACAGCACCGCCGCACCAGCCATCAGCGCGCCGAAGCCCGGCTGCGAACCGTCGCCCAGCAGTGGCGAAAGCAGGTCGAGCGGTTGGCCGGCCAGGGACTGGCAGGACAGGGCGACGAACACCACGATGAAGACGATCTGTGCGCCGACGATCAGGTTGCTGGTCTTGGCCACAGAGTGAATGCCGACCACGTTGAGCGCCGTGACCAGGGCAATGGAGGCCAGTGCGATCGACCACGCGGGTATGGCGGGGAAGGCTATGTTGAGGAACAGGCCGATCAGCAGGTAGTTGATCATCGGCAGGAACAGGTAGTCGAGCAGCAGCGACCAGCCAGCCAGGAAGCCAACGTTCGGCCCAAAGGCCATGTTGGTATAGGAGTACGCCGAGCCCGCGACCGGGAAGCGTTTGACCATGAAACTGTAGGATGTGGCGGTGAACAGCATGGCCACCAGCGTGACCATGTAGGCGCCAGCCGTGCGGCCACCAGTAAGTTCGGTGACGATGCCGTAAGTGGTGAAGATGGTCAGCGGGACCATGTACACCAGGCCGAAGAACACCAGGGCGGGCAGGCCGAGGACACGGCGGAGCTGGACGGGGGTGGAGCTGGGTGAGTTGGCCATCATTCGATCCAGAGCATTTTTGTAGTTGTGCTTTGGCCGATTTTTATCCACCTAGGTGCGGTGTGACAAAGAAGTAATCCTAATGCTGATTATTAGCCAGGTTTTTAATCGGATTCTTGTAA
>NZ_JBNRIJ010000007.1:122521-127867 GCF_053557675.1 Pseudomonas sp. XP1 | reverse complement strand
CTACCACAGGACCTGCACAGAATTCGAAAACTGTGGAGATCCTGTGGGAGCGGGCGTGCCCGCGAAGAGGCCGATACAGGCAGTAAATATCTCAGCCCATTTCGGCCCGCAGCTGCTCGATCCGCAAGTCCTTCTCCACCCACAACTGGTTCACCCAGGCCTGCACGGTCTGCCTGAACCCAGGATCATTCTCGTAATCCCCCGCCCACAGCATCGGGTCCAGTTCACGCACGCGAATGTCGATAATCACCCGGCTGATGCTGCCATTGAGCAAATCCCAGAAACCCGGCGCCTTGTTGCCGGGATAGACGATGGTCACATCCAGCAAGGCATCCAGTTGCTCGCCCAATGCCGCCAACACGAACGCCACACCACCAGCCTTGGGCTTGAGCAGGTAGCGATACGGCGATTGCTGCTGCTGACGCTTGGCTTCGGTGAAGCGCGTGCCTTCCAGGTAGTTCACCACGGTCACCGGCTGGCGCTTGAACAGTTCACAAGCAGCCTTGGTGATTTCCAGGTCCTTGCCTTTCAGCTCGGGGTGCTTCTCCAGGAAGGCCTTGCTGTAGCGCTTCATGAACGGGTAATCCAGCCCCCACCAGGCAAGGCCCAGCAGTGGTACCCAGATCAGTTCCTTCTTCAGGAAGAACTTGAAAAACGGTGTACGGCGGTTGAGGCTCTCGATCAGCGCCGGAATGTCGACCCAGGACTGGTGGTTGCTGACGGCCAGGTACGAAGTGTCCTTGCGCAGGTTCTCGACGCCGCGGATATCCCACTGGGTAGGAATGCACAGTGCAAAGATGGCTTTGTCGATCTCCGACCAAGTCTCGGCCACCCACATCACCGCCCATGAAGCATAGTCACGCCCACGCCCCGGCAGCACCAGTTTGAGCAGGGCGAAGACCAGCAGCGGGCAGATCAACACCAAGGTGTTGAGCAGCAGCAGGGTGGTAGTGAGGATGCCGGTCAGCAGGCGACGCATAAAGAGACTCTTGTTGTGGGAGATAAACGGTTGGCAATGATAAGCAGGGCAGTGGCCTACGCCAAATTTCCAGTGCCCTGCGGCGAGGACAAATGTTTCACATTATGTTGGTTAGGCTTGTGACAGCGAACCTATCCTGCCAGTGCAGTCTAAGCACTGACCCTCTTCAAGGAAGCTTGCCTGTGAAACCTCTGCTTGCCCTGTTGTCGTTGTTGGCGCTGCCGGTCATGGCCGCCGAGCCCACAATCTATGGCCGTTACGAGAACATAGCCCTGCCCGAACTGGGCGAAACCCTGAAAGCCAAGATGGATACCGGTGCCTTCACCGCGTCGCTGTCGGCCAAGGATATCGAGCTGTTCACCCGTGATGGCGACGAGTGGGTACGCTTCCGCCTGGCTACCAAGGACTCGGACGGCAAGGTTTACGAGCACAAGGTCTCGCGCATCAGCAAGATCAAGGGCCGTGCCGATGAAGAGGAGGAAGGCAATGCGCCGGAAATCTCCAAGCGCCCGGTGGTCGACCTGGAGCTGTGCCTGGGGGACGTGAAGCGCACCGTCGAGGTCAACCTGGTGGACCGCAGCAGCTTCAACTACCCGCTGCTGGTGGGCTCCAAGGCTTTGCGCGAGTTCAAGGCGGCGGTCAACCCGGCCAAGAAGTTCACCGCTGGCAAGCCAGGCTGCTGATCGCAAACCACCTGTACCGGCATCTTCGCGGGCTTGCCCGCTAAGAGGCCGGTAAGTTAAAAGTCCAGTCTGCCCCCAGTTAGGCCGGACGCCATGCCCCACATCCTCATCGTCGAAGACGAAGCCGCCATCGCCGACACCCTGGTCTACGCCCTGCAGGCCGACGGCCATAGCACCGAATGGGTAACCCTGGGCAGCGCCGCCCTCGACCAGCAGCGCCAGCGCCCGGCCGACCTGGTCATCCTCGATATCGGCCTGCCTGATATCAGTGGCTTCGAAACCTGCCGCCAGCTGCGCCGATTCAGCGAGGTACCGGTAATGTTCCTCAGCGCCCGCGACGGCGAAATCGACCGGGTAGTGGGCCTGGAAATCGGTGCAGACGACTATGTGGTCAAACCCTTCAGCCCGCGTGAAGTGGCGGCGCGGGTACGGGCGATCCTCAAGCGCATGGGCCCCAGGGTCGAGCCCGCTGTCGAGGCCACGCTGTTCCAGCTCGACACCTTGCGCATGCAGATTACCTACCGCGGCCAGCCACTCCCCCTTACCCGCCATGAATTCCGCCTGCTGCAATGCCTGCTCGAGCAACCGCACCGGGTATTCAGCCGCGAACAGCTGCTGGACGCCGTGGGCGTGGTCTCTGACGTGGGCTACGAGCGCACCATCGACAGCCATATCAAGTGCCTGCGCGCCAAGCTGCGCCAGGTGGCCAGTGATGCCGAACCGATCCAGACCCACCGTGGCCTCGGCTACAGCTACAGCCCGGACCATGCCTGATGCGCCTGGGCATCCGGATCTTCCTGGTGTACTTCCTGTTCGTCGGGCTGGCGGGCTACTTTCTGCTCAACACGGTGCGCGAACAGATCCGTCCGGTGGTGCGCCAGTCCTCGGAAGAAACGCTGGTAGACACCGCCAACCTGCTGGCCGAGATCCTGCACGATGACGTCAAGGCCGGCACCCTGAACCAGAGCCGCTTGCCCGAAGTGCTCAAGGCCTATGGCTCGCGCAGCCCGGGTGCGCAGATCTGGGGCCTGGCCAAGAACCAGGTCAGCCACCGCATCTATGTCACCGATGCCAAGGGCACCGTGCTGCTGGACTCCAGCGGCGAGGACCTTGGCAAGGACTACTCGAAGTGGAATGACGTGTACCTGACCTTGCGTGGACAATACGGCGCCCGCTCCACCCGCAGTGACCCCGACGATGAAAGCACCTCGGTGATGCACGTGGGCGCGCCGATCATCGACGATGGCAAGATCATCGGCGTGGTCACCGTGGCCAAGCCCAACAGCTCGCTGCAACCGTACATCGACCGCTCCGAACGGCGCTTGCTTACCCTGGGCCTGGGGCTGATCGGCCTGGGCCTGCTGATCGGTGCCGCGTTGTCGTGGTGGCTGGCGCGCTCGCTGCGCCGGCTGGCCCGCTACGCCCAGGCGGTCAGCGAGGGCGAGCGCGCCGCCCTGCCGCACTACAAGGGTGGCGAACTGGCGCACCTGGCCCAGGCGGTCGAGCGCATGCGCACGCAACTTGAGGGCAAGGCCTATGTCGAGCGGTATGTGCATACCCTGACACACGAGCTGAAAAGCCCGCTGGCGGCCATTCGTGGCGCTTCCGAGCTGTTGCAGGGCGATGACATGCCGGCTGACCAGCGGGCGCGCTTTGCCGGCAACATCGAGCGCGAGAGCGAGCGTTTGCAGCAGATGATCGAACGCCTGCTCAACCTGGCCCGGGTCGAGCAGATGCAGGCGCTGGAGGATGAGCAGCAGGTGGCGCTGGCGGCGTTGGTGGACGAGTTGCTGTTGGCCCATGCGGCGCGTATCGAAGGTGCCGATTTGCAGGTGCGCCAGCGGGTGCCGGCTGGTTTGCGCTTGTTGTGTGACCCATTTCTGATGCGCCAGGCGCTGGCCAACCTGCTCGACAACGCGTTGGACTTCACCCCGGAGGGAGGCGCGCTGTTGTTCGACCTGGAACGCGATGGCGAACGGGTGGCGCTGAGCGTGTTCAACCAGGGGCAGGCGATACCGGCCTATGCCATTGGGCGGGTGAGCGAGCGGTTCTACTCGCTGCCGCGGCCGGGGAGTGGGCGCAAGAGCACCGGGTTGGGGCTTAATTTTGTGGCCGAGGTGATGCAGCTGCATGGCGGGGCGTTGGCTGTGGATAACGTCGATGGTGGGGTGCGGGTAAGGTTGTGGCTGCCGGTGCGGCGTATCAGCTGACATTGCCGGGGCTGCGCAGCAGCCCCAAAAACACACAATCTCCACACCATCTCCCCGAAGCCTCCACGCAAGGCGCAGACACTGCGCCCACTGCCACAGGAGGCCCCATGAACAAGACCCTCGGTTTCAAACTCGGCATGATCGCTGTATTGATCTTGCTACTGCTCGTCCCGCTACTGCTGATCAGCGGCCTGATCGGTGAACGCCAGGCCCTGCGCGACAGTGTGCTGCGTGATATCGCCCAGAGCGCCAGCTTCGACCAGCAACTCAGCGGCCCGCTGCTGGTGGTGCCCTACCGCAAGTACGAGCGCCGCTGGATCGAAAAGGACGGCGAGCGCACCCAGGAAACCAGCACCATTGCCGGGCACCTGTACTTCCTGCCGGAAATCTTCGACGCTGACCTGGGCGTGGACACCGAACTGCGCGCTCGTGGCATCTACCAGGCCCGGCTGTTCCACGCCAAGGGCCGTATCAGTGGCCGCTTCAAACTCCCGGAACGCTGGGGCATCGACAAGGATTTCGACGACTACCGCTTCGACAAGCCGTTCCTGGTGGTGGGCATCAGCGATATCCGCGGCATCGAGAACGGCCTGGAGCTGAGCATGGGCGAGCAGAAAGTGCCGTTCGAAGCCGGTACCCGGCTCGACTGGATGCGCGGCGGCGTGCACGCCAGCCTGCCGGGGCTGGACGGCCTGCAGGCGCGTGAATTCAGCTACGGTTTCGATCTCGCACTGCAAGGCACCGGCCAGCTGCACGTAGTGCCGGTGGGCCGCAGCAGCGCCGTGGACCTGCGCGCCAACTGGCCACATCCGAGCTTCGTCGGCAACTACCTGCCCAGTCGCCGCAACATCGACGCCCAGGGCTTCACTGCCCACTGGCAGACTTCGTTCTTTGCCACCAACCTCGAAGACGCCCTGCACCAGTGCGCCACCGCCGGGCAGTGTGCGGACTTCAGCGAGCGCAGCTTCGGTGTCAGCTTCGTCGATCCGGTGGACCAGTACCTGAAGAGCGAGCGGGCGATCAAGTACGCCTTGCTGTTCATCGCCCTGACCTTCGCCGGCTTCTTCCTGTTCGAAGTACTGAAGAACCTCAGCGTGCACCCGGTGCAGTACATCCTGGTGGGGGTGGCGCTGGCGTTCTTCTACCTGCTGTTGCTGTCGTTGTCCGAGCACATCGGCTTTGGTTTGGCGTATGGGCTGTCAGCTTCGGCGTGTGTGCTGCTGATCGGCTTCTACCTGAGCCATGTGTTGCGCAGCCTGGGGCGTGGGGTGGGCTTTGCGGTGGGGTTGGCGGCGTTGTATGCGCTGCTCTACGGGCTGCTGAGTGCCGAGGACTATGCGCTGTTGATGGGCTCGTTGCTGTGCTTTGGCCTGCTGGGGGTGTTCATGGTGCTGACCCGACGGCTGGACTGGGCTCGGGTGGGGAGGGCGGCATGAGGGAGGACAGAGAGATCGGGCGGTGGCTGGCCTTGAGG
>NZ_JBNRIJ010000007.1:96299-122436 GCF_053557675.1 Pseudomonas sp. XP1 | reverse complement strand
CGTGGCGCCCGCAGCACCAAGGGCCATGCCGCCGAAACCCGGGCCCACAGGTACAGCACAGGATTCAAGAGCGTGGAGTACCTGTGGGAGCTGGCTTGCCGGCGATAGCGGCCCGTCAGGCTGTCGGTGCTGTTGCCACCATCGAAGGCCGCTTGGCCACCTCGGCATACCACGCCGCCAAGCCAGGCTGGTGTTCACGCCAGCCAAACTCGGGCTGGCGCAAATCCAGATACCCCAGCGCACAGGCCACGCCGATCGCTGCCAGATCGAACCCGGACATCAACTCGGGCAAATGCTCCTGCTCCAGATTGGCCAGGCTACGGCGGATCTTGTCGCCCTGTGCCTGCAGCCAACCCTCCCAGCGCTTGTCTTCAGGGCGCAGGAAGGTCTCATAGCGGCTCGACACCGCCGCATCCATGATGGCATCGGCCTGCGACACCAGCGTCATGCGCCGCCAACGCGCCGAGCCTTCACGCGGCAGCAGCGGCAGGCCGACGTGCTGCAAGTCGAGGTACTCGCAGATCACCCGGCTGTCATGCAGCACGGTGCCGTCTTCCAGGCGCAGGGCCGGGATCTTGCCGATCGGGTTGTCCTGGTTGAGCTGTAGGTCGCCGCTGACCGGGCTGATATTCACCGGCTGCAGCTGCACGCGCTCAAGCTGGCCGGTCTCGTGCAACACCACCATGACCTTGCGCACGAAAGGCGACAACGGCGAGTGGAACAAAGTCATCGTGCTCATGCTTCAGTTACCCTGCAGGCTCGGTGGCAGGCACACGCCGGTACCGCCGATACCGCAGTAGCCGTCCGGGTTCTTGGCCAGGTACTGCTGGTGGTAGGCCTCGGCGAAGTACACGGTCGGTGCCTGGTCGATTTCAGTGGTGATCTCACCGAAGCCGGCCTTGCTCAGTTCGGCCTGGAAGGCGTCGCGGCTGGCCTTGGCCTGTTCCAGCTGTTCAGGGCTGGTGCAGTAGATGGCCGAGCGGTACTGGGTACCGATGTCGTTGCCCTGGCGCATGCCCTGGGTCGGGTTGTGCAGTTCCCAGAACATCGCCAGCAGCTCGCGGTAACTGACCCTGTCCTTGTCGAACACCACCAGCACCACTTCGGTGTGGCCGGTCAGGCCCGAGCACACTTCTTCATAGGTAGGGTTGGGGGTGAAGCCGCCAGCGTAGCCGACCACTGTGCTGACCACGCCTTCACGCTGCCAGAAGCGGCGCTCGGCGCCCCAGAAGCAACCCAGGCCGAAGATGGCGAAGTCGATGGCGCCTTCGAAGAACGGGCCGAGCAGCGGCGTGTCTTTGAACACGTAGTGGAACTCGGGCAGCTTCATTGGCGTTTCGCGGCCAGGCAGGGCCTGCTCCGCGGTTGGCATGACGTTTTTGTTCACCAGGATTTCCGAACGCAGGACCATGGCGGTTCCTCTGTGTTTATTCAGTTGGATAGGTGGTGGAGCCATCGACGGCAAGCCAGCTCCCACATGGATACCACAGGTTTTGGGATATGAGCGGTCCCTGTGGGAGCTGGCTTGCCGGCGATAGGGCCCTGATGGTTTCTATAGTGCCCGAGGTTTGCGCGGCTGTCAGGCCAGAGGACCGCGCGGGTAACGCTTCAGCCGTTCAGCCAGCTCGCGCCCCGGAATCGGCCGGTCGAACAGGTAGCCCTGGCCCACGTCGCAGCGGTGCCGGCGCAGGAACGCCAGCTGCTCCGGCGTCTCGATACCCTCGGCCACCACCTTCAGCTTGAGGTTGTGAGCCATGGCCACCACCGCCGAGGTGATTTCCATGTCGTCCTGGTTGTCCGGGATCTCGTTGATGAAGCTGCGGTCGATCTTGAGGATGTCGATCGGAAATTTCTTCAGGTAGCTCAGCGACGAATAACCGGTGCCGAAATCGTCCATGGCCAGGGTCAGGCCCAGTGCCTTCAGCTCATCCAGCTGGCGGTGGGTGTCTTCGGTGGCCTCCAGCAGCAGGCCTTCGGTCAGCTCAAGCTCCAGCAGGTGCGGGGGCAGGGCTTCTTCCTCGAGGATGGTGCTGATCGACGCTACCAGGTCCGGGTCGGAGAACTGCTTTGGCGACAGGTTGATGGCCACATGCAGGTTGCCCATGCCGGCCTGGCGCAGTTGCTGGCTCATGCGGCACGATTGGCGCACCACCCATTTGCCGATGGGGATGATCAGGCCGGTTTCTTCCGCCACGCTGATGAACTGGTCCGGGCGGATCATGCCCCGCTCGGGGTGGTTCCAGCGCAGCAGTGCTTCCAGCCCCAGCAGGCGGCCGCTGCGCAGGCACAGCTTGGGCTGGTAGAACACCTCCAGTTCGTTCTGGGTCAGGGCGCGACGCAGGTTGTTCTCGACGAACAGCTTGTAGCTGGCTTCGGCATTGAGCACTTCGGTAAACACCTGCACCTGGTGCTTGCCGTTGGCCTTGGCCTTGTGCAGCGCCAGGCCGGCGTTCTTCATCAGGCTGGCCGGGTCGGCACCATGAAGTGGCGCACAGGCCAGGCCCACCGAGGCGGTGACGTTGATCAACTGGTTGTCGACGAACATCGGCTTGTCGAGGGTGCGCAGCAATTGCTGAGCCACGCCCTGGCCATCTTCCAGGCTGGTGTCGTCGAGCAGTACGGCGAACTCGTTACTGGCAAAGCGCGCCAGGATACCGCCGGCGTGCAGGCTGTTGCGCAGGCGCCGGGCCAGGCTGATCAGCAGCTTGTCGCCGGTCTGGTGGCCGAGGCTGTCGTTGATGCGCTTGAAGTTGTCGATATCCACCAGCAGCAGGCACATCGAGTATTCGCCATCACGGGCAAAGCGCTCGTCCAGGCTGCGGATGAACGCCGGGCGGTTGCCCAGGTTGGTCAGGTTGTCGGTGTAGGCCAGGCGCTCGATGCGCTGCTGGGCCAGCTTGGTCTGGGTGACGTCTTCGTAGATGCCGATGTAGTGAGTCAGCTCACGGTTATCGCCGTATACCTTGGAAATCGACAGCTGGCCCCAGTAGGGCTCGAGGTTCTTGCGCCGGCTCTTGAACTCGCCCTGCCAGCTGTTGCCCATGGCCAGGCTCGACGGCGAGTCGAACAGCAGCTCGCTCAGGTTTTCCAGCGCCGGCAACTCGCCCAGGTGGCGGCCTTGCACTTCCTCGGTGCTGTACTGGGTGATGGCGGTAAAGCTGGGGTTGACGTACTCCACCACACCGTCGCGGTTGACCAGCAGGAAGGCGCTGGCGCTTTGCTCGACCGCACGCTGGAACAGGTGCAGGGCGCTGGCGGCGGTGCGCCGGTTGTGGTTGGTGATGACTTGGGCGAACTGGTCGGCCAGTTCGCCGGCAAAGGCGATTTCGTCCGACTGCCAAGCCCGTGTCTGGCCGGTCTGTTCCAGGCACAGCACGCCGACTACCTGGCCATCGACACGGATACTGGCATCGAGCATGGCCTTGTTTTCCGGGCACATGCTTTGCGCCAGGGCGCGGGTGCGCGGGTCGTGGCCGGCATTGTGGGCGTCGATGGCGCGGCTGGCGTGCAGCGCGTCGAGGTAATCGGGGAAGTGGCTGGCATCGATTGCTTCGGGCTGGCGGTGCTCTTGCGCATCCCGGTACCAGGCGATGATGGGCTCCAGGCGCTGGTCTTCCAGGTGCCAGATGCTGGCGCTGTCCACCTTGTAGATCTCGCAGGCGCTCTGGGTTATCAGCTGGGCGGCTTCCCGCAGCGAGTTCCCGGCGCTGTAGCGCTGGCGGGCCAGGCGCAGAATCAGGTCCTGCTGCCCGCGTACCCGTTCCAGGTGCTCGAGTTGTTCCTGCTGCGCCCGCTGGTTCAGTTGCAGGGCCAATTGCAGGCGGTTGTTGCGCGATTCCAGGTCGCTGGCACCGGCCTCGCCAGTATCTTCGGCCTGGTCGTCGAGCACGCTCAGGTAGCCGCGCAACAGGTGGCGGTTGTGCTGCTTGTAGGCTTCCCCAGCCTCCAGCAGGCGTAGCGATGCAGTTGGCGTGTGCAAGGTGTAGCGCACGCGGTAGTAGCCGCGCTGGGCCAGTTGCAGCTGGATCTCGTCGTGCAGCCGATAGCGGGCTTCGGGTTCCATCAGGCTGGCATAGGGTGCGTCTACCAGAGCGCACAGGTCGCCGGCGTGCAGGCCGAACTGGCGCTCGCAGGCCGGGTCGAGGTAGAGCATGGTCCAGCTGGCTTCGTTGAGCCTTTCGAAACGCAGCATGCCGAGCCGCGAGGGCACGGGTAACTGCGTGACGACCTCGGCCGCCACACGGCTGGCGGCATCGGGTTGGCTTTTCATCGAAGACTCGCTTGAAGAGGGAACGCGGCCTTGGGGGCGGCAGGTCTGGCAAGGTTGCATCATGTCCCGGGGGCTGGCAAGCAGCCATGCGTGATGCTGTGGACGGGTTATCGGCTGGTGGGTGGGAATCTGTAGTCTGGCTGATATTTCCGGGGCCGCTTTGCGGCCTGTGGGAGCGGGTTTATCGAGGCGTCGAACCGCCGCGAACAATCCAACACAGTACATGGCACCGGCTGCGCCGGTGTTCGCGGGTGAACCCGCTCCCACAGAGGTTGCAGCCCTCCCGGAAAATCCGGGCAAAAAAAGCCCCGCCAATCGACGGGGTTGAGGTACGAGCGTGGCAGCTCGAAAAGGGTACTGCCCCTCGCGGGGAGGGGCAGCGGGCTGCCTTACAGCAGCATGGTGCGGATATCGCCCAGCACGTCGCCCAGGCGCTTGGTGAAGCGCGCGGCGGCAGCGCCGTTGATCACACGGTGATCGTAGGACAGCGACAGCGGCAGCATCAGCTTCGGCTGGAAGGCCTTGCCATCCCAGACCGGCTGCATGGTCGCCTTGGAGACGCCCAAAATAGCCACTTCCGGCGCGTTGACGATCGGCGTGAAGCCGGTGCCGCCAATGTGGCCGAGGCTGGAGATGGTGAAGCAGGCGCCTTGCATCTCGTCGGCCGACAGCTTCTTGGTGCGGGCTTTTTCGGCCAGCGCAGCCGCTTCGGCAGCCAGTTGCAGCAGGCTCTTCTGGTCGACGTTCTTGATCACAGGGACCAGCAGGCCGTCCGGGGTGTCCACCGCAAAGCCGATGTGCACGTACTTCTTGCGAATGATGGCCTTGCCGCTTGGCGCCAGCGAGCTGTTGAAGTCCGGCAGTTCCTTGAGCAGGAAGGCGCAGGCCTTGAGCAGTAGTGGCAGCACGGTCAGCTTCACGCCAGCTTTCTCGGCCACGGCCTTCTGCGCAACGCGGAAGGCCTCCAGCTCGGTGATGTCGGCGGAGTCGAACTGCGTCACGTGCGGCACGTTCAGCCAGCTGCGGTGCAGGTTGGCAGCACCGACCTGCATCAGGCGGGTCAGGGCGACTTCTTCCACTTCACCAAACTTGCTGAAGTCCACGGCAGGGATCGGTGGGATGCCTGCGCCACCGGTTGCGCCAGCGGCTGCCGGTGCTTCCTTGGCCTTCTGCATCATCGCCTTGACGTAGACCTGCACGTCTTCTTTCAGGATGCGGCCGTGCGGACCGGTCGCGGCAACCGCGCCCAGGTCGACGCCAAATTCCCGGGCCAGCTGACGAACCGCCGGGCCTGCGTGAACCTTGGCGTTGCTGCCGGCAGCCGGTGCGGTAGCAACCGGTGCAGGGGCAGCAGCCGGGGCTGCAGCGGCAGGTGCGGCGGCCGGAGCCGCCTCAGCCTTGGCCGGGGCAGCAGCCGCGGCAGGTGCAGGAGCTGCAGCCGGGGCAGCGCCCGCGACTTTCAGCTTGAAGATCAGGTCGCCAGTGCCGACTTCGTCTTCCAGCTTGCACAGGACCTCTTCGACCACGCCGGCAGTCGGCGACGGGATTTCCATGGAGGCCTTGTCGGACTCCAGGGTAATCAGCGACTGGTCGGCTTCGACGGTGTCGCCGACCTTGACCAGCACTTCGATGATCTTGGCCTTGCCCGACGAGCCGATGTCCGGCACGTGGATGTCCTGCACGCTGGCGGCAGCCGGGGCTGCTGCCGGAGCAGGGGCCGGGGCGGCTTCGGCGGCCGGAGCCGGCGCAGCAGCCTGGGCCGGGGCTGCGGCCGGGGCCTCAGGGGCCGCAGCAGCGGCGCCCTCGGCTTCCAGAACCAGCAGCTCGTCGCCTTCTTTCAGGCGGTCGCCCAGCTTGACCTTCAGTTCCTTGATGACGCCGGCTTTCGGGGCCGGGATCTCCATGGAGGCCTTGTCGGACTCCAGGGTCAGCAGGCTCTGGTCAGCCTCGATACGATCACCGACCTTGACGAACAGCTCGATGATTTCACCTTCACCGCTGCCGATGTCAGGTACGCGAATGAGTTCGCTCACTTAAAAATACTCCTCAGCAGTCCAGTGGGTTGCGCTTGTCCGGGTCGATACCGAACTTGACGATAGCGTCTGCAACAACCTTTGGTTCGATCTCGCCGCGGTCAGCCAGGGCTTCCAGGGCAGCCAGCACCACGAAGTGGCGGTCGACTTCGAAGAAGTGACGCAGTTTCTTGCGGCTGTCGCTGCGACCGTAACCGTCGGTACCCAGGACCTTGAACTCTTTGCTCGGTACCCACTGGCGAATCTGCTCGGCGAACAGCTTCATGTAGTCGGTGGAGGCGATGACCGGGCCCTTGCGACCGTTCAGGCACTGCTCGACGTAGGTCTGCTGTGGCTTCTGGCCAGGCTTCAGGCGGTTGGCGCGTTCCACGGCCAGGCCGTCGCGACGCAGTTCGTTGAAGCTGGTTACGCTCCACACGTCGGCACCGACGTTGAACTCTTCACGCAGGATCTTCGCTGCTTCGCGGACTTCGCGCAGGATGGTGCCGGAGCCCATCAGCTGTACGTGGTGCGCGGCTTCGCGGGTGTCTTCTTCCAGCAGGTACATGCCCTTGATGATGCCTTCCTCGACACCGGCCGGCATGGCTGGCTGCTGGTAGGATTCGTTCATCACGGTGATGTAGTAGAAGATGTCCTGTTGCTCTTCGGTCATCTTCTTCATGCCGTCCTGGATGATCACCGCCAGCTCGTAGCCGTAGGTCGGATCGTAGGTGCGGCAGTTCGGGATGGTGCCCGCCATCATGTGGCTGTGACCGTCTTCGTGCTGCAGGCCTTCACCGTTCAGGGTGGTACGGCCGGCAGTACCGCCGATCAGGAAGCCACGGGTGCGGCTGTCGCCAGCAGCCCAGGCCAGGTCGCCAATACGCTGGAAGCCGAACATCGAGTAGAAGATGTAGAACGGCAGCATCGGCTGGTTGTGGCAGCTGTACGAGGTACCGGCAGCGATGAACGACGACATGGCGCCGGCTTCGTTGATGCCTTCCTCGAGGATCTGGCCCTTCTTGTCTTCGCGGTAGAACATCACCTGGTCTTTATCGACTGGCTCGTAGAGCTGGCCGACCGACGAGTAGATGCCCAGCTGGCGGAACATGCCTTCCATACCGAAGGTACGAGCTTCGTCCGGGATGATCGGAACGATGCGCTGGCCGATTTCCTTGTCCTTGACCAGCTGCGCCAGAATACGCACGAAGGCCATGGTGGTGGAGATTTCGCGGTCGCCCGAGCCGTCCAGGATCGCTTTCAGCGTTTCCAGTGGCGGGGTCGGTACGCTGAAGCTCTTGGCGCGGCGCTGTGGCACGAAACCGCCCAGGGCAGCACGGCGTTCGGCCAGGTACTTGGCTTCGGCAGAACCTTCTTCCGGCTTGAAGAACGGCAGGTTCTCCAGATCGGCATCCTTGACCGGGATGTCGAAGCGGTCACGGAAGTGACGCAGGCTGTCGACGTCGACCTTCTTGGTGTTGTGCGCGGTGTTCTTGGCTTCGCCGGCACCGGTACCGTAACCCTTGATGGTCTTGGCCAGGATGACGGTAGGCTGGTCCTTGTGGTTGACCGCCTGGTGGTACGCCGCGTAGACCTTGTACGGGTCGTGGCCGCCACGGTTGAGCTTCCAGATCTCTTCGTCGGACAGGTCTTCGACCATGGCCTTGAGCTCTGGGGTGTTGAAGAAGTTCTCACGAACGTACGCGCCGTCTTTGGCTTTGTAGTTCTGGTACTCGCCGTCGATGACTTCGTCCATGCGGCGCTGCAGGGCACCGTTGGTGTCCTTGGCGAACAGTGGGTCCCAGAAACGGCCCCAGACAACCTTGTTGACGTTCCAGCCACCGCCACGGAACACGCCTTCGAGTTCCTGGATGATCTTGCCGTTGCCGCGAACCGGGCCGTCGAGGCGCTGCAGGTTGCAGTTGATGACGAAGATCAGGTTGTCCAGCTTCTCGCGGCCGGCCAGGGCGATTGCACCCAGGGATTCCGGCTCGTCGCACTCGCCGTCGCCCATGAAGCACCAGACCTTCTGCTTGCCGGCCGGGATGAAGCCGCGGGCTTCCAGGTACTTCATGAAGCGTGCCTGGTAGATGGCCTGGATCGGGCCCAGACCCATCGAAACGGTCGGGAACTGCCAGAAGTCAGGCATCAGCCATGGGTGTGGGTACGAAGACAGGCCGTTGCCGTCCACTTCCTGACGGAAGTTGTTCATCTGGTCTTCGCTGATGCGGCCTTCCATGAACGCACGGGCATAGACGCCTGGCGAAGCGTGGCCCTGGAAGAAGATCAGGTCGCCGCCGTGTTCTTCGGTCGGAGCCTGGAAGAAGTAGTTGAAGCCGATGTCGTACAGGGTGGCGCTGGAGGCGAAGCTGGAGATGTGTCCGCCCAGGTCCGAGTCTTTCAGGTTGGTACGCATGACCATGGCCAGGGCGTTCCAACGCACCATCGAGCGAATGCGGCGTTCCATGAACAGGTCGCCAGGCATGCGTGCTTCGTGGGTGACAGGGATGGTGTTGCGGTATGGCGTGGTGATCGCATACGGCAGCTGGGAGCCACTACGGGTGGCCAGCTCGCCCATACGGGTCATCAGGTAATGAGCGCGGTCTTCGCCTTCTTTGTCGAGGACCGACTCCAGGGCATCCAGCCATTCCTGGGTTTCGATTGGATCGAGGTCTTGCATGGCTTGCTCCAGGGCGGAAAGGCAACCAGAATCGATTGCCTGAAGTTGCGACTGGCCTTATGGGCAGACGTCGTGAATTCTTGGATTACCGGGGTGTCCTCCGGCGCCGTGTAGTTTTACTACATTTGCTTTCGCATTTCATGCTTTTACACGACACGAGTAGTAGTAAAACTACATTTGTGCGACGTTTCGTCGCATGCTGGCTTGTGAGGAAAAACGTTCATGTTGGTTGGCATTGTGTCGCGAGCGGGTAATTCTTGATGTTTGGTGCCAATTTTACGTTTTTTTCAGCTATTTCCAACTTTTGTACGACAGTCCAACCGTGGTCCGGCTTCCCCTTGGCCGCTTATTCCCCTCTATTTCACGCCGATCAAGGATAGACCATGCGCCTACCTTTGCCGTCCGATCTGCCCGCTACCCTGCAGCCACTGGTCGCACGCAACCAGCAATTCATCAGCGATGCGGTGGCTCACCACCCGGAACTCGACCTCAGTGCCTGGAGCCCGCTGCACCGGCAACAGTTCGACCAGGTAGCTGCCGCCAGCGACTTCGTGCTCGGCCTGGTCCGGCGCGAGCCGGCCATGCTGTTCGGCCTGCTGGCCAGTGGCGAGCTGGATCGGTGTTACGCCGCGGGTGAACTGCGCGGGCACATCGCTGCAGCTGCTCAGGCGGCGCAGAGCGAGGACGAGCTGGCGCGCAACCTGCGCCGCGAGCGCAACCGCCAACAGCTGCGCATCATCTGGCGCGACATCACGCGCCAGGCCGCATTGGGCGAAACCTGCCGCGATCTGTCCGACCTGGCCGACGCCGCCATCGACGAAGCCTACCAATGGCTGTACCCGCGCCACTGCCAGCAGTTCGGCACGCCTGTCGGCAACCGCAGCGGCCAGCCACAGCACATGGTGGTGCTGGGCATGGGCAAGCTGGGCGCGGTAGAACTGAACCTGTCGTCGGACATCGACCTGATCTTCGCCTTCCCCGAAGGCGGTGAAACCGAAGGTGTGAAGCGCTCGCTGGACAACCAAGAGTTCTTCACCCGCCTGGGCCAGCGCCTGATCAAGGCGCTGGACCCGGTCACCGTCGACGGTTTCGTTTTCCGCGTGGACATGCGCCTGCGCCCGTATGGCTCGGCCGGCGCGCTGGTGCTCAGCTTCAATGCCCTGGAGCAGTACTACCAGGACCAGGGCCGTGACTGGGAACGCTATGCGATGATCAAGGCGCGGGTGGTGGCCGGCGACCAGGCGGCCGGCGCGCAGCTGCAGGAGATGCTGCGGCCGTTCGTGTACCGCCGCTACCTGGACTTTTCCGCGATCGAAGCGCTGCGCACCATGAAGCAGCTGATCCAGCAGGAAGTGCGACGCAAGGGCATGGCCGACAACATCAAACTGGGTGCTGGTGGCATTCGCGAGGTGGAATTCATCGCCCAGGCCTTCCAGCTGATCCACGGCGGGCGCGACCTCAGCCTGCAACAGCGGCCGTTGCTGAAAGTACTGGCCACCCTCGAGGGCCAGGGCTATCTGCCGCCAGCCGTGGTCGCCGAGCTGCGCGAGGGTTATGAGTTCCTGCGCTATACCGAACATGCCATCCAGGCCATTGCCGACCGCCAGACGCAAATGCTGCCGGACAGCGAGACCGACAAGGCGCGGGTGGCCTACATGCTCGGTTACGCCGACTGGCAAAGCTTCCATGACCAGCTGACACACTGGCGTGGCCGCATTGACTGGCACTTCCGCCAGGTGATCGCCGACCCGGATGATGAAGATGGCGAGGGCGAGCTGGTGGTGGGTGGCGAATGGTCGCCGCTTTGGGAGCAGGCACAGGATGAAGATGCCGCTGGCCGTCAGCTGCAGGAGGCCGGTTTCCAACAGCCCGCCGAAGCCCTGCGGCGCCTGGCCGCGCTGCGCTCCAGCCCACAGCTGCGTTCGATGCAGCGGATTGGCCGTGAACGCCTGGATGCCTTTATCCCGCGGTTGCTGGCCCAGGCTGTGGAACATGACAACCCCGACCTGGTGCTCGAGCGCGTGCTGCCGCTGGTCGAGGCCGTGGCACGGCGTTCTGCCTACCTGGTGCTGCTCACCGAAAACCCTGGCGCCTTGCGTCGCCTGCTGACCCTGTGCGCCGCCAGCCCCTGGATTGCCGAGCAGATTGCCCGCTACCCGCTGCTGCTCGACGAACTGCTCAATGAAGGCCGCCTGTTCAGCCCGCCACTGGCGCCGGAGCTGGCCAGCGAACTGCGCGAACGCCTGACGCGCATCCCCGAGGACGATCTGGAACAGCAAATGGAGGCGCTGCGCCACTTCAAGCTGGCCCACAGCCTGCGTGTGGCCGCCTCGGAAATCAGCGGCAACCTGCCGCTGATGAAAGTCAGCGACTACCTGACCTGGCTGGCCGAGGCCATCCTCGACCAGGTGCTGGCCCTGGCCTGGCGCCAGACCGTGGCCCGCCATGGCCAGCCCAAGCGCACCGACGGCAGCCTGTGCGACCCGGGTTTCATCATCATCGGCTACGGCAAGGTAGGAGGCCTGGAGCTGGGTCACGGCTCGGACCTGGACCTGGTATTCATCCATGACGGCGACCCGCAGGCGGAAACCGACGGTGCCAAGCCGATCGACAGTGCGCAGTTCTTCACCCGCCTGGGCCAGCGCATCATTCATCTGCTGACCACCCAGACCAACTCGGGCCAGCTGTATGACGTGGACATGCGCCTGCGCCCGTCGGGTGCCTCGGGGCTGCTGGTGAGTTCGCTGGGAGCGTTCGAGCGCTACCAGCAGAACGAGGCCTGGACCTGGGAGCATCAGGCCCTGGTGCGGGCCCGGGTGCTGGTGGGCTGCAAGCAGGTGGGCACGGCGTTCGAAGGCGTGCGCGCCAAGGTGCTGGGCAAGGCCCGCGACCTGGAAAAACTGCGCAGCGAAGTGAGCGAAATGCGCGCCAAGATGCGCGACAACCTCGGCACCAAGGCCACCGCAGCCGGTACCGCGGCCAACGCCTTCGAGGCCGGCGTGCCGTTCGATATCAAGCAGGATGCCGGCGGTATCGTCGATATCGAATTTATGGTGCAATACGCCGCTTTGGCCTGGTCCCACGACCACCCGGCCATACTCCGATGGACCGATAACATCCGCATTCTGGAAGAGCTGGAGCAGGCGGGTTTGATGCCGGCCAGTGACGCGGTGCTGTTGCGTGAAGTGTACAAGGCTTTCCGCTCGGCCTCGCACCGCCAGGCCCTGCAGAAGCAGGCCGGGGTGATCGATGCGGCGCAGTTTGCCGATGAGCGCCGCGAAGTGCGGCGGATCTGGGGTGAATTGGGCCTTGCCTGAAGGCCGCTCCCACAGGGGCTGCAATCAGCGACGGATATGCCTGAGTGGTACACTGTCCGCCACATAGCCTGAATATAAAGAGGGGAGGCCAGGCTGTACCGCAGCCTGTAGCCTCCCCGAGCGTTTCTGGACTAAGCATGAGAATACTGATCATTGGCCCCAGCTGGGTCGGCGACATGGTGATGGCGCAGACCCTGTTCCAGAGCCTGAAACAGCAGCACCCCGACTGCGTGATCGATGTGCTGGCCCCCGAGTGGAGCCGGCCGATCCTCGAGCGCATGCCCGAGGTCCGTCAGGCCCTGAGCTTCCCGCTCGGCCACGGTGCACTGGAACTGGCCACGCGGCGACGCATCGGCAAGTCCCTGGCCGGCCAGTACGACCAGGCCATCCTGCTACCCAACTCGCTCAAGTCGGCGCTGGTGCCATTCTTTGCCGGTATCCCCAAGCGCACCGGCTGGCGTGGCGAAATGCGCTTCGGCCTGCTCAACGACGTGCGCAAGCTGGACAAGGCCCGCTACCCGCTGATGATCGAGCGCTTCATGGCCCTGGCCTACGCGCCCGGCGCCGAGCTGCCGCAGCCGTACCCGCGCCCCAGCCTGCAGATCGAAGCGCAAAGCCGCGATACGGCGCTGGCCAAGTTCGGCCTGGAGCTGGACCGCCCGGTGTTGGCGCTGTGCCCTGGTGCCGAGTTCGGCGAGGCCAAGCGCTGGCCGGCCGAGCACTACGCCACCGTGGCCGATGCGATGATCCGCCAGGGCTGGCAGGTGTGGCTGTTCGGCTCGAAGAACGATCACCCGGTCGGTGAGCAGATCCGCGACCGGCTGATCCCGGGCCTGCGTGAAGAATCGTCCAACCTGGCCGGCGAAACCTCGCTTGCCGAGGCCATCGACCTGATGTCCTGCGCCCATGCCGTGGTGTCCAACGACTCGGGCCTGATGCATGTGGCCGCCGCGCTGAACCGCCCGCTGGTGGCGGTGTACGGCTCGACCTCGCCGGGCTTCACCCCGCCGCTGGCCGAGCACGTGGAAGTGGTGCGCACCGGCATCGAGTGCAGCCCGTGCTTCGACCGCACCTGCCGCTTCGGCCACTACAACTGCCTGCGCCTGCTCGAACCGGGCAAAGTCATTGCTGCCCTGCACAGCCTGACCGGGCCGGACCTGATCGATACCGTGGCCGAGGTCGACTAAGTGCGGGTACTGATCATCAAGACTTCGTCGCTGGGTGATGTGATCCACACCTTGCCGGCGCTTACCGATGCCGCCCACGCCATCCCGGGCATCCGCTTCGACTGGGTGGTGGAAGAAGGCTTCGCCGAAATCCCCAGCTGGCACCCGGCGGTCGACCAGGTGATCCCGGTGGCCATTCGCCGCTGGCGCAAGAACCTCTGGCAAACCATCAAGAGCGGCGAGTGGAAGGCGTTCAAGCAACGTGTACGCGAGCGCAAGTACGACCTGGTGATCGACGCCCAGGGCCTGGTCAAGTCGGCCTGGCTGACCCGCTACGTGAAGGCTCCGGTGGCCGGCCTGGACCGCTACTCGGCCCGCGAAGGCTGGGCCAGCCGCTTCTATGACCGGCGCCTGTCGGTTGCCACCGGCCAGCACGCGGTGGAGCGGGTGCGCCAGCTGTTCGCAATGGCCCTGGCCTACGACCTGCCGGAAGGCATCGGCAACTACGGCCTCGACCTCGAGCGCCTGCAACTGCCGCCGGCCGCCCCCTATGTGGTGTTCCTGCATGGCACCACCTGGGCGACCAAGCACTGGCCCGAAGCCTACTGGCGCGAACTGGCCGAGCGCATGGGCCGGCGCAAGCTGGAGGTGCGCCTGCCGTGGGGCAACCCGGCCGAGAAGGCGCGGGCCGAGCGCATCGCCCAGGGCTTGAACAACTGCCAGGTACTCCCCAAATTGAACCTTGCCGGCGTCGCACGCGTGTTGGCGGCGGCAAAAGCCTGTGTGGCGGTCGATACGGGCCTCGGTCACCTGGCGGCGGCACTCGATGTGCCCACCATTTCGCTGTTCGGCCCGACCAACCCGGGCCTGACCGGCGCCTACGGACGGACCCAGATTCACCAGGCCAGTGACTGGCCCTGCGCGCCCTGCCTGCAGAAGAAGTGCACCTATAAACCGAGCGCCGACGACCTGCGCCGGTTCGATCTGAAACGCGAGTGGCCGCTGTGCTTCACTCGCCTGAATCCCGAGCATGTAGCGAGCCGCTTGAGCGCGTTGCTGCTGGCTGAGGATGTCCGTTGATGCAACTGGCTTTCGTGCTTTACAAATATTTCCCCTTCGGTGGGCTGCAGCGTGACTTCATGCGCATTGCCCTGGAATGCCAGAAGCGGGGCCATCAGATCCGTGTGTACACGCTGATCTGGGAGGGTGACATTCCGCCGGGCTTCGAAGTGCTGGTGGCGCCGGTGAAGGCGATTTTCAACCATCGCCGCAATGAAAAGCTCAGCGCCTGGATGGCCGCCGACCTGGCCAGGCGCCCGGTCGACCGCCTGATCGGCTTCAACAAGATGCCAGGGCTGGACGTGTACTACGCCGCCGACGGCTGCTTCGAGGACAAGGCACAAACCCTGCGCGGCGGCCTGTACCGCCGCTGGGGCCGCTACCGGCACTTTGCCGAGTACGAACGAGCGGTGTTCGCCAAGGACGCCCATACCGAAGTGCTGATGATTTCCGAAGTGCAGCAGCCGCTGTTCATCAAGCACTACGGTACCCCGGTGGAGCGGTTCCACCTGCTGCCGCCGGGCATTTCCCAGGACCGCCGCGCGCCGGCCAACGCCGACGAGATCCGCGCAGAGTTCCGCAAGGAATTCAACCTGGGCGATGACGACCTGCTGCTGGTGCAGATTGGCTCGGGCTTCAAGACCAAGGGCGTTGACCGCAGCCTCAAGGCCCTGGCTGCACTGCCGTCGGCCCTGCGCAAGCGCACCAGGCTGATGGTGATCGGCCAGGATGACCCCAAGGTGTTCCAGCTGCAAAGCGCTACCCTGGGCCTGGGCGAGCAGGTGCAGTTCCTCAAGGGCCGCAGCGACATCCCGCGTTTCCTGCTGGGCGCCGACCTGCTGATCCACCCGGCGTACAACGAGAACACTGGCACGGTGCTGCTCGAAGCGCTGGTGGCCGGCCTGCCGGTGCTGGTCTCCAAGGTGTGCGGCTACGCCCACTACATTGCCGAGGCCGACAGCGGCCTGGTGCTGGATGAGCCATTCGAGCAGGAACAGCTCAATGGCTACCTGCAGCGCATGCTGGAAGACCAACAGGCCCGCGCCAGCTGGTCGCGCAACGGCCTGGCGTTTGCTGAAACCGCCGATTTGTACAGCATGCCGCAGCATGCCGCCGATGTGATCCTGGGGCAGGAGTCCGCATGAAGCTGATACTGGCCGAACCGTTCAAGCGTCTTTGGGCCGGGCGTGATGCCTTCGATGCCGTGGAGGCGCTGCAAGGCGAGGTCTATCGCGAACTGGAAGGGCGCCGCACGCTGCGCACCGAGGTCGCTGGCGAGGGCTTCTTCGTGAAGATCCACCGCGGCATTGGCTGGGGCGAGATCTTCAAGAACCTGCTTACCGCCAAGCTACCGGTGCTCGGTGCCGGCCAGGAATGGCAGGCCATCCAGCGACTGCACCAGGTTGGCGTGCCGACCATGACTGCCGTCGCCTATGGCGAGCGTGGCAGCAACCCGGCCGCGCAGCACTCGTTCATCATCACCGAAGAACTGGCGCCGACCATCAGCCTGGAAGACTTCAGCATCGACTGGGTCAGGCAGCCGCCCGAGCCGCGCTTGAAACGCGCGCTGATCGCCGAAGTGGCGAAGATGACCGGCGGCATGCACCGCGCGGGGGTCAACCACCGCGACTGTTACATCTGCCACTTCCTGCTGCACACCGACCGCCCGGTGACGGCGGACGACTTCAAACTGTCGGTGATCGACCTGCACCGAGCGCAGACCCGGGCGAAAATCAGCCGTCGCTGGCGCGACAAGGACCTGGCCGCGCTGTACTTCTCGGCGCTGGACATCGGCCTGACCCAGCGCGACAAGCTGCGCTTTCTGCGTGGTTACTTCCAACGCCCGCTGCGGCAGATCCTGAAGGATGAAGCCGCGCTGCTCGCGTGGCTGGAGCGCAAGGCGCAGAAACTCTACGACCGTAAGCAACGTTATGGGGATGCACTCTGATGGCGGGGTGGACACTGGCGCCGGGCTACGAACACCTGGCGGCGGACTTCGGCAGCCTCGATGCGGTATTTGCCCTGCAAGGCGAGCGCCTGACCCGCGACCCGCTCAGCGAGGTGGTACGTATCACTCGTGACGGGGTCAATTACTACATCAAGCGTTACACCGGTGCTGGCAAGCACATGCGCCGTTACCTGGGCCGGCCGCGGATCAAAGCCGAATGGCAGAACCTCAAGCAGTTCGACAAGTGGGGCATCCCCACTGCCGAAGTAGTGGCCTGGGGCCTGGAGCGCCATGGTCTGGCCTTTGCCCGGGGGGCCATGATCACCCGCGAACTGCCGCGCACAGAAGACCTGTCGGCGCTGGCCGAGCGCAACGATGCCCGCCTGGCCGATCGCGCCTGGGTCAGGCATGTCAGCAGCCAGCTGGCGCGCCACACCCGGGTCATGCACCAGCACCACTTCGCCCACAACGACCTGAAATGGCGCAACCTGCTGGTCGACGACCAGGGCACGCTATTCTTCATCGACTGCCCCACCGGCGATTTCTGGCGCGGCTTCATGTGGCGGCACCGGATGATCAAGGACCTGGCGTGCCTGGACAAAGTGGCCAAATACCACCTGTCGGCAACCCAGCGCCTGCGTTTCTACCTGCAATACCGTGGCCGCGACCGGCTGAATGTGCGTGACAAGAAGCGCATTCGCCAGGTGGTGAGCTTTTTCGAGGGAAGGGAATGACCGATTACCTGGCCAGCGCGGACCTCGCGCTGCTCAAACGCCATGGCCTGGACGACTTCGAGGCGCTGTGGGCACTGCAGCTGGATGCCGTGGACGAACCGAACACCGGCCGCGGTGGCTGGAGCAGCGTGTTCCGCCTGGAGCTCGAAGGCAAGGGCTACTATCTCAAGCGCCAGAGCGATTACCTGACCCGTACCCTGCACCGGCCATTTGGCGAGCCAACCTTCGCCCGCGAGTTCCGCAACATCAGCCGTTACCAGAAGCTGCAGATTCCGGCCTTGCAGGCGGTGTTCTATGGCGAGCGAAAGAAAGGCGGCACGCATCGGGCGATCCTGATGACTCGCGCCCTGGACGAATGGGCCGACCTCGACAGCCTGCTGGCACGCTGGCCACAACTGAGCGATGCTGAACGCAATGGCGTCCTGCAGGCCTGTGGCCAGCTGGCGCGCACCCTGCACAGCGCCGGCCAGGTGCATGGTTGTTTCTACCCCAAGCACATCTTCCTGCGCCAGCGCCGCGAAGGCTGGGACGCGCAACTGATCGACCTGGAGAAGACCCGCCCCCTGCTGTTCGGCATGCGTGACCGTCTCAAGGACCTGGAGCCGCTGCTGCGTCGTGCCCCGGTCTGGAGCGAGCGTGATGTACGTACCTTGCTGGCCAGCTACCTGGTGCAGCCTGCCGATGGCACGCTGGTCGATACATGGCTGCAACGCCTGACGCAACGCCGTCGTGAAAAAGAGGCCCGCTGATGCGTTTGTCTGAATTGAAAGAGGCCGGGCGCAACCCCTCATTGCCCCTGAGCATCACCCTGGCCGATGCCGCCGGCACGGCTGACCTGCAATTACTCAGCCTGCTGCGCGTGCTGCCGGGCCAGCGCTATGTGGGCGCCGGCGTGTGGCGCGGTACCCCGGTGCTGGCCAAGCTGCTGGTCGGTGGTAACGCTGCGCGGCATTTCCAGCGCGAACTGCAAGGCGTGAAGCTGCTGGCCGAGCAGGGCCTGACCACGCCGAAGCTGCTGGCCGACGGCCTCAAGGAAGGCGAGGGTGGTTGGCTGCTGTTCGAATTCCTCGACAGCGCCGAAAGCCTGGCCGATGCCTGGGCGGCAGTGGAAAGCTTGCCGGTGCTGGCCGACGAGCAGCACCTGGTGCTGGGCGAGGCGCTCACCGCAGTGGCGCACATGCACGCCCGGGGCCTGTGGCAGGAAGACCTGCACCTGGACAACCTGCTGCGCCACGGCGGCAAGCTGTACCTGATCGATGGCGCCGGCATCAAGGCCGAAACGCCTGGCCAGCAGCTGTCGCGCCCACGTGTGCTGGAAAACCTTGGGGTGTTCTTCGCCCAGCTACCCAAGCGTCTGGAGCCGTTCATCGAAGAACTGCTGGTGCACTACCTGCTGGCCAACGCCGAGCATGCACTGCCGATGGAAGCCTTGCAGAAGCAGGTGGACAAGGTGCGCAGCTGGCGCCAGAAGGATTACCTGGAAAAGGCTGGCCGTGAATGCAGCCTGTTCAGTGTCGAGCGCAGCCTTTCGGGTCTGCGGGCGGTCCGCCGCGACGAGGTCGAAGCCATGCTGCCGGTGCTGGAGCAGGCTGACGCGTTGATCGACCAAGGCCACCTGTACAAGACCGGTGGTGCGGCCAGTGTGGCGCGCATCGAGGTTGGCGGCCGCACGCTGGTGCTCAAACGCTACAACATCAAGAACACCGCGCACTGGTTCAAGCGCTTCTGGCGCCCGAGCCGGGCCTGGCATTCCTGGATCGAAGGCCACCGCCTTGAATTCCTCGACATTGCCACGCCGCGTCCACTCGCGGTGCTGGAGCAGCGAGTGATGGGGCTGCGAAGCCGTGCCTACCTGGTCACCGAGTATGTCGATGGCCCGGACCTGGCCGAATGCTTCGCGCCCTACGTGGATAACGGCGATGCGCCCGAGGAGCAGGTGGATGCCTTGGTGCATGTGATGCAGCAACTGATTCGCGAGCGTATCAGCCACGGCGACTTCAAGGGCCACAACCTGTTCTGGCACAACGGCCAGTGGTCGTTGATCGACCTGGACGCCATGTGCCAACACGCCACTCAGCTCAGCTTCGCCCCCGCCTACGCCCGTGATCGGGCGCGGCTGCTGCGCAACTGGCCGAGTGGCAGTGCGTTGCATCAGCGGCTTGACCGGCTGCTGCCCAAGCTGGCCGAGTAAACCGCCGGCAGTGCCAGCCAGTCGCTGCTGCGGCCTGGCTGGCGCACTCGGATGCGCCACTGGCCTTCCAGCTGGCGTAGCACGGCCCAGGCGTGGACTGCACCCAGGGCCTTCTCGGGCAGTTGCAAATGGTAATGATCGGCAAGCAGGTGCCGACGGACCGGCAACTGATGGGTGCCTAACTGCAGATAGAGTTGCCCCCCGGCATCGTACAGGTTGGTCTCACCTGCCACCGCTTCGCCCTCAACCGCAGGTTGAAGGCGTACGTCTTCCAACAGCTGGGCTACGTCAGGTAACCCGTCATGCCATAGCACGATGGAATCGACTACCCAGTTGCCATTGCGCAGACGCTTGATAGGCAACTGTACATAAGCGTCCGGTTGCCTGGGGTCGAGCACACGCCAGCGATGGCCGTCGAAGTGGACGTTGTACATACGCCCCTGGCTGTCCTTCACGAAGTATCGAACCGGGCCAAGCGTATTGATCTGCTCGTACACTTCCTCGCCGTGGACCCCGTCGATCCGGTAGCGCAGTTTGCTCACGTCCACGGCCGCTTCGTGGGTTGTCGGCAGGGGCCGCGGGGGTTGAGGTGGCAGGCCGCGCATCGCCCTGCGCATGAGGGGTGAGCTAGCGAAACTGGTCAGCCCATCGGTAGCATGGCTGAAGGCAGCTATGGCGTGATGAAGCATCGCCTCGTGGTCTTGCTTGTTCATCGCCTCGAAACCGTCCCAGACCGAGATCGACATTCGCCCGAAGGCCAAGGACGAGAGGGCCGGAGCTGGCAGCACCAGGCTGATCATGTCGAGGGTCAGGTGCAGTGTTGCCAGCCCGATTTCGCCAAGCAGTTCGCTGTGGCTGCGACTGTTGGCATCGGCTTCGGCGATCATGGCCTGGACTTGCGCTCGGTAAAGGGCTTCGAACAGGTTCCCTTCGATCTTTGGCCATTGCACGTGCGGCCCCAGGCGCCCCTTGCGTATCAACCGGTCAAGCCGCATGCCATCGGCCAATGGTGCCCGCTGAACCAGGTAACGGCGCAGGGCGGGGGTGCGGCGTAACATTTTCAGCAGGGCGCGGGTGTTCGGGTATTCACGCCAGGCGCGCCGGTCGGGAGCGTCTGGTGTGTACAACACAAGAGGTTGAATAGCCTCATTCTGGGCTTTGATCAGCAGTACCCCTTGCAGCGTATGCCCGTCCGCGGTCAATTGATGAACCATGACGCGTTGCTCGTCGATGGCGGGTCGCCAGCGATTGTCGGAGTGGTTGATAACTGCCTTGATCCATCGATAACCGCGTTCTTGGGTACCCTCGAGTAAATGCCTGGCGTAACGGGCCTTGGCCGCTTCGGCGTGCATGCGTGTGCGGGTTATGTTGCCGTGGGCCTGCATGCGCCAACGCGCAGCGGAGGATTCAAGCAGGTGGGTGCGCAGAAAGCTGATGTAGCCACTGCCGGCGTCGAGTTTGCGTACAAGGCGCTTCGCCCCCTCGGGGGATAGCGAGTCGAGTGGGCTGCCATCCTCGTGGTGGACTCGAGCAGTCAGCCAGTAGTCGAGGTCGAACCAGGCAATATTGAGCAACGCCAGTTCGTCGAGGCGGTAGGTGATGGGGACCAGTTCGACGGTATCACCCACATGTCGACGATTGACAACCGCAACATACCCGGAAGGTGCCAGTGGGTTCACCAACGGGCCCTTGCGGCGTGCCAGGGTGACGGATACGCAGATTTTCTCGGCGGGCAACTCGATGGCGAACTCACGGCGTAGCGCCTCGCCCAGGCGTTCACGTACCCATGCGAGCAGGTGGTGGCGAGTACGGAATTGCTCCAGCGTGAGCAAGCCAGGCGCAGCTGCCTGGGCGATGGCCCCGGCGAGCTCCTGGATCGTTTGCATGATGTGCGTCAGGCTTTGCGTGGAACTCTCACGCAGCCATGCGGGCAGGTGTTTTTCCAGCAGCAGTGCATAACGGGTGGACAGCGCATATTGGCTGCCCATGAGGTCGATCAGTGACTGCTGTTTGGCTATGGCGGTTTTCAGTGCCGGCAGATCCGGGGTCTGGCCAAGCGTCCAGGCGGCGTGCCAGGCGATGGTAAGCCGTTGATGCTGGGCGTCGAGCACATCAGTTACCTGTTGTTCGACCAGATCGCCGGTAAACCACTCGTAGCGCAGCCGGTCGGCACACCTTACCAGCTGCTGGTCCTCCAGGCGGGGTAGCAGTTGCAACAGTGGGCGGCTTTGCAGCGGGTCGTCCAGGCGCTCACATAGTTCGGTATGTAATTCGGCCAGATTGGCGAACCCTTCGACGCCGTGGGAAACGCTGCACAACAGTGCTATGCCGGAGGCTGTAACCGGCTCGGCGTCCACCCCTTGCGGCGCGTCTGCCACAAGCACCAGCACGCCGGGTAACGGCAACCGGCCATGAGGGCTCGAACGGTTGAAAACCGGACGATAAACCTGGGCCCGGTGGGTGTCTGGCAAGTGGTTGCGCTGCCAGGGTAACGGCAGCTCCAGAGAGGTGCGCAGCAGGCTGATGTGGCTGTAGTCCAGGGTCTGGTCGGCGAGGCGCAGTTCCAGTTCGGCCAGAAGTTGTTCATGACGCAGTTGGCGCAGCTGCTTGAACCGGCTCTGGCCTTCTTCGACAGGGTCGTTCCAGAACGCTGCCAGGTCACCAAAAAAGCGTTGACGCATGGCGGCCGGTTCCGTTTCGCCTACCAGTTCGGGTTTGCCTCGCTCAAGGGCGATGAGCTGTTGATCTAGCGCTTCGAGGCGCTGCAAAGGTGTCATGGTGTGGCTCCTTGGAAGATGGCAGCCAACCATGTCGCGGCAAAAGAGGGTACAGGTATTACCCGGTTACTGCCGTGAACGAGGGTAGAAACCTTGCAGGCCGAGGGCAGCCGATACCCCTAGGCCGAGCCAGGCCAGGCTGTCCCAGACCCCGTCCCCCAGCAAGGCGGCAAACAGCCCCACGGTAGTAAGCAGGGCCATGACCGTTGGCCAGATGAAGATGCGCCAGGTCGGCTGTGACTTGTGACTCATGGCCGCGCCTCCCGCTTCGTGCGCTGTTTGCCCCACCACAGGTATAACCCGCTGCCGAGCACGATGATGGTCAGCACATCGAGGATCGCCCACAGAATCTGCATAGGCCGACCACCGTAGTCACCGAAGTGCAGCGGTTGCGACAGGCCCATGGCATCCATGTACCACGGGCGTTCGCCCACTGCGGTCACCGCCAGCGTTTGCGCATCGATCAGCACAGGCGTGAGCAGGTGCGAGGTCAGGTGCGTGCCGCCCTTCATGAACACCGCATAGTGGTGCTCACTGGAAAAGCGTGTGCCGGGGAAGGCGATGAAGTCCGGGCGCATGCCGGGGGCGGCTTGTTCGGCGATGGTCAGCAGGCGGGTGGCCGGGGCGCGTTCGGTGAGCGGTGGGGCATCACGGTATGGGGCAACCATGGCGGCCAGGCTGTCGTTGCGCCAGGCGGCGATAACCAGGTCCGACAGCGCGCTGATCACGCCAGTCACGCCTACCGTCAGAGCCCAGGCCAATGTGACCACACCGATCAGGTTGTGCAGGTCGAGCCAGCGCAGGCGTCGGGATTTGCCGTGGCGCACCGTGCCGAAGTCCAGGCGGCGCATGAACGGTGCATAGAGCACGGTGCCGGAGATGATCGCCACGACGAACAGCACGCCCATGAAGGCCAGTAGCAGCTTGCCGGGCAGGCCGGCGAACATGTCCACGTGCAGGCGCAGCATGGTCATCATGAAGCCGCCGTTGGCGGCCGGCATGGCCACGGCTTCGCCGGTGCGGGCGTCGAGCATGAAGGTGTGCGACGAATTGGGTTCGGTGCCGGCAGTGGCGGCGGTTATGGCCACTACGCCGTTGGCTTCGTCCTCGTCGTAACCGAAGTACTGCATGACCTCGCCGGGCCGGTGCTGCTCGGCCTTGATCACCAACTGCTGCAGGTCGAGGTGTGGCGTATCGGCCGGCATTTCCCGCAGTTCGGGGGCATCGCCGAGCAGGTGTTCGAGTTCGTGGTGGAAGATCAGCGGCAGGCCGGTGACTGCCAGCAACAGCAGGAACAGGGTGCAGACCAGGCTGCTCCAGGTGTGGATCACCGACCAGCGGCGGATGGTTGGGCTTTTCATCACGGTACCGAATTTTGCCTGTTGGAAGCTGGGGCTGCTGCGCAGCCCTTTCGCCGCGCAAGGCTGCTCCTACAGGGACCGTGCTGGCCGTTGTAGGAGCAGCCTTGTGCTGCGAATGGCCCGGCTTACTCAGAACTTGTAATTGACACTGGCCACCACGTTGCGCTCGTCGCCGTAGTAGCAGTAGTACCCGTCACAGGTAGACAAGTAGTCCTTGTTGAACAGGTTCTTCGCATCCACGGCTACGGTCACTCCGTTGAGGGTGCTGTTCAGGCGGCCCAGGTCGTAGTGCACCGATGCGTCGTAGACGGTGTAGGACCCCACATGGCCCCAATCGGTGTTGGTGGTATTACCGTAGGTGTCGCCCACGTAGCGCACGCCAACGCCGACCCCAAACCCATCCAGTGGTCCGCTGTGCCAGGTGTAGTCAGCCCAGGCAGTGGCCTGGTTGCGCGGCACCTGCGCCATGCGCTTGCCTTTCTCGTCACTGGTGCCTTTGATGATTTCGCTGTCGTTGTAGGTGTACGAGCCCACCAGTTTGAGGTTCTCGGTCACATCCGAAGTAGCCTCCAACTCCAGGCCTTTGACACGCACTTCGCCAACCTGACGTGTCACACCACCCTCGGTTACCGACATGTTCTCCTGCGTCAGGTCGAACACAGCAGCGGTGAACAGGCTATTGCTGCCTGGAGGCTGGTATTTGATGCCCAGTTCGTATTGCTTGCCTTCGGTCGGTTTGAAGGCATCGGTGCTGTTGACGGTGGAGCCGGTGGCAGCCTGGAACGACTCGGCATAGGAGATGTAAGGCGTCAGGCCGTTATCGAATACATAGCTGAGTGCTGCGTTACCACTGAACTTCTTGTCGCGCTGAGTATTGGTGGCGTCGCCTTGGTTGTGAAAGGTGGTGCCGGTGTGCACCCAGTCCTCACGACCACCGAGGGTCAGGCGCCAGTTGTCCAGGGCCATCTGGTCCTGGATATACAGGCCGGTCTGCTGGGTTTTCTGGTCGTAGTCGTACATGTCGAAGTACTGAACGTTCGAAAAATCCTGACCGTAGATTGGGTTGTGGATATTGCTTGGTGGCACACCAGCCGAGCCCCAGCGCCAGCGGGCGTTGCTGTCCGAGCGCTGGTGGTCTAGCCCAAGCAGCAGGGTATGGGCAACCTGGCCGGTCTGGAAGTCGGCCTGGAAGTTGTTGTCCAGGGCGAACTGGGAGATGTCCTCCTCGACGATACCGGCGGTGCGTTGCACGGTGCCATCGGCGCTTACAGCTTCGTCCGGGCCGGCTGGCCAGATCGAACCACCGGCGGTAATGCTCTTGAAGTCCAGTTCGTTACGCGCGTAGCGCAAGTTCTGACGGAACTGCCAGGTGTCGCTCAGGCGTGTTTCGAACGCATAACCCAGGTGGTAGTAGGTTCGGTCGTAGGACTCCCAATCCGGGTCGCCCAGGTTCTTGTGGTGCGAAATCTTGCCTGCGGGGCTATCCAGCTTGGTGCCCTGCAGGGGCAGGAACTGGCCGGTGATGCCGGTATCATCGCGGGTATATTGGCTGATGAAAGTCAGCTTGGTGTCGTCGTTGATGTTCCAGGTCAGGCTGGGCGCGATGTTGTAGCGCTTGTCCGGGATGTGGTCGACTGGCGAACCGCTGTCACGCACGGTGCCGCTCACTCGGTACAGGAACTGGCCTGCATCGTCGAGCTTGCCGGTGCTGTCGAAGTTGATCTGCTTGTGGTTGTTGCTGCCAACCTGGGCTTCGATTTCGTGGCTGCTTTCCAATTGCGGCCGACGGCTGGTCATGTCCAGCAGGCCGCCTGGTGGGGTCTGGCCGTAGACCGAAGAGGCCGGGCCGCGCAGCACGGCGATGCGCTCCAGGTTCCAGGGTTCGATCTTGGGGGTGGCGTAGTTGCCCTTGGGCAATGGCAAGCCATCGAGGAACTGGGTAGGTACAAAGCCACGTACCAGCAACCAGTCGCTGCGCGAGTCGGACCCATAGCCGCTGCTCTGCACGCCAGCGGTGTAGCGAAGGGCATCGTTCAGGTTGAGCACCGGCCGGTCTTCCATCTGCTTACGGGTGATCACGCTCACCGAGCGGGGCAGTTCAGCGATGGCTGTGTCGGTCTTGGTGCCTGCTGCTGTCCGAGTAGCGGTGTAACCCTCTACCGGCCCCCAGGCGCTTTCATAGTTGGAAGTCGCATTGATCGCAGTCTCCGGCAACGCCAGTGTCCCTTCCGGCGTAGCCACCAGGCTGTAGCTGCCCACGCTGCTTTGCTGCAACTGCAGGCCGGTGCCGCGCAGGGCGGCCTGCAGGGCACCGAGGCCATCATACTGCCCGCTCACCGGGGCCGAGGTGCGGCCGCTGACCAGTGCCGGGTCGATGGCCAGGGTGATGCCGGACTGGCTGGCGATCTGGTTGAGGGTGGTGGCCAGCGGGGCGCTGGGCAGGTCGTAGGCGCGCTGAGCGGATTGCTCGGCGGCGAACAGGGCAGGGCTGGCCAATGGCGCGGCCACGGCGATGGCCAGGGCCATCAGGCTGGGGCGCAGGATACGATCAACAGCACGGGACATGCAGCGGCTCCTCGACGGATAAGTGCTTACTGCTTCCTTGCCGAGCGAGATTTCAAA
>NZ_JBNRIJ010000007.1:94607-96153 GCF_053557675.1 Pseudomonas sp. XP1 | reverse complement strand
GGTTTACCCGCGAAGAGGCCGGTGCAGGCCTACTTGGGACCGACGGTCACCCACCACTGGGTATGCCGCTCGACCTTCACCGGCAGCGCCGGCACCAGCGACGACAGCGCCAGATCGGTGTCGGTCAGCGGGAAGCTGCCGGTCACCCGCAGGTTGGCGACCTTGTCGTCTACTCCGAGGTAACCGCTGCGGTACTGGCCGAGCGCGGTCAGCAGGTCAGCCAGGCGTACGTTGTCCACCACCAGCATGCCGCGGGTCCAGGCGTCGGCACCGCCTGGCACCGTGCCGATTCGGCCAAGGCCGTTGGCGTTCATCAGCACCTGCTGACCTTCGCGCAGCACCTGTTCGTCGCCACTGTTCAGCGGCATGGCGGCTACCGAGGCTTGCAGCACTTCCAGGCGCGTGCCGTCGTCCTCGCGGCGCACCAGGAAGCGCGTGCCCAGTGGGCGAAGGCGGCCATCTTCGGTGCGCACCAGCAGCGGGCGCGGGTCCTGATGGCCGGTTTCGACCGAAATCTCGCCCTGATGCAGCACGATCACCCGTTGCTCGCCGGCGTAGTCGATGTCCACGGCAGTGTGGCTGTTCAGGCTCAGCAAGGTGCCGTCTTCCAGGCGCAGGGTACGCATTTCGCCGGTGGCGGTACGCTGGTCGGCCAGCCAGTAGCTCGGTGCCAGCGATGGTGCGCCGACCCAGGCCAGCAGCGAGCCCAAAAGAAACATGCCGGCCAGCCCGCCGCCGACCTTGCCGATGCGTCGGCGCAGGCCGGCGCGCGATTGCAGCAGGGCCTGGCGTGCCTGGCCGGCAGCGGCGCTCACGCGCTGGTCCATGGCGCCGAGCTGGCGCCAGGCGCGGGCGTGCTCCTCGCTGGCGGCATGCCAGCGCATGAATTCGCTGCGCTCGTCAGGTGTGCCGCTGCCGTTGTCGAGGCTGAGTTTCCAGGCAATGGCGGCTTCCAGCACCCGGGACGAAACCGGTGCACTGCTCACGTCGGCTCCCCGTACAGGGCCACGTAGCACTGGCGCATGCCCTGGGCGATGTACTGGCGCACCCGCGACACCGAAACCCCCATGCGCTCGGCGATTTCGGCATGGCTCATACCGTCCAGGCGATTGTGCAGGAATGCTGCGCGGGCCTTGCTCGACAGCTTGCCGAGCAGGCGGTCGATGGCCTTGAGGTCCTCAAGGATCAGATGTTGCACTTCCGGGGAAGGTTGTTCGGCTTCCGGCATCAGGGCCAGTTCGGCCAGGTAGGCCTGTTCCAGCGCTGCGCGGCGGAAGTGGTCGAACATCAGGCCTTTGGCCACGGCGGCCAGGAACGCGCGGGGTTCGCGGGGCGTATCCAGTTGCGCACGGCCAAGCAGGCGCACGAAGGTGTCCTGGCTCAGGTCTTCGGCACGTTGGCGGCAGGCCATGCTGCGTTGCAGCCAGGCGAGCAGCCAGCCGCGGTGGTCGCGGTACAGCGCACCGACCAGATCGGCGTGTGGGCTCTGTGCAGAAGACAAGCAGCGTCCCCCCGGAACGAATGCATTAACTAACGATAATTATTC
>NZ_JBNRIJ010000007.1:91116-94432 GCF_053557675.1 Pseudomonas sp. XP1 | reverse complement strand
GGCTTGCCGGCGATTGGGCCTGTCAGGTCAATACAAATCTATAGGCCGTGGTTGTGCACCTTGCGCCTGCGCCACCCGCGCAAGCGCTGCTCCAGCTGCAGCGGGCTGTCCAGCTGCTGGCGCCGGGCCTGGCTGAACAGGATCAGCGCCAGCTCGGCCGTAACCAGGGCATCGGCGCTGGCATGATGGCGCTCCTCGACCTGCAGGCCAAACCGCGCCACCCAGTCATCCAGCCCGGCCTCGCGCAGCACTGTGTCGGGGTTGAGCATCGGCGCCAGCTCGGCAACATCCAGGAAGGGTGACTGCAAGCGATAACCCAGGCTTTCCTTCAGCGCGCGGGCCAGCATGCGCTGGTCGAACGGCGCATGGAATGCCAGCACCGGGCTATTGCCTATGAAGTCGAGCAGGTCGAGCAAGGCCTCGGCCGGGTCGCAACCGGCAGCCAGGGCACTTGGGCCCAGGCCGTGGATCAGCACGCTGGCGTTGGTCTTCTGCAAAGGCCGGTGCAGGGTGCGTTCGAACTGCTGGGCAAAATCGATGGCGCCATCTTCGATGGCCACGGCACCCACCGACAGCACTTGGTCACGGTTGGGGTTGAGGCCGCTGGTCTCCAGGTCGAGCACTACCCAGCGCTGCTCGCGCAGGGTACACACCCCCAGTGGCACGGCCTTGGGCAGCCGGGCCAGGCGCTGGCGCGTGGCATGGTCCAGTTCGGGCGCACTGGGGCGCAGCCAGGCGAACAGGCTCATAGCTGGTACCGCAAGGCCAGGCTGCTTTGCAGGCGCTGGGCCTGGCGCAGGGACTCGCGCAGGATGCGCCGATCCAGGTGGTTGAGGCTGTCCGGGTCCAGGCGGTTGGAATAGGGCAGGTTGTCGCGGGTCTGGCGCTGGTGCTGCTGCATGCGGGTTTGCTGGATGAAGTGGTAGGCCTCTTCATACGCTGCGCCGTCCAGTGCCTCGATCACGCCCTTGGCCACCAGCTGGCGCAGGCGTTCCAGGGTATTGCAGGCACCGATGCCGTTGGCCAGGGCCAGCAGCCGGGCACCATCTACGAAGGGCGTCAGGCCTTGGACCTTGAGGTCGAGAGTGGCGGCCTTGTCGTTGCCCTGGCGGGTCAGCACGAACTCGCGCAGGCGGCCCACCGGTGGGCGCTGGCGCAGGGCGTTGTCAGCCATCATGCGCTGGAAGATGCGGTTGTCGGCCACCTGGTCCAGCAGGCCTTGGCGCAGCTGCTCGCAACCTTGCTCGTCGCCCCACACCACGCGCAGGTCGAAATAGATGCTCGAGCCCAGCAGGTTCTCCGGGCTGGCTTCACGTACAAAACCGGCAAAACGCCGCGCCCATTCACTGCGCGACAGGCATAGCTCGGGGTTGCCGGCCATGACGTTGCCCTTGCACAGGGTGAAGCCACACTGGGCCAGGCACTGGTTGATGTATTGCGCCAGCGGCAGCAGGCGCGTGCGGATAGCGTCGGCTTCGGCGCTGTCGGCGGCTTCGAAGAGGATGCCGTTGTCCTGGTCGGTATGCAGGGTTTGTTCACGTCGTCCTTCGCTGCCAAAGCACAGCCAGCTGAACGGCACGCCCGGGTCACCGCGCTCGGCCAGCGCCAGTTCGATCACCCGGCACACGGTGTGGTCGTTGAGCAGGGTGATGATCTGGGTGATCTGCGTGGAGGACGCGCCATGGGCCAGCATGCGCTCGACCAGTTGGCTGATTTCGCCGCGCAGCGAGACCAGGGTATCCAGACGTGGCGCATGGCGGATGGTGCGTGCCAGGTGCACCAGGTCGACCCGCTGCAGGGAGAACAGGTCGCGCTCCGAAACCACACCGCACAGGCGCCGGTTTTCCACCAGGCATACGTGGGCGATATGCCGTTCGGTCATGGCCATGGCTGCGTCGAAGGCGCTGGCCTGGGGGCTGAGGTAGAACGGCTGCTTAGTCATGTGGCGGACGATGGGCGCGCCCAGGTCAGCATCGGCGGCGGCCACCACCTGGCGAAGGTCGCGCAGGGTGAAGATACCGGTGGGGTAGCGCTGCGGGTCGACCACCACGATGCTGCCAACCTGCTGCTCGTGCATCAGCCGCACGGCGTCGCGCAGGGGCGTGTCGGGGCTGCACACCACCGGGTGGCGCATGGCCAGTTCACCCAGTGGCGTGTTCAGCGAATACTGGGTGCCGAGGGTTTCCACCGCGCGCTGGCGTACCTGCTGGTTTACCTGGTCCAGCAGGCTGCTGACTCCGCGCAGGGCAAAATCCCGAAACACTTCCGACATCGAGAACACGCGGATGAACGCGGCCTTGTTCAGCTGCAGGCAGAAGGTGTCCTCACCGGCCAGGTGCTCGGTACGGGTCGCTCGCTCGCCGAGCAGGGCAGCCAGCGGGAAGCATTCGCCGCTGGTGATTTCGAAGGTGGTCTCCACACCAGGTTTGACCAGATGCTGGCGCTCACCCACCACGCGGCCCTGCTTGACGATGTAGAAGTGCTCGACCGGCCCGTCGGCAGGTTTGACGATGCTTTCGCCGCTGGCATAGAAGCGCAGCTGGCACTGTTCGACCAGGTAGGCCAGGTGGCTGTGTTCCATCTGGTTGAACGGCGGAAAACGCTGCAGGAACTGCAGGGTGCCCTGGATGTTCTGCAGCACTGCTGTCCTGCCCGCCTGGCTGTAGGCGTCCTTTTTGCTCATGAAACTGACCGTATCGCTATGCCGAACTATATATATCTATATATAGGTGCCGGCCATGTTGTTCTCTGCCTCCATGGTCGGCTTGCGGCGGGGTGGTGCCCATTGGACGTAAGTCTATGAGCGCCCCTGTCAAAGACCCGACGAAAGGCAAGCCGGGTTACGCAAGTTCTGCGGTCCTAATGCTGAAGCGGAATTTTTTTGACGAGATGAGCATGCCAGAGCAACACGACATCCTGAGCGACGCCGAGCGCGAGGCATTGGCCGTGGCCGTGGGGAGTGCGCCTGTGGCAGCCAAACCGCTGGTGCTGGTAGTGGATGACAATGCGGTGAACCGTGAGGCGTTGATCCTGTACCTGAAAAGCCGGGGGATCGACTGCGTCGGAGCGGATGGAGCCGAGGAGGCCAGGCTGTACCTGCACTACCAGCCGCGGATTTGCTTGATGATCACGGATTTGCGCATGCAGCCCGAGGATGGCCTGGACCTGATCCGCACGGTTCGCGAATCAGAGCGGGCAGCGTTGTCGATCATCGTGGTGTCGGGCGACACCGATGTGGAAGAGGCGGTGGATGTGATGCACCTGGGAGTGGTGGATTTTCTGCTGAAGCCGGTCGATCTGGGCAGGCTGCTGGAGC
>NZ_JBNRIJ010000007.1:76519-90950 GCF_053557675.1 Pseudomonas sp. XP1 | reverse complement strand
CGCGAAAGGGCCGCAAAGCGGCCCCCTGTCGCAGATGTCGCTTACAACCCGTTACGCGCCTTGAACTCGCGGCGACGGCGGTGCAGTACCGGCTCGGTATAGCCGTTCGGCTGCTTGCCACCTTCCACCACCAGCTCTACCGCAGCCTGGAATGCGACGTTGTCGTCGAAGTTCGGTGCCATCGGGCGGTACAGAGGGTCGCCGGCGTTCTGCTGGTCGACCACTACGGCCATGCGCTTCAGGCTTTCCAGCACCTGCTCCTGGCTGACCACGCCATGGCGCAGCCAGTTGGCCAGCAGCTGGGCCGAGATGCGCAGGGTGGCGCGGTCTTCCATCAGGCCGACGTTGTTGATGTCCGGCACCTTCGAGCAACCCACACCCTGGTCGATCCAGCGCACCACGTAGCCGAGGATGCCCTGGGCGTTGTTGTCCAGCTCGTTGCGGATCTCTTCGGCCGACCAGTTGGTGTCGGCGGCCAGCGGGATGGCCAGGATGTCGTCCACCGACGCCGGGGTACGCGAAGCCAGTTCACGCTGACGCGCCTGTACGTCCACCTTGTGGTAGTGCAGGGCATGCAGGGTGGCGGCGGTCGGCGACGGCACCCAGGCGGTGTTGGCACCGGCCAGCGGGTGGGCGATCTTCTGTTCGAGCATGGCCGCCATCAGGTCGGGCATGGCCCACATGCCCTTGCCGATCTGCGCACGGCCTTGAAGGCCGGTGGCCAGGCCGACATCAACGTTGTTGTTCTCGTAGGCACCGATCCACTTCTCGTTCTTCATGGCGCCCTTGCGCACCACGGCGCCGGCTTCCATCGAGGTGTGGATTTCATCGCCGGTGCGGTCGAGGAAGCCGGTGTTGATGAACACCACGCGCTCGGCTGCGGCCTTGATGCACGACTTGAGGTTGACCGTGGTACGGCGCTCCTCGTCCATGATGCCGACCTTGACAGTGTTGCGCTTCATGCCCAGCAGGTCTTCGACCTGGCTGAAGATCTCGGCGGCGAAGGCTACTTCCTCCGGGCCGTGCATCTTCGGCTTGACGATGTACACGCTGCCGCTGCGGGTGTTCTTGCGGCTGGTGTTGCCATTGAGGTTGTGCAGGGCGATCAGGTTGGTGAACAGGCCGTCCTGGATGCCTTCGGGGATTTCGTTGCCTTGGGCGTCGAGGATCGCCGGGTTGGTCATCAGGTGGCCAACGTTGCGCACGAACAGCAGCGAACGGCCGTGCAGGGTCACGCTGCCGCCGTTGGGCGCGGCGTACTCGCGGTCCGGGTTCATGGTGCGGGTGAAGGTCTTGCCACCCTTGCTCACGCTTTCGGCCAGGTCGCCTTTCATCAGGCCCAGCCAGTTGCGGTAGACGATCACCTTGTCGTCGGCGTCGACGGCGGCAACCGAGTCTTCGCAGTCCATGATGGTGGTCAGCGCCGATTCCATCAGGATGTCTTTCACGCCGGCGGCGTCGGTGCTGCCGACCGGGGTGCTGGCGTCGACCTGGATTTCGAAGTGCAGGCCGTTGTGCTTGAGCAGCACCGCAGTCGGCGCGGCGGCATCGCCATGGAAGCCGATCAGCTGGGCGTCGTCACGCAGGCCGCTGTTGCTGCCGCCTTTCAGGGCAACTACCAGCTTGCCGCCTTCGATGCGGTAGCCGGTGGAGTCGACGTGCGAGCCAGCCGCCAGTGGCGCGGCTTCGTCGAGGAAGGCGCGGGCGAAGGCGATGACCTTGTCGCCACGTACCTTGTTGTAGCCTTGGCCTTTCTCGGCGCCGCCTTCATCGCTGATGGCATCGGTGCCATAGAGCGCGTCGTACAGCGAACCCCAACGGGCGTTGGCGGCGTTAAGGGCGAAGCGGGCGTTCATCACCGGTACGACCAGCTGTGGGCCGGCCATGTGGGCGATTTCTTCGTCCACGTTCTGGGTGGTGGCCTGGAAATCGTCGGCTTGTGGCAGCAGGTAGCCGATTTCCTGGAGGAATGCTTTGTAGGCTACGGCGTCATGGGCCTGGCCTTTGCGTGCCTGGTGCCAGGCGTCGATCTTGGCTTGCAGCTCGTCGCGCTTGGCGAGCAGGGCTTTGTTCTTTGGAGCGAGGTCATTGATGATCTTCTCTGCACCCGCCCAGAACTGCTCGGCGACGATGCCGGTCCCTGGGATGGCTTCGTTGTTCACGAAGTCGTACAGGACCTTGGCGACCTGAAGGCCACCGACTTGAACGTATCCAGTCATTGCTTGCCTCACTCTGCTCAGCTATTTCGCTCTTCTGTATTAAGCCTGTAGCGCTTCTCTAAACACGGCACCAGTGCATGCCCCCGAGTAAAGCCCCGAGCGCGGCTGGGTGCGGCCTGCCAGACAGGCTGGCAGACAGTGTGCGTATTTTCACAGGCGCCTTGGCAGACATCCAAACGACGTTTTGTAGTCCGCGCCACGGGATACTACATGAAGCAGTAGGCGGGGCAAAATCAGACTAAAAGCGCCGTTATGCGACCCGTTGGTCGCGTATGGTCACGCTGGGAGTAAGTATGTTCGCAAAAAACAGGTGGATTGTTCCAGATAAATCTTGAAACAGTACACGATTTGTTGTGCCGATTGCCCTGCGGCAGGTTGCCGCGCCTTGCCTATACTGAGTCGATCCCCCGATTTTCTGCCGCACGGCGCGGTCCGACACGAGGAAGGGCTTGTGGATCATCTTGTACTGACTGTGATTGCCCCTGACAAGGCCGGCCAGGTCGAGCGCATTGCCCAGTGCATCGCTGACCACAGTGGCAACTGGCTGGAAAGCCGCATGTCGCGCATGGCCGGGCAGTTTGCCGGCATCCTGCGGGTGGCGGTGCCGGCGGAAAACTACGACGAGCTGGTGGCTTCGCTGCAGGGGTTGGTCCGATATGACATTCGCGTGCTGATCGCCGAAAGCGGTATAGAGCCGTCGTGTACCTGGAAGCCGATTGCCATGGAGCTGGTAGGTAATGACCGGCCGGGAATCGTGCGTGATATCACCCGCCTGCTGGCGGATCTGGGGGTGAACCTTGAGCGGTTTACCACAGAGGTGCGGCCGGCGCCCATGAGCAGCGAGCCACTGTTCCATGCCGATGCCTTGCTGGCATTGCCGTTAACCCTGTCGCTGGAGGAATTGCAGCAGAAGCTGGAGAGCCTGGCGGACGACTTGATGGTGGAGTTGAAGCTGCGGCCGGAGGAATGATCCGAGATTGCCGGGGCCGCTTCGCGGCCCATCGCGACACAAGGCCGCTCCTACAAGGGTTACGCGTTCCCCTGTAGGAGCGGCCTTGTGTCGCAATGGGCTGCAAAGCAGCCCCCTGCGGTTATCCCGATATCACGGGGAAGGCCCTGTGGATAACCTGGGGGTTCCCCTCTCCAGCCCAGACCGTGCGCGCCTTCCACGGCTTTGCTCAAAAAACACTCAAAAATCAGCAGCTTGTGCACAAAGCACGGGGACGAGGGTGTGGATAACCTTTGGAGATGTCTCTGCAGGCCACGAATCACAAGGCCTGCAGAGTTGTGGTCATTTTTTGATCAGCTGCGCTTGCGCAAACTGAACCACGCATCGACGCTGTAAATCGCCAAACCCGCCCAGATGAACATGAACGCCACCAAGTTACTCGACGACAAGTGCTCATCGAACAGCAGCACCGCCTGCAGCAGCACCAGGGTCGGCGCCAGGTACTGCAGGAAGCCCAGCGTGGTGTACGGCAAGTGCCGCGCGGCAGCGTTGAAGCACACCAACGGCACCAGTGTCACCGGCCCCGCGGCCATCAGCCACAACGCTTCGCTGCTGGTGTAGAACGCGCCCTGGGCACTTGTCGCTGCCGGGTGCAGCAACAGCCAGCCTAGTGCCAGCGGTACCAGCATCCAGGTTTCCACCACCAGGCCAGGCAATGCCGCCACCGGTGCCTGTTTGCGAATCAGCCCATAGAAGCCGAAGCTCAGCGCCAGCACCAGCGACACCCACGGCAGGCTGCCCACCTGCCACACCTGCTGGGCCACCCCCACGGCGGCCATGGCCACCGCCAGCCACTGCAGGCGGCGCAGGCGCTCGCCGAGAATCAGCATGCCCAGCAGCACATTGATCAGTGGGTTGATGTAGTAACCCAGGCTGGCCTCGAGCATGCGCCCGTTGTTCACCGACCATACGTAGGTCAGCCAGTTGCCTGCGATAAGCGCCCCGCTCAGGGCCAGAATGCCCAGCCGGCGCGGGTTGTCACGCAGTTCACGCCACCAGCCGGGGTGTTTCCACACCAGTAGCAGCAGCGAGCCGAACAGTGCCGACCAGAGCACGCGGTGGACGATGATCTCCACCGCCGGGACGCTCTGGATTGCCTTGAAGTACAGGGGGAACAGCCCCCAGATGATGTAGGCGCTGAGGCCCAGTAGGTACCCGCGACGCGGGTTTGCGGCGTGCATGCAGAATCCTTGCTTAGGTAGCTAAATAAAGCGACGCCTATTGTAGACAGAGGCGGGCGCGCTTCTAGAACAATTTCAGCGGTGCTTCATCCAGTGCTGCCATTTGTTCGCGCAGGGCGAGAATCTGGTCTCCCCAGTAGCGTGGCTGGCCGAACCAGGGGAAGCTGGGCGGGAATGCCGGGTCGTCCCAGCGCCGCGCCAGCCAGGCGCTGTAGTGCAGCTGGCGCAAGGCGCGCAGGGGCTCGATCAGGGCCAGCTCGCGCGGGTCGAAATCGTGGAACTCGTTATAGCCGTCGATCAGTTCGGCTAGTTGCCCCAGGCGCTCCTCGCGGCTGCCGGCCAGCATCATCCACAGGTCCTGCACCGCCGGGCCCATGCGGCAGTCGTCGAGGTCGACCACGTAGTACACCTCGTCCCGGTGCATCAGGTTGCCGGGGTGCAGGTCACCATGCAGGCGGATGAGCTGGTGTGGCGTGCGGGCATAGATGTCCTCCACCCGCTTGAGCAGGTCGCGTGCCACCGACTCGAACGCTGGCAGCAGTTCGCGAGGGACGAAGTCGCCTTCCAACAGGGTATTCAGCGATGCATGGCCGAAGTTGTCCACAGCCAGCGCTTCGCGGTGCTCGAACGGTTTGCTGGCGCCCACGGCGTGCAGACGGCCGAGCAACTGGCCGAGGCGGTAGAGCTGGTCGAGGTTGCCCGGCTCTGGCGCGTGGCCGCCGCGGCGGGGGAACAGGGTGAAGCGAAAGCCCTGGTGTTCGAACAGGGTGCGGCCGTCGTGCTGCTGCGGGGCGACCACCGGCACTTCGCAGTCGGCCAGTTCGGCGGTGAAGCTGTGCTCTTCGAGGATGGCCGCGTCGCTCCAGCGGCCTGGGCGGTAGAACTTGGCGATCAGCGGTTGCGCGCCCTCGATGCCCACCTGGTAGACGCGGTTTTCGTAGCTGTTCAGCGCCAGCACCCGGGCATCGCTGAGAAAGCCCAGGCTTTCCACGGCGTCCAGGACCAGGTCGGGGGTGAGGGTGTCGAAGGGGTGGGACATGGTGGCTCCGGGGGGTAGGCGGCGTGGGGGCCATGGTAGCGCGTTATGCCTGTACCGGCCTCTTCGCGGGTGCATCGTTTCCCTGGCGGCTGCGCGGTCCCTGTGGGAGCGGGCAAGCCCGCGAACAGCGCAAAGCGCGGCCAGGCTATGCGGGAATCCCAAGCAATACATAAGAGGGATGAAATTGAACCCGCACCAAACTGCCTGCTGCCACCCGCTGCCCAGCCAACCAATCCGTCTCGGCAAACGCACACAACGTCTGGCCATTCCCCAACGCCAACCGGACCTCAGCAGGCCCATCAGCCTCCGCCAGTACCTCCTCCACTGTCGCCTGCAGGCAATTGCTACCCGCTTCGGCCTCTTCCTCGTCGCCCAGCAACCTCACCCACCCTGCCTTGAGCAGCGCCACTACTATCGTCCCCAGCGTCAGCTCCAGCCGTGCGGTGCTGTCGTGGGTGATCAGCGCCTCGATCTCCAACCCTCCGCCCAACGCCAGGCTGACTTGATCATGCCGTCCCTCGCGGCGCAGGCCGCTGACTTGGCCCTGCAACTGGTTGCGCGCGCTGGTACGTAGCATCAACCGGCCAAGCAGGTCGAGGTCGCTCGACTCCTCGGCCGCTTCGAGGATTTGCGCCTGAAGGGCCTGCAGCCTCTTATAAAGGCGCAGAACCCGCTGGCCTTCCGGCGACAGACGGGCACCACCGCCACCACGCCCGCCGGTACTGCGCTCGACGAGGGGCTGGCTGGCCAGGTTGTTGAGTTCGTCGATGGCGTCCCAGGCGGCCTTGTAGCTGATGCCCGCAGCCTTGGCGGCGCGGGTGATCGAACCCTCTTCGGCAATGTGCTGCAGCAGCGCGATACGCTGGGGGCGGCGGGCGATGTGCTGGGTTAGGTGTGGGGGCAGAGGCATGGGCATTTGGTCTTGTGGGGGCCTGAGGGTGGATAGTGTGTAGGAGCGGCCTTGTGTCGCGAAAGGGGCGCGAAGCGGCCCCACGATTCACGCCTTGGCAAATATTGCTGGGGCTGCTGCGCAGCCCGATTGCGACACAAGCCCGCTCCTGCACTGGGCGACCCGCGCTTGCTCATACATACCCAGGCTTGGGCGTACGCGCCAGGCAATACACATCCACCCGCCGCGCACCGGCCTTGCGCAGCACTTCGGCAACCGCCTGCGCGGTAGCACCGGTGGTCAACACGTCATCGACAATGGCGACATGCTTGCCCGTCAGTTTGCCTGTTACCGCAAACGCCTGGCGCAGATTGTGTCGCCTGGCCTTGGCGTCCAGTTGTTGCTGTGCAGGTGTCTCCCGTGTACGCAGCAGTAGCCGCTCGTCGCAACGTACCCCCGCATGCGACGACAGCCAGCGCCCGAGCATCCCCGCCTGGTTGAACCCCCGCTCCCGTAGTCGACGTTTGGACAAGGGTACAGGCAACAACAGGTCGGGGCGCGGCAGCCCTTCGGTAAAGCGGTGCAGCAGCCCATGCCCGAACAATTCGGCCATCAGTCGCCCCAGGGGCCACTGGCGGTTGTGCTTGAAACGGCTGATCAGCGTGTCCACTGGAAAGCCGAAATGCCACAGTGCAACCACCTGCTCAAAGGCCGGTGCGCGGCGCTGGCACTGGGCGCAGGTCAGGCCGGCCATCGCCAATGGCAGCGCGCAGCGCAGGCACTGATCGCCCAGCCAAGGCAGTTCCTGCTCGCAGGCGACGCACAGCGGGTAGGCCTGCTCGGCTGGTTCATCGCACAACAAACACATCTGATTAATAAGTGAGCACTTGTAAACCAGTCTTTTCCAGTGTGGTTGACAGTTCATAGGCCTTCCATGACTATGCGAGCTATCCGTGATGCGCTGGTGGGCTTTCCTGTCCCGGCGCCTGCTTCAGCCTAAACAAGGAAACACCAATGAGCGCCAGCACAACTGCAACAACACGTCACAACTGGTCCCTGGCCGAGGTCAAGGCGCTGTTCCAGCAACCGTTCAATGACCTGCTGTTCCAGGCGCAGACTGTGCACCGCGCGCATTTCGACCCGAACCGCGTGCAGGTTTCGACCCTGCTGTCGATCAAGACCGGCGCCTGCCCGGAAGATTGCAAATATTGTCCACAGTCCGGCCACTACAACACTGGGCTGGAAAAACAGAAGCTGATGGAAGTGCAGAAGGTGCTGGAAGAAGCCGCCCGCGCCAAAGCCATCGGTTCTACCCGCTTCTGCATGGGCGCGGCGTGGAAGCACCCTTCGGCCAAAGACATGCCCTATGTGTTGGAGATGGTCAAAGGCGTCAAGGCCATGGGCCTGGAAACCTGCATGACCCTCGGCAAGCTCGACCAGGAGCAGACCAAGGCCCTGGCGCAGGCCGGCCTGGACTACTACAACCACAACCTCGACACCTCGCCGGAGTTCTACGGCAGTATCATCACCACCCGCACCTACAGCGAGCGACTGCAGACCTTGGCCTACGTGCGTGATGCCGGGATGAAGATCTGCTCTGGCGGCATTCTCGGCATGGGTGAGTCGCTGGACGACCGCGCGGGCCTGCTGATCCAGCTGGCCAACCTGCCCGAGCACCCGGAATCGGTACCGATCAACATGCTGGTCAAGGTGGCTGGCACGCCGCTGGCCGAGGAAGAGGACGTCGACCCGTTCGACTTCATCCGCATGCTGGCCGTGGCCCGTATCCTCATGCCCAAGTCGCACGTGCGCCTGTCCGCCGGCCGCGAGCAGATGAACGAGCAGATGCAGGCCCTGGCCTTCATGGCCGGCGCCAACTCGATCTTCTACGGCGAAAAACTGCTGACCACCGCCAACCCGCAGGCGGACAAGGACATGCAACTGTTCGCACGCCTGGGTATCAAGCCCGAAGCGCGTGAAGAGCACGCCGACGAAGTGCACCAGGCGGCTATCGAGCAGGCGCTGGTCGAGCAGCGCAGCAGCGAGATGTTCTACAACGCCGCGACCGCCTGAAATGGCCTTCGACCTGGCGGCGCGCCTGGCCGAACGGCGCGCCGCAGACCTGTATCGGCAGCGGCCACTGCTGGAAAGCCCGCAGGGGCCGGAAGTGGTGGTCGATGGCCAGCGCTTGCTGGCCTTCTGCAGCAATGACTACCTGGGCCTGGCCAACCACCCCGAGGTGATTGCTGCCTGGCAGGCCGGCGCCGAGCGCTGGGGTGTCGGTGGCGGTGCCTCGCACCTGGTTATCGGTCACAGTACGCCGCACCACCAGGTGGAAGAGGCCTTGGCCGAACTTACCGGGCGACCGCGCGCGCTGCTGTTCTCCACAGGCTACATGGCCAACCTGGGCGCCATCACCGCACTGGTGGGGCAGGGTGACACGGTGCTGCAGGACCGCCTGAACCATGCTTCGCTGCTGGATGGCGGATTGCTCAGCGGTGCCCGTTTCAACCGCTACCTGCACAACGACCCGGCCAGCCTGGCCAGCCGCCTGGGCAAGGCCGTCGGCAATACCCTGGTAGTGACCGATGGCGTGTTCAGCATGGACGGCGACCTGGCCGACCTGCCGGCGCTGGCCGATGTCGCGCGCGCGCGCGGTGCCTGGCTGATGGTCGACGACGCCCATGGCCTGGGCACCTTGGGCACTCAGGGCGGCGGTATAGTCGAGCACTTCGATCTGGGCGTTGAAGATGTGCCGGTGTTGATCGGTACGCTGGGCAAGGCCTGTGGGACCGCCGGCGCCTTTGTGGCCGGCAGCGAAGAGCTGATCGAGGCGCTGGTGCAGTTCGCACGCCCGTACATCTACACCACCAGCCAGCCACCGGCGCTGGCTTGCGCCACCCTCAAAAGCCTGGAACTTCTGCGTCGCGAGACCTGGCGCCGCGAGCACCTTGCCGCGCTGATCCATCAGTTCCGTGAAGGTGCGCAGCAGATTGGACTGCAACTGATGGACAGCCCGACACCGATTCAGCCGATCGTCATCGGTGACAGCGCGCAGGCCCTGCGCCTGTCACGCATGCTGCGCGAGCGCGGCTTGCTGGTGACGGCCATCCGCCCGCCCACTGTGCCGGCGGGCAGCGCACGCCTGCGGGTGACATTGAGCGCCGCGCACAGCGAGGCGCAGGTGCAGCTATTGTTGAATGCATTGGCCGAGTGTTATCCACAGTTGGAGAGCGCCGATGCGTAATCGACTTGTACTGTTGCCCGGCTGGGGCCTGGGCACTGCTTCCCTGGAGCCGCTGGCCGCCAGCCTGCGTGCCCAGGACGCCCGCCTGCAGGTAGAGCTGATGCCATTGCCGGAACTGGCCCACAGCGATGTGCAGGCCTGGGTCGACCACCTCGACCGCAAGCTGCCGAGCGATGTCTGGCTGGGCGGCTGGTCGTTCGGCGGCATGCTGGCCAGCGCGTTGGCGCACAAGCGTGGCGACCATTGCTGCGGCCTGCTGACCTTGGCCAGCAACCCCAGTTTCGTGGCTCGCCCGGACTGGCCCCACGGCATGGCCAAAGACACTTTCGTCACCTTCCTCGACGGCTGTCGCAGCCATACCCAGGTCACCCTGAAGCGCTTCCGTACCTTGTGCAGCGATGGTGCCCAGCAGCCGCGTACCCTGCTGCGCCAGCTGGGTGTCGGCGTGCCGGACACCGACCCACTGTACCTGGCCACCGGCCTCGAGGTACTGGCCAAGCTGGATACCCGCGAAGCTCTGGAGGCCTACGGTGGCCCGCAGCTGCACCTGTTCGCCGGCAGCGATGCGCTGGTACCAGCAGATGCGGCGAAAGCGCTGAGCGAGCTGCTGCCCGATGTGGAAGTGGGCCTGGTCGAAGACAGTTCCCACGCCTTCCTGCTGGAGTACCCGCAGGAACTGGCGGCGGGCATCAAGAGTTTCCTGCATGAGAGTGGCGATGACTGATCTTTCCCGTCCGACCCCGCCCGGAGCGCTGCCCGACAAGCGCCAGGTAGCGGCCTCGTTCTCCCGCGCCGCAGCCAGCTACGACAGCGTGGCAGCCTTGCAGCGTGCGGTGGGTTCGAGCTTGCTGGAGCTGTTGCCGGAGGGCCTGCAGCCGTCGCGCTGGCTGGACCTGGGCAGCGGCACCGGTCATTTCAGCCGGGCGCTGGCCGAGCGTTTCACCCAAGCCAGCGGCGTGGCGGTGGATATCGCCGAGGGCATGTTGTGCCATGCTCGCAACGAACAGGGCGGGGCGCTCTATCACGTGGCCGGCGACGCCGAGCGTTTGCCGCTGCGTGATGCCAGCGTCGACCTGGTGTTTACCAGCCTGGCCGTGCAGTGGTGCGACCAGTTCGCCAGTGTGCTGGCAGAAGCGCTGCGAGTGCTGCGCCCGGGCGGCGTGCTGGCCTTCAGCAGTCTGTGTGTGGGTACCCTCGATGAACTGCGCGCCAGTTGGCAGGCGGTGGATGGCCTGGTGCATGTGAACCGCTTCCGCCGTTTCGAGGACTATCAGCGCCTGTGCGCAGCCAGCGGTTTCGAACAGCTTGTGCTGCAGCGCTGCCCGCACGTGCTGCACTACCCGGATGTACGCAGCCTGACCCATGAACTGAAGGCTCTCGGCGCCCACAATCTGAACCCTGGCCGGCCTTCCGGGCTTACCGGTCGGGCACGCATGCAGGGCCTGCTGCAGGCTTATGAGGCGTATCGCCAGCCTGAGGGGCTGCCAGCCACCTATCAGGTGGTCTATGGTTTGTTGCGCAAGCCACAGGTGTAAGGGGAGCGAGATGAGTCAGGCCTATTTCATTGCCGGTACCGATACCGATGTTGGCAAGACCACCATCGCTGCCGGGCTGTTGCATGCGGCACGGTCGCAAGGCTTGAGCACGCTGGGGGCCAAGCCGGTGGCCTCCGGTTGCACGATGACGCCGAAAGGCTTGCGCAACAGCGACGCTCAGGCGCTGATCGATGAAAGCACGATCAAGCTGCCCTACGAGCAGGTCAACCCGTTTGCCTTCGAACCGGCTATCGCACCCCACGTGGCAGCGCGCGAGGTAGGGGTGACGCTTGCCGTGTCGGAGCTGTTGGTAGCGATGCGCAGTGTGTTGCAACAAAATGCCGATTTCACCCTGATCGAGGGGGCAGGTGGCTGGCGCGTGCCATTGTCGGGGCAAGACAACTTGTCCGATCTGGCCATTGCCTTGAAGTTGCCGGTGATCCTGGTGGTGGGAGTACGTCTGGGGTGCATCAGCCACGCCTTGCTCAGCGCCGAGGCGATTGCCCGTGACGGGCTACAGTTGGCGGGATGGGTGGCGAACATCATCGAGCCGCGTACTTCGCGCCTGGAAGAGAACCTGGCCAGCCTGGCCGAGCGTTTGCCGGCGCCTTGCCTGGGGCGGGTGCCCAAATTGAAGCAGGCAAGTGCCGACATGGTGGCTGAACACCTTCAGCTGGATCTACTGGACTAGCGTTTGCAGGCCTGGCCCTTTCGCGGGTAAACCCGCTCCCACAGGTACTGCACAAGTTTCAAAAAATGTGGAGATCCTGTGGGAGCGGGTTTACCCGCGAAGAGGCCAGTGCAGGAATACCCAAGGCCTATCAAATGGCACCAGGCCATTAGGGATTTAAACGGGCCTTTTCGCCTTTGGCCTGCTTTAATTGGGCCTGTTCGTCATCCAGCGTCAATGGAGTCCTGACATGGAAATCACCGGTAGCTCCGCCTATTACGCGGGCCTGAGCGCAATTCAGACCGGCCAGAACCGCGTCGATCAGGCCGCCAGCCAGATCGCCAGCACCACCGCCGAACGTAGCGCCACCAGCCAGTCCAGCGATTTTCAGGCCGAACGCCTGCGCGCGGTCGACCGCAGCCAGCAGATGGACCTGGCCACCAGCACCGTGCAGCTGGCCGTGGGCAAACTTGAAGTCGAACTGGGCGCAAAGGTCGCAAAGGCATCCGACGAAATGCTCGGCCGGATCATCGACACCTACGCCTGACAGGGCGCTCACCAGATTTACACGCAGCCCCTGTGGGAGCGGGCATGCCCGCGAATGCGTCAGATCAGGCACCCCTAATGCCTGGCCTGACCCTTTCGCGGGCACGCCCGCTCCCACAGGGGCGTCTTTATTTTTCAAGGCTTGGCATGAATGCCATTTTTCGTGGCGTAAATGGCACCATAGTCCATCCTTGACATAAGGCGGAGCTAAACGTAAGTTTCAAACAACTGTTTGATCGACGGCCGCCAAGTGCGGGTCACCCCCACAGAACTCACCTAGAGGTTCATCGCAATGCCTGATTACAAAGCCCCCTTGCGTGATATCCGCTTCGTTCGCGACGAGCTGCTCGGTTATGAGGCGCATTATCAGAGCCTGCCGGGTTGCCAGGACGCCACGCCCGACATGGTCGACGCGATCCTCGAAGAAGGCGCGAAGTTCTGTGAGCAGGTGCTGTCGCCGCTGAACCGCGTGGGTGACCAGGAAGGCTGCACCTGGAGCGAATCGGGCGTGAAAACCCCTACCGGCTTCAAAGAGGCCTATCAGCAGTTCGTAGAAGGTGGCTGGCCGAGCCTGGCGCATGACGTCGAGCACGGCGGCCAGGGCCTGCCGGAATCGCTGGGCCTGGCCCTGAGCGAAATGGTCGGCGGTTCGAACTGGTCGTGGGGCATGTACCCGGGCCTGTCGCACGGCGCGATGAACACCATCTCTGCGCACGGTACTGCCGAGCAGCAGCACACCTACCTGACCAAGCTGGTATCCGGCGAGTGGACCGGCACCATGTGCCTGACCGAGCCGCACTGCGGTACCGACCTGGGCATGCTGCGCACCAAGGCCGAGCCACAGGCCGACGGCAGCTACAAGGTGTCGGGCACCAAGATCTTCATTTCGGCCGGTGAGCACGACATGGCCGACAACATTGTCCATATCGTCCTGGCCCGCCTGCCGGACGCACCGGCTGGCACCAAAGGCATCTCGCTGTTCATCGTGCCGAAGTTCCTGCCCAACGCCGAAGGCGGTGTGGGCGAGCGCAACGGCGTGAGCTGCGGCTCGATCGAACACAAGATGGGTATCCACGGCAACGCCACCTGCGTGATGAACTTCGACGGCGCTACCGGCTACCTGATCGGCCCGGCCAACAAAGGCCTGAACTGCATGTTCACCTTCATGAACACCGCCCGCCTGGGTACCGCGCTGCAAGGCCTGGCCCATGCCGAAGTAGCGTTCCAGGGTGGCCTGAAGTACGCTCGTGAGCGCCTGCAAATGCGTTCCCTGACCGGCCCGAAAGCACCGGACAAGGCTGCTGACCCGATCATCGTCCACCCGGACGTGCGCCGCATGCTGCTCACCATGAAGGCCTTCGCCGAAGGCAACCGCGCGATGGTGTACTTCACTGCCAAGCAGGTGGACATCGTCAAGTACAGCCAGGATGAAGAAGAGCGCAAGAAGGCCGATGCCCTGCTGGCGTTCCTGACCCCGATCGCCAAGGCGTTCATGACCGAGGTCGGTTTCGAAGCCGCCAACCATGGCGTGCAGATCTACGGTGGCCACGGCTTCATCGCCGAATGGGGCATGGAGCAGAACGTGCGCGACAGCCGCATTTCCATGTTGTACGAAGGCACCACCGGCATCCAGGCCCTGGACCTGCTCGGCCGCAAGGTGCTGATGACCCAGGGCGAAGCGCTGAAGGGCTTTACCAAGATCGTGCACAAGTTCTGCCAGGCGCAGGAAGGCAACGAAGCGGTCAAAGAGTTCGTCGAACCGCTGGCGGCGCTGAACAAGGAATGGGGTGAGCTGACCATGAAAGTCGGTATGGCCGCCATGAAGGACCGCGAAGAAGTGGGTGCGGCCTCGGTCGATTACCTGATGTATTCCGGCTACGCCTGCCTGGCTTACTTCTGGGCCGACATTGCCCGCCTGGCTGCCGAGAAACTGGCTGCCGGCACCAGCGAAGAAGCGTTCTACACCGCCAAGCTGCAGACTGCGCGCTTCTACTTCCAGCGCATCCTGCCGCGTACCCGTACCCACGTGGCGACCATGCTGTCGGGTGCCAACAACCTGATGGCGATGGACGAAGAGCACTTCGGCCTGTCGTACT
>NZ_JBNRIJ010000007.1:21040-76390 GCF_053557675.1 Pseudomonas sp. XP1 | reverse complement strand
GCTGTGCAGCCCTTTCGCGACACAAGGCCGCTCCCACATGGATCGCGTGCACGCCGGAATTTCCTGTTCATTCCATCCGCATATTCAACTGTTCATGTGCACTGCCGATGAAGTAAGGGCACAATGCCACCATTGATCTGCCGGGTTGGAGATTACCCTTGTTTCGTTTTAACGCTGTTCGCGCGAGCCACTTCCTGCCTTCGCTGATTCTTTTGCTGGCAGGCCTCGCCGCGGCCTATGTGAGAGACCTCAGTGTCTTTTTCACGTCGCTGTTCAATGTCCTGCCCACCTTGGTTTTGCTGCTGGGGGGCGCCTACTGTGCGGTGTACCGTCGCCAGCGCGAGCTATTCTTGATGCTCACGGTGTACATCGCCTACTACCTGCTCGACACTCAGACCGACTTCTACCGTGACCATGGCCGCGTTCGCGAGGACGCGGCGGTGATCTTCCATCTTGTGTGCCTGCTGCTGCCCGCCCTGTTCGGGCTATATGGTGCCTGGCAGGAGCGTACCCACCTGCTGCAGGACCTGGTCGCCCGCGGCGCCGTGCTGTTTGCCGTGGGCAGCGTGGCAGTGGCCCTGGAGCAAAGCTACCCCGAAGCGCTGCTGACCTGGTTGGCGGAAATCCGCTGGCCAACCTTGCATGGCAAGTGGATGAGCCTGATCCAGATGGTCTACCCGCTGTTCCTCGGCGTGTTCATCCTGCTGGTGGTGCAATACCTGCGCGCGCCACGGCCGCTGCACGCTGCGCAGGTGATGGGCCTGCTGGGTATCTTCTGGATGCTGCCGCAAACCTTCATCCTGCCGTTCACCCTGAACATCATGTGCAGCCAGGTAATGCTGATGATCGCCGCAGCGGTGGCGCACGAGGCCTACCAGATGGCCTTCCGCGACGAGCTGACCGGCCTGCCTGGGCGCCGTGCGCTGAACGAGCGTATGCAGCGCCTGGGGCGCAACTATGTGATCGCCATGACCGATGTCGATCACTTCAAGAAATTCAACGACACCCACGGCCACGACGTTGGCGACCAGGTGCTGCGCCTGGTTGCCAGCCGCCTGTCCAAGGTCACCGGGGGTGGCCGCGCCTACCGGTATGGCGGCGAGGAATTCGCCCTGGTGTTTGCCGGCAAGACTGCCGAGGAGTGCGTGCCGCATGTGGAAGCCGTGCGCGAAATGATCGCCAACTACGTGATGCACCTGCGAGACCAGCACAACCGCCCGCAGGACGATACCGCCGGGCGCCAGCGACGGGCGGGCAGCAGCGGAGGTACGGTGTCGGTCACCATAAGCATCGGCGTGGCCGAGCGCCAGGCCGATCATCGTGACCCCGAAGCGGTGCTGAAATCCGCCGACCAGGCGCTGTACAGCGCCAAGGGCGCAGGGCGCAATTGTGTCATGGTACATGGGCAACAAGCACAGCGAGGGGCAGTGCGTACAGCGTGACCAAAATTGACTATGCGGTCTGTTGATGACCCTATGTCTCGTAAAAGTTGTTCGGTTACACTGCCTGTAACCCAGTGTCGCGGTTCCCCGAGACCGCCCCGACCCGACTAGCGAGAGGTTGTCATGGCTGAATATAAAGCGCCCCTGCGCGACATGCGCTTCGTACTGAATGAAGTCTTCAACGTGGCTGAGCAGTGGGCGCAGTTGCCCGGGTTGGCCGAGGTTGTCGATGCCGACACGGCCATGGCGGTGCTGGAGGAAGCCGGCAAGGTCACTGCCAGATCCATTGCACCGCTCAGCCGCGCCGCAGATGAAGAGGGCTGCCACTGGGACAACGGCGCGGTGCGTACACCGGCCGGTTTCACCGAGGCCTACAACACCTACGCCGAAGGCGGTTGGGTGGGCGTGGGCGGCGACCCGCTGTTCGGCGGCATGGGCATGCCCAAGGTCATCTCGGCCCAGGTCGAGGAAATGGTCAACGCCTCCAGCTTGTCCTTCGGCCTGTACCCGATGCTGACTGCCGGCGCCTGCCTGTCGATCAATGCCCACGCCAGTGAAGCGCTGAAGGAAAAGTACCTGCCGAACATGTACGCCGGCGTGTGGGCCGGTTCCATGTGCCTCACCGAGCCGCACGCCGGTACCGACCTGGGCATCATCCGCACCAAGGCCGAGCCCCAGGCCGACGGCAGCTACAAGGTCAGCGGCACCAAGATCTTCATCACCGGCGGCGAGCACGACCTGACCGAGAACATCATCCACCTGGTGCTGGCCAAGCTGCCGGATGCACCGGCGGGGCCGAAAGGCATTTCGCTGTTCCTGGTGCCGAAGTTCCTGGTCAATGAAGACGGCAGCCTGGGGGCGCGCAACGCGGCCACCTGTGGTTCGATCGAGCACAAGATGGGTATCCAGGCCTCGGCCACTTGCGTGATGAACTTCGACGAAGCGGTCGGCTATATCGTCGGTGAGCCGAACAAGGGCCTGGCGGCCATGTTCACCATGATGAACTACGAGCGCCTGGGCGTTGGTATCCAGGGCCTGGCTTCGGCCGAGCGCTCCTACCAGAACGCCGTGGAGTACGCCCGCGACCGCCTGCAGAGCCGCGCCCCGACCGGGCCACAAGCCAAGGACAAGGCCGCTGACCCGATCATTGTCCACCCGGATGTGCGCCGCATGCTGCTGACCATGAAGGCGCTGATCGAGGGTGGCCGGGCTTTCTCCAGCTATGTGGCCATGCAGCTGGACAGCGCCAAATACAGCGAAGACGCCGCCGTGCGCAAGCGCAGTGAAGAGCTGGTGGCACTGCTGACGCCGGTGGCCAAGGCCTTCCTCACCGACCTGGGCCTTGAGTGCGCGGTGCACGGCCAGCAGGTGTTCGGCGGGCATGGCTACATTCGCGAGTGGGGGCAGGAGCAATTGGTGCGCGATGTGCGCATTACACAGATCTACGAAGGCACCAACGGTATCCAGGCCCTCGACCTGATGGGGCGCAAGGTGGTGGCCAGTGGTGGGGCGTACTACCGGCTGTTCTCCGACGAGATTCGCCAGTTCATTGCTGGTGCGGGTAGCGAACTGAAAGAATTTTCCAAGCCGTTGGAAAACTATCTCGATCAACTCGACGGGCTGACCGAGTGGGTCCTTGAGCAGGCCAAGGGCAACCCGAACGAGATTGGCGCGGCTTCGGTCGAGTACCTGCATGCGTTTGGTTATGTCGCCTATGCCTACATGTGGGCATTGATGGCGCAGGCGGCGCAGGCGGGTGAGGGGGATGAAGCGTTCTATGCGGGCAAGCTGGGTACGGCGCGGTTCTTCTTTGCGCGGTTGCTGCCGCGGGTGGATTCGCTGGTGGCTTCGGTGAAGGCAGGGAGTGAGTCGTTGTACCTGCTGGATGCCGAGCAGTTCTGAGAGACTTTGGGGGCTGCAATGCGGCCCTGCCGTGTAAGCTTTTTCCTACACGACGTGGTGACGTTTCACCACTGTTCTCAGATTGGATCCACGGCTATTCTCTATCACATGGACGTTGCGCAGGAAGCGCAAAGGACAGATCACGGATGACGACGAAGGAACACCTGCCAGGATGGCGGGGCGATACGGATGTCACAGGGAAACAGTCTGGAAAACCCCGCTTAGGCGGGGTTTTCTTTGTGCGCGTGTTTTTTCAGCCCAGCACATCCAGCGGTGATGAGCCCAACAGGCGGGCGTCCGTCTCTTCCTCCAGCAGCGTGCGCAGCAGCTCCACAGAGGCTTGCTGGCGCTGGGCATCGCGAAACACCAAGCCAACCTTCAGTGGTACCCGTGGCTCGCTCAACGGCTTCCACAGCAGCCCCTGATCATCCTCGGCGGCTTCCTTGGCCCGCCCCGGCAGGATGGTGGCCAGTGCGGTATGGGCCAGGCTGTCGAGAATCCCCGCCATGTTGTTCATCTCTGCCTGCACCTGCGGCCGACGGCCTTGGCTGGCCAGTTGCGCCTGCCAGATCTGGCGAATCTGGAATTCCTCGCCCAGCATCAACATGGGCAGCTCGGCGGCCTGGCGAATGGACACCTTCTTGAAATCCTTCAGCGGGTGGGTGGACGGGATGACCAGCTGCAGCTCATCTTCGTACAGCAGCAGGCCATGCAGCCCTGGCTGGCGTGGCGGTAGGTAGCTGATACCGATATCCAGGCTGCCGTTGAGCAGGCGCCGTTCGATCTCCAGCCCCGACAATTCGTAGATCTGCACCACAAGGTGTGGCTGTGCCCTGCGCAGCCGTTCGAGCAGCTGCGGCACCAGGCTTGGCCGCACGGTCTGCAGCACGCCAATGGCCAAGGTACGTAGCGACTGGCCCTTGAAGTTGCGCATCGCTTCGTGGGCTCGCTGCAGCCCATCGAGCAGCGGCAGGGCGTGGTTGTACAGGGTATGGGCGGCCAGAGTTGGCAGCAGCCGCTTGTTGCTGCGCTCGAACAGGCTCAGGTCGAGGCTGTGCTCCAGCTGACGGATCTGCTGGGAAAGCGCTGGCTGCGACAGTGACAGGCGCTCGGCGGCGCGGCCCACGTGGCCTTCTTCATACACCGCGACGAAATAACGCAGTTGGCGGAAATCCATAAGCAACACTTATCGAAAATGCTGGAAAAACGAAATGGTCGAAAACCCTCGCGAGGCCTAGTCTATCGCCGTATTCCAACGGGTTACAGCGATCAATCAAACGATTGTTACCCCGAATGAAAAACACTTTTGATAGGAAAGGCAAAATACCGAGTAGCGGCACCCAGACCGCACCGTGGCCGCGCCTGTCGTGATTGGTTGGAGCCCTGATGAACCTGTTCAACCTGCGCCGCCCGGCCCCTGCCGCCGTCGCCGAGCCCAAGCGTGCGCCGGTGATCGTGCCGGAAGCGCCGCAGTTGTCGCGTGAGCGCCTGATGCCCAGCACCGAACGTGCAGCACAGGTGTTCGTGCGTGGCCAGGGCTCCTGGTTGTGGGACAACGAAGGGCATGCCTACCTGGACTTCACTCAGGGTGGTGCAGTCAACAGCCTGGGCCACAGCCCCAGTGTTCTGGTGAAGGCGCTGGGCAATCAGGCCCAGGCGCTGATCAACCCGGGCTCGGGCTTCCACAGCCGTGGCCTGCTGGGGCTGGTCAACCGCCTGTGCCAGAGCACCGGCAGCGACCAGGCCTACCTGCTCAACAGCGGTGCCGAAGCCTGCGAAGGCGCGATCAAGCTGGCGCGCAAGTGGGGCCAGATGCACCGCAACGGCGCCTATCACATCATCACCGCCACCCAGGCCTGTCATGGCCGCAGCCTGGGCGCGTTGTCGGCGTCCGACCCGCTGCCATGCAACCGCTGCGAGCCCGGCCTGCCGGGCTTCAGCAAGGTGCCGTTCAACGACCTGGCGGCGCTGCACGCCGAGGTGGACTCGCGCACCGTGGCGATCATGCTCGAGCCGATCCAGGGCGAGGCGGGTGTCATCCCGGCCACGCAGGAATACCTCAAGGGTGTGGAAACGCTGTGCCGCGAACTGGGCATCCTGCTGATCCTCGACGAGGTGCAGACAGGCATCGGCCGTTGTGGCGCGCTGCTGGCCGAGGAAACCTACGGCGTGCGCGCCGACATCATCACTCTGGGCAAGGGCCTGGGCGGTGGCGTACCGCTGGCGGCCTTGTTGGCCCGGGGCACGGCATGCTGCGCCGAGCCTGGCGAACTGGAAGGCAGCCACCATGGCAACGCGCTGATGTGCGCCGCCGGCTTGGCCGTGCTGGATACCGTGCTGGAGCCTGGCTTTTTCGCCCAGGTGCAGGACAACGGCCGCCACCTGCGTGAAGGCCTGAACCGGCTGGCCGGGCGCTATGGCCAGGGCGAAGTGCGTGGGCAAGGCCTGCTCTGGGCCCTGCAGATGAAAGAAAACCTCGCCCGCGAACTGGTGGCGGCAGCACTGCACGAAGGCTTGCTGCTCAACGCACCGCAGGCGGATGTGGTGCGTTTTTCGCCAGCGCTCACCGTGAGCAAGGGCAACATCGACGAAATGCTGCTGCGCCTGGCTCGCGCCTTCGCCCGCCTGCATGCCCAGCAGCAGGCCCGCCGCGAAATGCCAGCCTAGCGGCCTGGTGACATCGAGAATTCTACGAACCGTCTGGCGTTCCTGCGCATCGCCCTTGGCCTGTTTCATTCGGCCCGGGGCGTTTTTTTTGCCGGTTGAACCTCTGTGGCGGACGGCTAGTCTCTGATGTAACCCCTTCAGGAGAGACTCGCATGGACTTCATACGCATCATCATCGCCATCATTCTGCCGCCGCTGGGCGTGTTCCTGCAGGTGGGGTTTGGCGGGGCGTTCTGGCTGAATATCCTGCTGACCTTGCTGGGGTACATTCCGGGGATCGTGCATGCGGTGTATATCATCGCCAAGCGTTAAGCCATCTGGGGCCGCAAAGCAGCCCCAGAATCTCAGCCCCCCAACACCCGGCAATAGAATTTCCATTCTTCTTCCAGCGCATGCGCCAGGTTCTCCGCCTTGCGGAACCCGTGCCGCTCCCCAGCATAGAAGTGCCCTTCAGCCTCGATCCCGTTAGCCTGCAACGCCGCCAGCATCGACCGCGTCTGCTCCGGCACCACCACCGCATCCAGTTCGCCCTGGAAGAAAATCACCGGCACCTTGATCTGCCCAGCATGCAGCAGCGGTGTACGCTGGCGATAGCGCTCGGTGTCCTGCAGCGGGTCGCCGATCAGCCAGTCCAGGTAGTCCCCTTCGAACTTGTGGGTGGCCCGGCCCAAGGCAACCGGGTCGCTGACCCCGTACAGGCTGGCGCCGGCACGGAAAACATTATTGAACGCCAGGGCACATAGGGTGGTGTAGCCGCCCGCGCTGCCGCCACGGATGAACGCCTTGTGGCGGTCGATCAACCCCTGTTCGGCCAGGTAATCCACCGCTGCGCAAGCATCGGCCACATCGCTTTCACCCCAGCGCAGGTGCAGGGCCTGGCGGTATTCACGACCATAGCCGGTGCTGCCTCGGTAGTTGAGGTCGGCGACGGCGAAGCCGCGTTGGGTCCAGTACTGGATGCGTGGGTCGAGCACGGGATAACAGGCTGAAGTCGGGCCGCCATGGATGAATACCACCAGCGGCGCGGCCCCTTGCGAGCGGGCGGCCGGGTAGAAGAAACCGTGGGCGCGGTGACCGTCACTGCCGTAGTGGATCGACTGCGGCAGGCTGATATGCCTTGCCGGCAGCACTTCGGCGCCACCAGCCAATACGCTGACCTCGTGGTTGCCGCGGGCGATGGCGATGACCGCCGGAGGGCTGATCGGCGAGGCGGCAATCGCGTACAGGTGTTCGGCATCCATGGCCAGGCTGCGAAAACGCGTGTAGGCGCTGGCGAAACGCTCCAGGCGGCCATCGGCAGTGCGCAGCCCCAGTTGCCCGAAGCCGTCTTCGAACCAGCTGGCCAGATAGCTTTGCGGCCCCAGCGCCAACCAGGTACTGGCGCCCAGTTGCCAAGGTGCCGCAGCGTGGTCCGCGGGCTCGGCAGGCAGGGCCTGCCAGCAGCCATTGATCTCGCCCCAGGGTTGCCAGAAGCCATTGCGGTCGGACAGACAGTAGAGTCGGCCTTCGCTATCGAAGCGCGGCTGCTGCAGCGATTCGTCAGCGCCGGCCACACATTGCGCGGGCCCCCATCCACTTGCATCACGTGTGCGGCACATCAGCCTGGTGAAGGTCCAAGGTTGTGCCGGGCGGTCCCATTCGACCCACGCCAGGCGCTGGCCGTCGGCACTCACCGTAGGCGATGCATAGAAGTCGGCCCCTTCGGCGAGCACTTCGCGGGTTTGTTCACCCAGGGCGACCAAGCGATGCTCGACCCGTTCGCCATGCTGCTCCTCGACCGCCAGCACCAGGCCGTCGTGCCACTGCACATCGCCGTAGCGGCAGCTGGCATCATCGGTCAGGGCGCGCGGTGCTGCGCCTTCCAGGGCCTGGGTATAGACCTGCTGGTCCTTTTCGTTGACGAACAGCAGCCCGTCACCACCCAGGCAGAAACTGCCACCGCCGTATTCGTACACCCGGCTACGCACGCTGAAGCCATCAGGTGTCAGGCAGCGGGCCTGCTGGTGCTGCCAGTGCCAGATGCGACAGGCACCGTCGGCCGGGCGAAACTCGTTCCAGAACAGCCCCGCAGCACTGACCTTGAGTTCGGCGAAGTCGGTGCCGGCGGCAACTGCCTGGGCCGCGCTGAACTCAGCCGCGGACGATGACACGGGAGTTTCGTTCATTGCGGAAGGTCATCTCTTCAATGGTGAGCTGGGCGCTTTCAGCCTCGTCGCGGGCCTTGAGGATGATGCCGTGGTCGGCCGACTTGGCGCACACCGGATCGGCGTTGCTGGCATCGCCGGTGAGCATGAAGGCCTGGCAGCGGCAGCCGCCGAAGTCCTTTTCCTTCTCGTCGCAGGAACGGCAGGGTTCGGGCATCCACTCATAGCCGCGGAAGCGGTTGAAGCCGAACGAGTGGTACCAGATGTGGTGCAGGTCGTGGTCGCGCACATTGGGGAACTGCACCGGCAGCTGGCGCGCGCCGTGGCAGGGCAGGGCGGTGCCGTCCGGGGTGATGGTGAGGAACAGGCTGCCCCAGCCATTCATGCAGGCCTTGGGGCGCTCCTCGTAGTAGTCCGGGGTGACGAAGATCAGCTTGCACGGGTTGCCCTCGGCCTTGAGTCTGTCCCGGTACTCGTTGGTGATGCGTTCGGCCCGTTCCAGCTGCGCGCGGGTCGGCAGCAGGCCCAGCCGGTTGAGGTGGGCCCAGCCGTAGAACTGGCAGGTGGCAAGCTCGACGAAGTCGGCTTCCAGTGCGATGCACAGCTCGATGATGCGGTCGATCTTGTCGATGTTGTGCCGGTGGGTGACGAAGTTGAGCACCATCGGGTAGCCATGGGCCTTCACCGCACGGGCCATTTCCAGCTTTTGCGCAAAGGCCTTCTTCGAGCCGGCCAGCAGGTTGTTGACCTGCTCGTCGCTGGCCTGGAAGCTGATCTGGATGTGGTCCAGGCCGGCCTTCCTGAACTCGGCGATACGCGCTTCGGTCAGGCCGATGCCCGAGGTGATCAGGTTGGTGTAGTAGCCCAGCCGACGGGCCTCGCCGATCAGTTCGGCGAGGTCCTGGCGTACCAGCGGTTCTCCGCCGGAAAAGCCGATTTGCGCGGCACCCATTTCCCGAGCTTCGGCCATCACCTTGAACCACTGCGCGGTGCTCAGCTCCTGGCCCTGGGCTGCGAAGTCCAGCGGGTTGGAGCAGTACGGGCACTGCAGTGGGCAGCGGTAGGTCAGCTCGGCCAGCAGCCACAGCGGCAGGCCGACTGCGGGCGTGGGCGGTAACTCAGGCGAGGACGATCCAGTGTTCGGCACGGGCCACCTCCATGAACTGCTCGATGTCATCGGCCACTTCCGGGACACCGGGGAACTGTTTTTCGAGTTCGCTGATGATCGCAGCAACGTCGCGTTGGCCGTCGATCAGGCCACCGATCAGGGCCGCGCTGTCGTTGAGCTTGATCATGCCCTCTGGGTACAGCAGCACATGGCCCTTTTGCGCCGGTTCGTACTGGAAGCGGTAGCCGGGGCGCCAGTTCGGCACTTGATTACGGTCGAAACTCATAGGGTGATCCCTTTGTGCCACACACGTTCCTGGGTGACGGAGTGATAGGGCGGGCGGTTCAGCTCGTAGGCCATGCTCATGGCGTCGAGCATGCTCCAGAGAATATCCAGCTTGAACTGCAGTATCTCCAGCATACGCTCCTGGCCCGCGCGGGTGGTGTAGTGCTGCAAGGTAATCGCCAGGCCGTGCTCCACGTCACGCCGGGCCTGGCCCAGGCGGGTGCGGAAGTATTCGTAGCCGGCCGGGTCGATCCACGGGTAGTGCTGCGGCCAGCTGTCCAGGCGCGACTGGTGGATCTGCGGGGCGAACAGCTCGGTCAGCGAGCTGCTGGCCGCTTCCTGCCAACTGGCCCGGCGGGCGAAGTTGACGTAGGCGTCCACGGCAAAGCGCACACCGGGCAGTACCAGTTCCTGAGAGCGCAGCTGGTCAGGGTCCAGGCCCACGGCCTGGCCCAGGCGCAGCCAGGCCTCGATACCACCGTCCTCGCCGGGTGCACCATCGTGGTCGAGCAGGCGCTGGATCCATTCGCGGCGCACTTCGCGGTCCGGGCAGTTGGCCAGGATCGCGGCATCCTTCATCGGGATGTTGACCTGGTAGTAGAAGCGGTTGGCCACCCAGCCCTGGATTTGTTCGCGGGTGGCGCGCCCCTGGTACATCGCCACGTGGTACGGGTGATGAATGTGATAGTAGGCGCCCTTGGCGCGCAGGGCCTGCTCGAATTCGGCAGGGGACATTGGCAGTGCGTCGCTCATTCGGCTGGCTCCTGTATAGCTGAGTCTCGGCTCACCTCGCCCCCTGTGGGAGCGGGCGTGCCCGCGAACACCGGCGAAGCCGGTGCCATACACCGTGTCGGATTTTTCGCGGGCATGCCCGCTCCCACAGGGGGTTGTGTCAACTCGCAGACCTTTTTACAACTCGATACTCATGCCATCGAAGGCCACTTCCACACCCCGGCGCAGCACTTCGGCACGCTCGGGCGAGTCTTCGTCGAGGATCGGGTTGGTGTTGTTGATGTGGATAAGTACCTTGCGCTGGCGTGGGAAGCCATCCAGCACCTCCAGCATGCCGCCGGGGCCGTTCTGCGCCAGGTGGCCCATCTCGCGGCCGGTACGGGTGCCCACGCCACGGCGCTGCATTTCATCATCTTCCCACAAGGTGCCATCGACCAGCAGGCAGTCGGCGCCGTGCATCATCGTCAGCAGCTTGTCGTCCACCTGGCCCAGGCCCGGGGCGTAGAACAGCTTGCCGCCGGTGCGGGTGTCCTCGACCAGCAGGCCAAGGTTGTCGCCCGGGTGCGGGTCGAAGCGGTGCGGCGAGTAGGGCGGCGCGGCGCTGCGCAAGGGGAACGGGGTGAAGCGCAGGTTGGGGCAGGCCTCGATCACGAAGCTGCCTTCCAGCTCGATGCGGTTCCACTGCAGGCCGCCGTTCCAGTGGCTGAGCATGTTGAACAGCGGGAAGCCGGTGGTCAGGTCCTGGTGGACCATGTCGGTGCACCACACCTGGTGCGGGCAGCCTTCGCGCAGGCTGAGCAGGCCGGTGGTGTGGTCGATCTGGCTGTCCAGCAGGATGATGGCGTTGATGCCGGTGTCGCGCAGGGCACGGGCCGGCTGCATCGGCGCAAAGGCCTGGAGCTGGGCGCGGATATCGGGCGAGGCATTGCACAGCACCCAGTGCACGCCGTCGTCGGACAGGGCGATGGACGACTGCGTGCGTGGCGTGGCACGCAGGGTGCCGTCACGCAAGCCCTTGCAGTTGTCGCAGTTGCAGTTCCACTGTGGAAACCCGCCACCGGCGGCGGAACCGAGAACCTGGATGTACATGGCCACTCTCTCTGCAGAAACCGTAGCGAAAAAACGAAAACGCCCCGGCAGGCCGAGGCGTTGAACCGTAAGCCGGGCTTAGCGGTTGGCGAAGTACATGGTGACTTCGAAGCCGATGCGCAGATCAGTGTATGCAGGTTTGGTCCACATGGAATTACTCCTTCCGGATGAGGGGTGGGTTTGTCAGCTACTACTTGGGTACCGCCATTGGCTGGAGGTTCCCTTGGCTGGGATTGCGCTATCTTACAAGAAAAATTTGTACCGAAAGGTTAATTATTTGAAAACTCCATTGCGGTTTTCGTAACAATCATGGGGTTGAGCCCAGCCAGGAAGCATCTGGTGCGGCGGCGTTGGCCAAGCATAGCCAAGTGGAACCTGTACCGAGCAGGTGGCTCAGCAGGTGGTCCAGATCCGTCTGCCGCGTAGTCAGGATAGACCTGCGCAGCGTATCCAGCCTGCCGGGTTGTGTAGCCAGGTATGTCTGCCACGCCCATTCGGCGACTTCGGCATTACCCATCGCCGGTTCATCGAATTGCCCGGCCAGAGCCTGGCGAGCGACAGGGGCGAGGGTAACGCCCTGGCGCAGCAAGGTGAGCAGGTGGTCGAGGATCTGTACCTGGCTGGCGTGAGGCGACTGGACCCCGAACAGCAGGCCGCCGACACCCTCGACCTGACGAAAGGTACTGAATACCGCATAGCCGAGTTGCAATTCTACCCGCAGCCGTTGGTAAACCGGCCCTTGCAGCAACTGCGCGAGTAGGCGGCCAGCGGCTTCCATGGGCGCTGGCAGTGGGCAGAACAGCAGCAGGGCATGCTCACTACCGAGTACTTCGGCATGTTGCCAACGGTGGTTGGCCCAGGCGGGCAGAGGGCCAGGCGCCGAGCCTTGGCCAGGGCACTGCTGCAGCGCGGTGCCCAATGCGTCCAGGGCGGTATCGTCGAAGCCGGCAGCCAGGCCGTGCCAGCGTGCGTGCTGCCACAGGCTGTCGAGATGCGTCTGTGCCAGGGTGCAGGCCGGAGCAGGTGCAGGCGCGGCGCCCAGCACGGCGTCGGGCAGCTGCTTGAGCAGGGCCCGGATGGGGATCAGCGCCGGAGGCTGCGTCGAGCAGGGCAGCCAGCTGCCTGCCGGGGGCTTGCGCATCAATGCCAAGGCCTGTTCCACAGTGCGCAGCACCGCTGCCGGTAGCCCGGCGCAGCGCAGTTGCCAGTATTCGCCAGCGGCACTGAACTGCAACTGCACCGATACGCGCTCGCAGCGCTCCTGCATGGGGTGCAGGGCACGTTCGAGCAGCGCGTGCAGACGCTGGCGCAACGGTGAAGGGACATGCCAGCGCAGGTACAGCGCTGCGTACTGACGAGTGCCAGGCAGCTGATCGCTGACTTTCAGTGCTGCTGGTAGTGGGTGTGGACTGGCATCAGGCAAGTCGGCCAGGAGCAAGGGATCGACGCCGGGCAGTTGCCAGTGCCCATGTTCTCGGCCCGGCAGGCCTTCCAGCAGGGCACGAAGGGCGTGCAAGCCTTGTGTGTCCAAACCGCTGAACGGCTGGCCGGCGCTGTCCCGGCGGGCCAGTTCAAGCGCGCTGGCACTGCGTTCGCGGCTTCGCTGCAGCAGCTCGAATTCGGCACTCAATTGCTCAGGGGCGGCCTGGCGGATGAAGCCGAACCAGCCATGCAACAGGGCATCGGCTTCCTCCGGGCAGGCATCCTCGCTCAGCTTCAGATCAATGTGCCACAGCAACTGCCCGGCGAAGGCATACAGTGCCTCGGCCTTGAAGCCCTGCAGCCAGCCGCGCTGGCGAAGCGCATCCAGCCAGGTGCCCGGGCGGCTATCGCCGAGGCAGGCGATCAGCAACTCAAGGGCCTGCTCGGCACCTGCCGGCAGGTTTTCGTGGCTGAACAGCAGGTGCGTGTCGGTCGTCGATAAGGGCGGCGGCAGAGCTTGTGGCACCAGTTCACCCGTTGCGAACAGCTTGGCATGCTGCCGGCCCAGCAATTCCAGCTCATCCAGCGATTGCGGGCCGCACAGGCTCAGGGCGACCTGGCCGCCTTGGTAGAAACGCTGGTGAAAGCCACAGAGCGCTTGCTGGAAGGCGGGATTCTGCAAGGCCAGGGTATGCCGGTTACCAGCATGAAAAGCGGCCAATGGATGGCCGGGCGCCGCGGCTTGCAGCAAGGCGAACTGCTGCTGGGCCTGAGGGCTGCGTGACCAGGCAATGAACTCGGCATGGATTACTTCGCGTTCGCGGCGTTGGCGCTCGATGCCCAGGTCTGGCTCGGCCAACATCTGGCACAGGCGCTCCAGCCCCCCGGCCAGGGCGCTGGGCGGGACCTCGAAGAAGAAGTCGGTGGTGCGTTCGCGGGTGCTGGCATTGACCTGGCCGCCGAGGGCCTGCACGTAGCGCATCAGGCCGTCGTCCAGCGGGAAACGCGAGGTGCCGAGGAAGAACAGGTGCTCCAGGAAGTGTGCCAGGCCGGGCCATTTGGTCGGCGCGTCGTGACTGCCCGCGTGCACCCGTAGGGCGGCGGCCGAGCGCTTCAGGCGCGGGGCGTGGCGCAGGGTCAGCTGCAGGCCGTTGGCGAGGGTGAGGTGGCGGGTGGCGTCAGGCATGGGGGCTCCGGTAACTGCTGTCCATGCTAACCCATTTGTTTGCAGGCCCGGCCTCTTCGCGGGCGCGCCCGCTTCCACAGGAATGGCGCAGGTATGAAAGGCAGCGCAGACCCTGTGGGAGCGGGCGTGCCCGCGAAAGGGCCATCAGCCCTTACGCAGATGCAACTCCTGGCGCAAATCGGTGAGGTAAGGAAACGCCCCGCGCCCCTGCACCACCCGCTCATGCTCCAGCTCTGCCAGCAACTGGCACTCGTCCCGCCCGGCCATCGCCAGCAGGCTGCCATCCGGGCCGATGATGCTGCTCTGCCCGCAATACTGGATCTCGCCTTCCGAGCCGCAATAGTTGGCATACACCAGGTAGCACTGGTTCTCCTGCGCCCGCGCCCTCACGGTCACCTGGCAGATGAAGTCGTACGGCGACATGTTCGCCGTCGGTACCAGGATCAGCTCGGCACCGTCCAGCGCCAGGCGCCGGGCATTCTCCGGGAACTCGATGTCGTAGCAGATCAGCAGGCCGACTTTCCAGCCATCCAGCTCCACCACCGGGAAGTGATCGGCACCTGCGCTGAACATCGAGCGGTCCAGCTCGCCGAACAGGTGGGTCTTGCGATAGTTGCCAAGGCTGCGGCCATGCGCATCGATCAGCTGCACACTGTTGTAGATGGCTCCATCATCGCCACGCTCCGGGTAGCCGTAGACGATAGCGATACGGTGCGCCTGGGCGATCTCCACCACCGCCATGGCCGCCGGACCATCGACGGCCTCGGCCAGGCGCTCGACCTGGGGCAGGCCGATGTTGTAGCCGGTCAGGAACATCTCCGGGCACACCAGCAAACTGGCGCCACGTTCGGCCGCCAGTTGCGCCTGGTGGCGCAACCGTTGCAGGTTGCCGGGCACGTCCAGTGGCTTGGGTGCGCCCTGAAACAGAGCGATGCGCATGCTGCCTCCTTGTCTCAGTCCGGCAGGGCGATCGGGCCGATTTCGTCGAACACGTCGCCTGGGCCGGGGTTGTCCGGGTGGGTGCGGCCGCCGAAGTGATTCATGATACCCCACACCGCATTCAGCGATGTCTGTACCGCGCCTTCCACCCAGGCCGGCGTCCACGACACATCGTCACCGGCGATGAACATGCCGCGCTGCTCGGCAGGCATGTCCTGCTGCATGAAGTGCGCGTACATGCGCTGGTTGTAGCGGTAGTGCCCAGGCAGCGCGCCCTTGAAGGCACCAAGGAAGTGCGGGTCGGCCTCCCAGGAAACGGTGATCGGGTCGCCGATGATGTGCCCGGCGATGTCGGTCTTCGGGTAGATCTTCTTCAGTGCGTCCAGGGCCAGTTGCACGCGTTTTTCCACCGGATGCGGCAGCATCTTCAGCGCATCGCTCATCCACGAGTACGACAGGCAGATCACCCCCGGCTTGTCGTTGCCGTTGTCGAACAGGTAGGTGCCACGGGTGAGGCGATCGGTGAGGGTCATGCTCATCAGGTCGCGACCGGTTTCCGGGTCCTTGTCCTTCCAGAACGGCCGGTCGACCATGACGAAGGTCTTCGACGACTGCATGTAGCGGGTGCGGTCCAGGGCCATCCACATCTTTTGCGAGAACAGCGATTCCTCGCAGTCGATCTGGGTGGTCAGCAGCCAGGTCTGGCAGGTGGCGAGCACGGCACTGTAGTGACGGGTGTCGCCCCAGTTGTCGGTGACCGCCAGGCGGCCATCGGCGGCGCGGGCGATGCGCTTGACCCCGGTACGCGGCGCGCCGCCATGCAGCCCGCTCAGGCTGGTGCCTTCCGGCCAATGCACGCAGCGTTCCGGTACATGGCGCCAGATGCCCTGCGGTACCTGCTCCACACCGCCGACCACCAGGTGTTGGTGGTCGTCGCAGTTGGTCATTACCACGCGGAAGATTTCCAGCATCGAGTTGGGGAAGTCCGAGTCCCAGCCGCCGGTGCCGAAGCCGACCTGGCCGAACACTTCGCGGTGCTGGAAGCTCAACTTGGCGAACGAGCGCGAGGTGGCGACGAAGTCGTAGAACGTGCGGTCGTCCCAAAGCGGTACCAGCCTGTTCCACAGTTCTTTCAGGCGCGGCACGTCACGGTCACGGATGGCTTGCTGGATGTCAGCGAACTGCGCACCGCTTTCCAGCGCATCGGCCCAGGCATCGGCCACTTCGTGGAACAGTTTGGGCAGGTCGGTGGGTTTTTCGGCGTAGTAGGTCTGGCCTTCCAGGTCGATCACCGTGCTGCCCGAGGCCGGGGTCAGTGGGTTGGGGAACGGTTTGGTCTCCAGGCCCAGCTTGTCCACGTAGTGGTAGAAGGCAGTGGATGACACCGGGAAGCGCATGCCACCCAGTTCGGCGATGATCCCGTCGGTGCCGTTGAAGGCTTGCGAGCGTAGCCGGCCGCCCAGCTTGGAGGCTTCGTACACCACCGGCTTGAGGCCCAGCTTCATCAGCTCGTAGGCCGCTACCAGGCCGGCGATACCGGCGCCCACGATTGCCACTTCCTCACCATGGCGCTCGGCCGGGATGCTACCCAGGCCTGCGGGGTGTTCCAGCCAGTCGTCGAAGGCGAAGGGGAAGTCCGGGCCGAAGATGGTGACGGGTTTTTTACCATCGGCTGGGTGGCGGTTTTTCTTGTTCATGAAGTGACCTTGCCAGATAGGCTGCGCAGCGGGCGGAGCCTGAGTATAGGAGATGCCTGGGGGCCATTTTAGGGGGTGTGATGTTCGTTATTAAGGCGCAGAGTGTTGTCTGAATGGATGTTGTCTCGTCGAAATGAAGCATCTTATGTGCATTACGACTAAACAGGAGATTGAGTAGTCCAGGGATGGAACCGGCCCCTGTGGGAGCGGGTTCACCCGCGAATGCGTCGGTGGATTCACTGCAGCATTCGCGGGTAAACCCGCTCCCACAGGGTCCCGTGTCGTGCTTGCCATGCGGTTGATCAGACAGGGCCTACACCCATGTCGTGAAACAGAGAATTACCCTACGCCCGCTATAGCCTCGGTCTGGCAGCGTGGGAAAGGCTTCATCGTTAACTTCACTGGGTCGCTGCAAATTCGGCGATCGGGCGTGAGAACCCGCTGATCTTTCTGGAGGCGCACTGCTATGGCAGCTGTGCGCGGGCAGGCTTTGCCTGGCCGGGTACACGCCTCCAAGTTCGCCGGTTCTCACCTCGTGCATGGCTGCCACCCAATTCCCGTGAGAAGGATGCGATTGGCCGCCGATCACCCTTGTGATTTGGAGGCTATACCATGACCAAACGCTTACCCGACCAACCCGAAAAACTGAAACCCACCGCAGAAAAAACCTTCTGCAACTGCGAATCCAGCCACCCGTCATTATTCGCCATACGCCCCGGCATCGATGCCGCAGACGCCCTGGTCCACGCCTGCCTGCTGGCCCGTGGTCTCAATCAGATCGCCACTGACTACGCCCAGCACCACGCCCCCGAGCGCAGCCGTGACATCGTCTGGTCGATGCAGCATTCCGCCGAAAGCCTTTCGGCAATTCTGGAAGGCCTGCTCGATGGCCAGGAAGCCTGACCGCCAGCCGAGTTCAGAGCGGCTGCCCGCGGTCCACCTTGCTGCTGAGAATGATCGACGTGGTGGTCTTCTCCACCCCGTCGACACTGCCGATCTGGTCGAGCAGCTGGTCCAGTTGCTCGGGCGAATCCGTACGCAGCCAGGCCACATAGTCGAACTCGCCGCTCACTGCGCACAGCTGCTGCACCTGGCCCATCGCACTCAGGCGGCGCACCACCTCCTTGCCCGAGCGCGGCTGCACCTTGATCCCCACATACGCCTGCAGCCCCCCACCCATCACTCGCTGGCCCAGGCGTACGCCATAGCCGGAGATGACCTTGTTCTTCTCCAGCCGCTCCAGGCGCGAGTTGACGGTGGTGCGGGCGATGCCCAACTGACGGGCGAGGGTGGCGACGCTTTCGCGGGCGTTTATCTGCAGCAGTGCGATCAGCTGGCGATCGATTTCATCCAGCGTGATGGAGCGGGAATCCGACATGGCGAGTCTCTACGGTTGGCCCGCTAGCCTAGCCAGCCTGCGGTAAGCAGGGCAAGGGTAGACAGTTGGCCATGCTGACGCGCCCCCGTTGTAGGAGCGGCCGTGTCGGCCTGGCCCAGGATGTAAACATCGGCCGTAGCTTTTTCATCCGGCAGAACTGCCGAAAAGAAAAAGGCCTACGTTCTGCAACGTAGGCCTTTGAGTTATCTGGTGGGCCCACACGGACTCGAACCGTGGACCAAAGGATTATGAGTCCTCTGCTCTAACCGACTGAGCTATAGGCCCTCAGTAAGTGGCCGGATTATAACGAGGGTTTCGCACCTGTGCCATCTGAAAGATCCGATAGTGCTATACGAAGAAACGTCGCTGCGAACTCGTCCGGGGGCAGGGGCAGGCTGACGATGTAGCCTTGGATCTGCTCGCAGCCTTCAGCCGCCAGGAACCGTTGCTGGGCCTGGTTCTCCACACCCTCGGCAATGATGGTCAACTGCATGCTGCGGCCCAGGGCAATGATCGCGCGGGCGATGGCGGCGTCGTGGGGGTCATCGGGCAGGCCGCGGATGAACGATTTGTCGATCTTGAGGATGTCCAGCGGCAGGCGCTTGAGGTAGCTCAGCGATGAATAACCGGTGCCGAAGTCGTCGATGGCCAGCTGCACGCCCAGTTTTTTCAACTTGTACAGCACGGCCAGGGCTTCCTCTGCCTGGCTCATGATGAAGTTTTCGGTGATTTCCAGCTGCAGGTCGCCGGCCTTGAGCTGGTAGTGCTTCAGTAACTGTTCGATGCGCCGGGCGAGGTGAGGTTGGCGCAGCTGGGCGCCGGCGAGGTTGATCGACAATGGGCCGAATGGTTCGTAGTGCAGCTTCCAGGCCTGCATCTGCCGGCAGGCCTGCTCCAATACCCAGTCGCCGATCTGGAGGATGGTGCCGTTCTCTTCCGCCAGGTGGATGAAGTGCTCTGGCGGCACTTCACCAAATATCGGGTGGCTCCAGCGAATCAGCGCTTCGGCGCCAACCAGGCTCTGGGTCTTGAGGCTTAGCTTGGGCTGGAAGCACAGGCTCAGTTCGTTGCGTTCGATGGCGCGGCGCAATTCGTGCTCCAGGGCGATGCGTTCGCTGGCCTGGGCGGTGAGGTCGAGGGTGTAGGCTTCCACGCGGTTGCGGCCCTTGGCCTTGGAGCGGTACATGGCGGCGTCGGCGTTGCGAATCAGTGTGGCAACGTCGGTGCCGTCCTGTGGATAAAGGCTGATGCCGATGCTGGCGCTGGTGAAGAACTCGTGCTCGCCGGCCTGGAACGGCGCGTTGAAGCAGGTCAGCAGCTTGTTGGCGATGGCGCTGGCGTCACTGGGTTTGTGCAAGCCGGGCAGCAGGATGATGAACTCATCGCCACCCAGGCGGGCCACGGTATCGACATCACGCACCTGCTCCTTCAGGCGTTGGGCGATGCCCTTGAGCAGCAGGTCGCCGACCGGATGGCCGAGGCTGTCGTTGATATGCTTGAAACGGTCGAGGTCGAGGAACAGTACCGCGCCCTTGCGGTTGGATACCTGCGAGCAGGTGAGCGCGGCCTGCAGGCGGTTCTCGAACAGGGCACGATTGGGTAGGCCGGTCAGCGGGTCGTGGTGGGCCTGGTAGTCGAGCTTGGCCTGTGCGTGCTTGAGGCTGGAGATGTCGGCGAACACGGCGACGAAGTGGGTAATCTCGCGTTCTCTGTTGCGCACGGCGCTGATGGTCAGCCAGCCGGGGTACAGCTCGCCGTTCTTGCGCTTGTTGTAGATCTCGCCTTGCCAGTGGCCTTCATCGGTAAGCTGGTGCCACATGGCCGCATAGAACGCGCTGTCGTGCTGGCCGGAGGCGAGCAGGCGCGGGGTCTGGCCGAGGGCTTCGATCTCGCTGTAGCCGGTAATTTCGCTGAAAGCGCGGTTGACGGCACTGATACGCTGGTCGATGTCGGTGATCAACACGCCTTCGGCGGTATTCTCGAACACGGTGGCGGCCAGTTGCAGTTTTTCCTGCATCAGGTGGCGCTCGGTGATGTCGCGGGCGATGGTCAGCATGCAGTCGTCGCCGGCAATCGGCAGCGGCCGTGCAGAAAGCTCGCAGAGGCGAATCTGCCCATCGCTGCGACGCAGGTGGCAAGTGAAGTCGCGTACGAAGCCGTCACGGTTGAGCTGTTCGACCAGGCGCTTGCGCTCGTTGAGGTCGACCCAGATGCCCAGGTCCAGTGAGGTCTGGTCGATGTTCGGGCTGAGGTCATAGCCGGTCAGGCGGCAGAAGCCTTCGTTCACTTCGAGCAGCAAGCCGTCGCTCTGGCGCGACAGCAGCAGGCCATCGGGCGAGGCATGGAAGGCCTTGGCGAATTTCTCTTCCGAGGTTTGCAGCTGTTCCTGGGTTTCCTTGAGCTGGCTGATATCGCGTACCGCCACCACCAGCGCGAGGTTGCCGTCGAGTTCGAAGGTTTCGGCCGAGGTCAGGCCGGTGAACAGTTGGCCGTTGCTGCGGCGGAAGCTCATTTCCAGGTTGCGTATACCACCTTGGTGCAGGCGTTCGAGCAGCCGCGGGCCGGCGCCTTCGACGCCCCACAGGTTCAGTTCGGTGGCGGTGCGGCCAATTACCTGGCCCGGGGTGAGGCCGATCTGTTCTTCGAAGGCTTCGTTCACCTCCAGCAGGCAGCCGTCGCTGTGGCGGGCGATCAGCAGGATGTCGGGGCACTGCTGGAACACCGAGGCGAACTTCTGCTCGGACAAGCGCAGGGCATCCTCGGTGCGCTTGGTTTCGCTGATGTCGATCATCAGGCCGCGCATCACAGGCAGATGGCCATGCTCGATCATGCTGACGATGTTGCGTACCCACAGTGGCTGGCCATCGGCCCTGATCACCCGATAGTCGAGGCTGTGATCGCGGCCGGCGGCAGTTTCGCTGTCGCAGTAGGCCTGGGCCCAGAGGGCATCCTCCGGGTGCAGGATGCTGCGCCAGAAGCCGGGCTTGAGCCAGTCGGCCAATGGGTAGCCGAGCAGGCCTTCGGCGTGGGGCGAGACGTAGCTGTAGGTGAAGTCGTTGGCGTCGGCCTCCCAGGCGATGGCGGACAGGCTCTCCACCAGGCTGCGATAGTGGTACTCGCTGCTGCGCAGTTCCTGTTCCAGGGCTATGCGCCGAGAAATTTCCGAACTGAGCCGGCGGTTGATGCGGATGACCACTGCCAGCACGGCCATCAATACCAGCACCGCCGGCAGGCCATACACCAGCAGGTCTGACCAGAACATCCGTTGGTCGACCACATTGCCCACCCAGCGTTGCTGGATCTGGCTGACTTCGGCGCTGCTCATGTCTGCCATCACTTTGTCGAGAATGCCGACCAGTTCCTTCTTGTCGCGCGGGGCGGCCATGGCCAGTTGGTAGCGGTAGGGTGTTTCGCCGCTGACGTACAGGCCATCGAGCTTGAGCTGGCGCAGGCTCCAGATGCTTGACGCGAGGTCACCGACCACGGCGTCCACTTCGTCAGTGGCCAGCGCCTGCAGAGTGGAACTGACGTTGGGCAGGGCCACCAGGTTGAGGTCTGGATGGTGGGTGCGCAGCAGTTCGTGCGGGGCGTAGTTTTCGACCACGGCAACCTTCAGGCCGTAAAGGTCGTTCAGATTGCGCGGTTGTGCGCCGCCTTTGTGGGCGAGGATGACGATGGGGAAGTCGAGGTATGGCCGGGTGAAGGCCAGGTAGGCTTGGCGCTCGGGGGTGGACATGATGCCGGGCAGCAGGTCGATGCGGCTTTCGCGTGCCTGCGTCAGTACCTCGGTCCAGCTGCTGGGTTCGACCGGTTTGAGCGTCACACCCAGGCGTTGCTGGATGGTGGCGATGTAATCGGCGGCCAAGCCCTGGTACCGGCCCTCCTGGTCGCGAAACTCGAACGGTGGCCAAGAGGCGTCTACACCCAGGCTCAGCTGCGGGTGGGCAGCCAACCAGGCTTTCTCCTCGTTTGTCAGGGTCAGGGCGCCGGCCGTTGTGTTCCATAAAATCAGGAGCAGCAACAGGATGGCCGGCATCGGGTGCATAGCGGCCTCGCATTCAGGGGGTCTGAAGTCGAGTGTAGACGGGCATTGCTGCCGGTGTGCGGTGAAGGACAGGGTCTTTGTCAGAGACAACAGGGCCTTGCGGGTGTGGTGCGGCCTGCATCGCGTTCATGGCAAGCGCGGCCCCTGTAGGAGCAGCCTTGTGCTGCGAAGTCGCCAGTTAGGCTAAAGAATCATCTTCTGTTGCAATGGACTCTTCGCAGCACAAGGCTGCTCCTGCCGAGATCTCGCCAGAATTCAGATTTTGCGCAACAGGCGGAAAAGAAAAACCCCGGCCTGGGCCGGGGTTTTGTCATCACTCGTCGAGGAAGGAGCGCAGATGCTCGCTGCGAGTCGGGTGGCGCAGTTTGCGCAACGCCTTCGCTTCGATCTGACGGATCCGCTCACGGGTCACGTCGAACTGCTTGCCCACCTCTTCGAGGGTGTGGTCGGTGTTCATGTCGATACCGAATCGCATGCGCAGCACCTTGGCTTCGCGTGCGGTCAGGCCCGATAGCACATCACGGGTGGCTTCCTTGAGGCTTTCGACCGTGGCCACGTCGATCGGGGACTGCATGGTCGAGTCCTCGATGAAGTCGCCCAGGTGCGAATCTTCGTCGTCACCGATCGGGGTTTCCATGGAGATCGGCTCTTTGGCGATCTTCAGTACCTTGCGGATCTTGTCCTCAGGCATTTCCATGCGCTCGCCCAGCTCTTCCGGGGTCGGTTCGCGACCCATTTCCTGCAGCATCTGGCGGGAAATACGGTTGAGCTTGTTGATCGTCTCGATCATGTGCACCGGAATACGGATGGTGCGCGCCTGGTCGGCGATCGAACGGGTGATCGCCTGGCGGATCCACCACGTGGCGTAGGTCGAGAACTTGTAACCGCGACGGTATTCGAACTTGTCCACCGCTTTCATCAAGCCGATGTTGCCTTCCTGGATCAGGTCGAGGAACTGCAGGCCACGGTTGGTGTACTTCTTGGCGATGGAGATAACCAGACGCAGGTTCGCCTCGACCATTTCTTTCTTGGCGCGGCGGGCCTTGGCTTCACCGATCGACATGCGACGGTTGATTTCCTTGATCTCGGCAACGGTCAGGCCGGTTTCGGTCTCAAGGTCGATCAGCTTCTGCTGGCAAGCGACGATGGCAGCGTCCTTTTCACCCAGGGCGGCAGCCCACTTGGTGTTGCGCTTGGCCAGGTCACCGCTCCAGGTCTGGTCGGTTTCGTTGCTCGGGAACATGCGCAGGAAGTCGGCACGCGGCATGCGGGCGTCACGCACGCACAGCTGCATGATGGCGCGTTCCTGCTGGCGCAGGCGGTTCAAGGCGTCACGAACACGCTCTACCAGTACCTCGAACTGCTTCGGTACCAGCTTGATCGGCATGAACAGGTCGGCCAGAGCCTGCAGGGCTTCGATGCTTTCCTTGTGGGCGCGACCGTTCTTCTTCAGGACCTTGTTGGTGGCCTGGAGCTGGTCGTTGACCGCACCGAAACGCTGGCGAGCGACTTCCGGGTCCGGGCCGCTCTCGGCCTCTTCCTCGTCGTCACCACTTTCGGATTCTTCCTCGTCGTCGTCGGATTCTTCCTTCGCGGCGGCGGCCTTGGTGCCCGGGATCGGCACTTCTTCGGTCGGCGCGGCGATATTGTCGTCAGGGTCGATGTAACCGCTGAGAACGTCCGACAGACGGCCACCTTCGCTGGTGACGCGGTCATATTCGCCGAGAATGTAGTCGACAGTGCCCGGGAAGTGAGCGATGGCGCCCATGACTTCACGGATGCCTTCCTCGATACGCTTGGCGATTTCGATCTCGCCTTCGCGGGTCAGCAGCTCGACGGTACCCATTTCGCGCATGTACATGCGCACCGGGTCGGTCGTGCGGCCGATATCGGTTTCAACTGCCGCCAACGCAGCAGCGGCTTCTTCGGCCGCGGCTTCGTCGGTGTCGGCTTCCGCCAACAGAAGGGCATCCGCATCCGGAGCACTCTCGAATACGTTGATCCCCATGTCGTTGATCATGCGGATGATGTCTTCCACCTGTTCCGGATCTGAAATATCCTCAGGCAGGTGGTCGTTGACCTCCGCGTAAGTCAGGTAGCCCTGCTCACGACCGCGGGTGATCAACTCTTTGATACGAGACTGCTGTTGCGCTTTTCCGGACATAACACCCTATCCACTGAAGGTCTTGGCGGGCAAAAAACAAGCCGAGGATTATACCCGAGCATGGGCCTCACGCGCCAGATGAGGTCGGCGTTTGTGCGGGAACATTCCGGCTCAGCAGGGCGAGGAGCTGGGTTTTTTCCTCGCTGGTCAATTCGCTTTGACGTGATTTCCTGAGCAGTTGTTCCAGGCTGCGCTCGCGTTGGCGGGCGGACAAGCTAGTTATAGTGTCGAAAAACTGTTGTTCAAGGTTGTCGGCCACGATCAGCCATTCCTTTTCCGCCAAGGCCCGCAGCAGGCGCCCTTGTTCGGTGCCGTGCCAACGTGCGATCAACTGCATTGAGCTTAGCCCAGGATTTTTCTGCGCGGCTTCGATCAGTGCCACCAGCAGCTGGCTGTACAGGTGTTCTTCGTCGGCGAAGTGGCTGGCATCTTCCACCTTGCCGGCCAGCAGCGGGTGGTGCAGCAGCGTGCGCAGGGCGGCCAGGGTGGGTGGCTCGACCGGGGCCGGTACCCGTGGTGGCGCTTCGTCACGTTGCTGCCATGGCTTGCCACCCTTGCGGTTCTTGTCCCAGGGTTTGTCGCTCCACTGCTTCTTGCCAGTGGCCTTGTTCGGCTTCCACTCCTGTTCCTGATGAACGGGGGCGAAGTCGTGCTGCGGCATGTCGCCGTAGTCGGGGGTGTAGCTGGCCATGGCGTCGTAATCGTAGCCAGGGTCGTAGCCCGGCACGCTGCTGGCGGCCGGGGCGTGTTGCGCCAGTTGCTCGACCTGCTGCGGGTCGAGGCCGGTGATTTCCTTCAGGCGGTTGCGCATCAGTTGGCGCAGGTTGGCGCCGGGAATCTTTTCGATCAGTGGTGCGGCCAGGGTCGCCATGTGCGCCTTGCCTTCCAGCGAGCGTGGGTCGGCTTCGACGCCTAGTTGCTCGAAGAAGTAATCGGCCAGCGGCTGGGCGTGCTGGTTGATGCGGGCCATGAATGCATCGGTGCCTTCGGCGCGTACCAGGCTGTCCGGGTCTTCGCCTTCGGGCAGGAACAGGAAGCGCGCGCGGCGGCCGTCCTGCAGGTTCGACAGGGTTGATTCCAGGGCGCGCCAGGCGGCCTTGCGCCCGGCCTGGTCGCCATCGAAGCAGAACAGCACGCTGGGTACCACGCGGAACAGGCGCTTGAGGTGTTCTTCGCTGGTGGCGGTGCCGAGCGTGGCCACGGCGTTGCGCAGGCCCTGCTGGGCCAGGGCAATGACGTCCATGTAGCCCTCGACGACGATGATTTCGTCAAGGTTGCGGTTGTGCTTGCGTGCCTCGTACAGACCGTACAGTTCCTGGCCCTTGTGGAACACCGGCGTTTCCGGGGAGTTCAAGTACTTGGGCTTGTCGTCGCCGAGCACCCGGCCACCGAAGGCGATGATGCGCCCGCGGCTGTCGCGGATCGGGAACATCACCCGGTCGCGGAAGCGGTCGTAGCGCTTGCCGCTTTCGGCGTTCTCGATCAGCAGGCCGGCATCGATCATCACCTTCTGCTGCAGGGTATCGGCACCCAGGTGTTTGAGCAGGTTGTCCCAGCCTGGCGGGGCGAAGCCCAGGCCAAAGTCACGGGCGATTTCCCCGGACAGGCCACGGCCCTTGAGGTAGTCCACCGCCGCCTTGCGGGTCGGGTGGCTGCGCAGGGCTTGACGATAGAACTCGGAGGCCGCTTCCAGCAGCGGGTACAGCGGCGAGTCGGTTGGCTGGCGTGGCTTGTGGTCGCGGCGGCCTTGCTCGCGGGGCACTTCCATGCCGGCGGCGCGGGCCAGCTCCTCGACGGCCTGGGGGAAGTCCAGGTTGTCGTGGTCCATGACGAAGCCCAGGGCGTTGCCGCCGGCACCGCAGCCGAAGCAGTAGTAGAACTGCTTGTCGGGGCTGACCGTGAAGGAAGGGGTCTTCTCCTTGTGGAACGGGCAGCAGGCGGAATAGTTCTTGCCGGTTTTTTTCAGCTGGACGCGCGAACTCACCACGTCGACAATGTCGAGGCGGTTGATAAGGTCGTCAATGAAACTCTGGGGAATCAGCCCGGCCATGGCAGTCTCGTCATCTGGCAGCTGGCAAGTCTAATCGCTCACGCGCCGAATGGGGCGAGTGCCGCTTGGGAAAGTGCGAGGGAATGTGTGCTCGTCGCCAGCCCCTGAGGGCCCGTCAGTCGGACGTGCACGTCTGGTCATACAGCAAGGGGGACCAGCTCTGACGTTTCAGGCAGGTTGCCCATGTGCAGTTCGCATGAAGCTTGTGCAGGGCCTTGAGCTAGCTGCTCAAGTTTGAATCGACCACTGCCATCGCCCGGCGGTTAGCCGGGCAGGCAGAAGCTTTGCGTAGAACGTCTGTATTAGTACAGACGAACGGCGCGGCGCTGTTCGCGCTGAACTTTCTTGGCGTGACGCTTAACAGCAGCAGCTGCTTTGCGCTTACGCTCGGCGGTCGGCTTCTCGTAAAACTCGCGGCTACGAACTTCAGCCAGTACACCGGCTTTTTCGCAGGAGCGCTTGAAACGACGCAGAGCTACGTCGAAGGGTTCGTTCTCTTTAACTTTGACGGCTGGCATCCAGGGCTACCTTAATTCATTACCGGGGTAGACGTGCTCCTGGCAAAACAAAGGTGTGCTGGAGAACGTCGGTTTTCAAGGGTTGCGGATGTTAACCCTTAGCAAGCCGGAATGCAAAGCCTCTGATCGAAAACCGCTGGTCGGCATCCGACACGGGGACTATCATGCGCGGCTTCGAATTCAGCCCCCACAAGGGACGAACCCATGCTAGTACTGGGATTGGAAACATCCTGCGACGAAACTGGCGTCGCATTATACGACAGCGAACGCGGTTTGTTGGCCGACGCGCTGTTCAGCCAGATCGACCTGCACCGCGTGTTCGGCGGCGTGGTGCCAGAGCTTGCCTCGCGTGACCACGTCAAGCGCATGCTGCCACTCATCCGCCAGGTGCTTGACGAGGCCGGTTGCGTGGCTACCGAGATCGATGCCATCGCCTATACCGCGGGCCCAGGCCTGGTAGGGGCCCTGCTGGTGGGGGCCTCCTGCGCCCAGGCGCTGGCCTTTGCCTGGGACATCCCGGCAATTGGCGTACACCACATGGAAGGCCACCTGCTGGCCCCCATGCTGGAAGAAAACCCACCGGAGTTTCCGTTCGTCGCTTTGTTGGTTTCCGGCGGTCACACCCAGCTGGTGCGGGTTGATGGCATCGGCCAGTACGAACTGCTGGGCGAGAGCCTGGACGACGCCGCCGGCGAAGCGTTCGACAAGACCGCCAAGCTGATCGGCCTGAACTACCCCGGTGGCCCGGAAATCGCCCGCCTGGCCGAGCGCGGCGTGCCTGGCCGCTTCGTGTTCCCGCGGCCGATGACCGATCGCCCGGGGCTGGAGTTCAGCTTCAGCGGCCTGAAAACCTTTGCCCTGAACACCTGGCAGCAGTGCCGCGATGCCGGCGACGACAGTGAGCAAACCCGTTGCGACCTGTCCCTGGCATTCCAGCAGGCGGTGGTGGAGACTCTGACCATCAAGTGCAAGCGGGCGTTGAAGCAGACTGGCCTCAAGCGCCTGGTCATTGCCGGTGGCGTCAGCGCCAACAAGGCCCTGCGTGCGTCCCTCGAAGACATGCTCGGCAGCATCAAGGGCAACGTGTACTACGCGCGCCCGCAGTTCTGTACCGACAACGGCGCGATGATCGCCTATGCCGGCTGCCAGCGGTTGTTGGCCGGGCAAAAGCAGGACCTGGCGATCAGCGTGCAGGCACGCTGGCCGATGGAGCAGTTGCCGCCGGTTTAAGCGTTAGAAGTGCCGTTCGCGGCCGGCGAACAGGTCGCGCAGGTTGCTGCGGTGACGCCATACGATCATCGCCGTCAGCACGGTGATCGGCAGCAGGGCCTCTGGCTCGCGCCAGGCCAGCAATGGCAAGGTCAGCGGTGTGGCGATCAGCGCCGCCAGCGAGCTGGTGCGGGTGAGGTAGAAGGTCAGCAGCCAGGCGCCGATGGCCAGTAGCGCGGCCGGGAAGTACAAGGCCATGAGCATGCCGGCGGCGGTTGCCACGCCCTTGCCGCCCTGGAAGCGGAAGTACAGCGGGAACAGGTGGCCCAGCACTGCGCACACGCCTACCCAGGCCTGTGCGTGCAGGTCCAGCCCGGCACCGCGGGCAAGCAATACCGGCAACAGGCCCTTGCACAGGTCGCCAAGCAGGGTCAGGATCGCCAGCTTGCGGCCTGCCAGGCGTAGCATGTTGGTGGCGCCGGCATTGCCTGAACCGCTGGAACGCGGGTCCGGGCTGCCCGTGAGGCGGCTTAGGACGATGGCGAAGGACAGCGAGCCGAGCAGGTAGGCGAGCAACGCCAGTAACCAAAACATGCTAACTATTCCGGGCGAGGACGCCCTGATTCTAACGGCGCCAGTCGCCCTTGTCGTGCTGTGGAGAGAAGTGCTTGGACAGAGTGTTCATCGAAGGCCTGGAAGTCGATACCGTCATCGGTGCCTATGACTGGGAGCGGGATATTCGCCAGTGCTTGCGCCTGGACCTGAGCTTCGCCTGGGACAACCGCCCGGCTGCGGCCGGTGACGACCTGAACCTGGCGCTGGACTATGCCAGTGTGTCGGCGCGCATCCAGGCGTTTGCCGAACAGGCCCGTTTCGAGTTGGTGGAAACCTTCGCCGAGCGCCTGGTGGCGACGTTGATGGAAGAGTTCCACATTCCATGGGTGCGGTTGAAACTGACCAAGCCGGGTGCGGTGCCGGCGGCCCGTGGTGGTGTTGGCGTGGAGATCGAGCGCGGATGTCTCTGAGCACGGTTTACCTGGGCCTTGGCAGCAATATCGACCGCGAGGTGCATTTGTGCGCCGGGCTCGATGCGTTGGCAGGCATCCTGACCGACATGCGCTGTTCGCCGGCGTTCGAAAGCCAGGCGGTGGGAATCAAGAGTGGGCCGTTCATCAACTTCGTGGTGACCGGGCAGACTGAGTTGCCATTGATCGAACTGGACCGCCGGCTGAAGTTCATCGAGGCCGATAATGGCCGCTATGCCCCGGACCGCAAGGGCCTACCGCTGGATATCGACGTGCTGATGTATGACGGCCTGCACGGCACGTTCGATGGGTTGGTGTTGCCTCGGGCCGAGATCCTGAAGAACGCCTTTGTGCTTTGGCCGCTGTCGCTGCTGGCGCCGGAGCTGGTGCATCCGGGGGTAGGCAAGACAATGGCGCAGTTGTGGCAGGAGGCGCGGATCGAGCAGGTGTTGGCTCCGGTTGCCTTTGAGTGGCGTGGGTTGCAGCTGACTCCCGCGTAAGCCTGCACCGGCCCTTTCGCGGCTAAAGCCGCTCCCACAGGGGGCGCACAACATTGGGCATCATGCGATCCATGCAGGAAAAGTTGAATTCTTCGCGGGCATGTCCGCTCAGGCTCACGCAGTCCCTGTGGGAGTGGTTTCAGCCGCGAAGGGGCGGGTATCTTCAACCGAGCTTGTAAGCCTCGAGCGCTTTCAGCCGCTCACCTTTGAGCGCCTCTCCCAGGGCCTGGCCGGTCAGCCCTGTCAGCACCAACGGTTTCACATCCACCGCCCGCGCCGCCGCCGCAGCCCCTCGCAGGTAGTCGGCCTGTGGATAACCCGCTTTGCCCTCGCCTAGCGCTGTCATCTCGCAAGCGATCAGGAAGTCTTCGAACCGTTGTGGCCGTCGGTACACATCGAACTTCTGCAACAGCTCCAGCAGTGCCGTGGCAGGCAGCTCCTGCGCCTGGTTGCCCAGCTTCAGGCATTCACCCGTCAACAACGCCAGCTCCTGGCATTCCCGTGGCGCCTTCAGGCGCTGGTTGACGGCTTTGATAGCGGCCGGTGTCAGCGACTGCAGCAGGCAGGCCCAGCGTACCTGCAGGGTCTGTTCGTGCATGGCCGCCTGTTCCAGCGCCGCCAGGGCCTTGGGGGTGTCATCAAACTCTGGCAGCAGCTCCCGCAGTGCCCCACAAGCATGCAGCACCTGGAAGAACACCTGCGGCTGCGCCTCCATCAGCGCCCGCTCGATTTCCTTCCAACTGCGCTCGGCGGTCAGCGCCTGCAGTTCGCCAGAAGCACTGATCTGGCGCATCAGTTCCAGTGTCTCATCGGCAACCCGAAAACCCAGCGGCGCGTAACGTGCAGCAAAGCGCGCAACACGCAGCACGCGCAATGGATCTTCGGCGAATGCCGGCGAAACATGGCGCAAAAGGCGCTGATCGAGATCGTCCTGGCCATGATAGGGGTCGTACACCGTACCCATCTCGTCCTCGGCCATCGCATTGATGGTCAGGTCACGGCGGATCAGGTCTTCCTCCAGGGTCACATCGGGGCTGGCGTGGAAGGTAAATCCGCCATAGCCGCGCCCGCTCTTTCGCTCGGTGCGGGCAAGGGCATATTCCTCGCCGGTTTTCGGGTGCAGGAACACCGGGAAATCAGCGCCGACCGGGCGAAAGCCCTTGGCGTGCATTTCCTCGACCGTGGCGCCGACCACCAGCCAGTCGATATCACTGACAGGGCGACCGAGCAGGCGGTCGCGCACGGCGCCGCCAACTTTGTAGATGTGCATGTGCAGCTCTCCATAACTGCCGACAGGATACCCTGTCGGCACTCATGGCGTGGCACTAGAGGTGGTGGATGACAGCCAGATCCATGCGGCCGTAGTCGGCGCTTTCACCGTGCTCGCCGCGTGGTGGCATGTGATGGGTCTTCATCACCTGCTCGCCCTGAACGGTTTCCAGATGGATGTCGAAGCCCCACAGGCGGTGCAGGTGCTTGAGCACTTCATCGGTAGAATCGCCCAGCGGTTTGCGGTTGTGTTGCTGGTGACGCAAGGTCAGCGAGCGGTCGCCGCGGCGGTCGACGCTCCAGATCTGCACGTTCGGTTCACGGTTGCCCAGGTTGTACTGCGCCGCCAGCAGTTCGCGAATCGTCCTGTAGCCGGCCTCGTCGTGGATGGCAGGTACATACAGGTCGTCGCGCTGGTCGTCATCGAGGATGCTGAACAGCTTCAGATCGCGCATGACCTTCGGCGACAGGTACTGCAGGATGAAGCTCTCGTCCTTGAAGCTGCTCATGGCGAACTTGATGGTAGAAAGCCAGTCACTGCCAGCAATGTCGGGGAACCAGCGGCGATCTTCTTCGGTCGGGTTCTCGCACATGCGGCGGATGTCGGTGTACATCGCAAAGCCCAGTGCGTAGGGGTTGATGCCGTTGTAATAGGGGCTGTCGAAGCCGGGCTGGAACACCACGCTGGTGTGTGACTGCAGGAACTCCATCATGAAGCCTTCGGTGATCAGCCCCTCGTCATACAGGTCGTTCATCAGTGTGTAGTGCCAGAACGTCGCCCAGCCTTCGTTCATCACTTGGGTTTGGCGCTGTGGGTAGAAATACTGTGCGATCTTGCGCACGATGCGCACCACTTCACGCTGCCAAGGTTCCAGCAGTGGGGCGTTCTTTTCGATGAAATACAGGATGTTTTCCTGCGGTTCGGCAGGGAAGCGCGCATCATCGCGCTCGTTACCCTTGTCAGCGCTTTTCGGAATGGTGCGCCACAGGTCATTGATTTGCCGCTGCAAGTGCTCCTCGCGCTCCTTCTGCCGCCGCCGCTCCTCTTCGGCGGAAATCGGATAAGGCCGCTTGTAACGGTCGACGCCGTAATTCATCAGGGCATGGCAGGAGTCGATCAGGTCTTCCACTGCATCGATGCCATGGCGCTCTTCACATTGGGCGATGTACTGCTTGGCGAAGACAAGGTAGTCGATGATCGAGCTGGCGTCGGTCCAGGTGCGGAACAGATAGTTGCCCTTGAAGAAACTGTTATGGCCGTAGCAGGCATGGGCAATCACCAGTGCCTGCATGCACATGGTGTTTTCTTCCATCAGGTAGGCGATGCACGGGTCCGAGTTGATCACGATCTCGTAGGCCAGGCCCATCTGGCCACGGCTGTAGGATTTCTCCGTGCTGAGGAACTGCTTGCCGTAGGACCAGTGGTGGTAACCCAGCGGCATGCCGACCGAGGCGTAGGCGTCCATCATCTGCTCGGCGGTGATCACCTCGATCTGGTTGGGGTAGGTGTCCAGGGCGTAACGCTCGGCCAGGCGGCTGATTTCCCGGTCGTAGGTCTGGATCAGTTCGAACGTCCACTCGGACCCGGTGGAAATTGGTTGGCGTCTCTGTGCTCTGGCGGTCATGTGGCTAACCTGCGCTGGAAGAGTTCACGGAAGACCGGGTAGATATCGCCGGCCGATACCAACTGCTGCTGGGCGAACGTGTCGGGAAAGGCTTCGCCGATGCGCTCGTATTCGTACCACAGCGCCTGGTGTTCACGAGGGGTGATTTCAACGTAAGTGTAGTACTGCACATGCGGCATGATCTGCTTGGCCAGGATGTCGCGGCAGATCGGCGAGTCGTCGTTCCAGTTGTCGCCGTCGGAGGCTTGGGCGGCGTAGATGTTCCAGTCGCTGGCCGGGTAGCGTTCGGCCATGACCTCCTGCATCAGCTTGAGCGCGCTGGAAACGATGGTGCCGCCGGTCTCCCGCGAATAGAAGAATTCTTCCTCATCGACTTCACGGGCGCTGGTGTGGTGGCGGATGAACACCACTTCGATGCGCTCGTAGTTACGCTTGAGGAAGAGGTACAGCAGGATGAAAAAACGCTTGGCGATATCCTTGGTGGCCTGGGTCATCGAGCCAGATACGTCCATCAGGCAGAACATCACCGCCTTGGAGCTGGGGTTGGGCTGCTTGACCAGCAGGTTGTACTTGAGGTCGAAGGTGTCGAGGAAGGGCAGGCGGTTGATGCGTGCCTTCAGGCGTTCGATCTCGTGTTCGACTTCCTGGATATCGGTGAAGTTGTCTGGTTCCTCGACCTTCAGGCGGGCGAGTTCCTTCTGTGCCTCGCGCAGCAGTGCGCGGCTGCTGCCGGTCAGGGCGATGCGCCGGGCATGGGCTGAACGCAGGGTGCGCACGATGTTGATGCGTGACGGGTTGCCTTCGTTGGCGATACCGGCGCGCACGGTCTTGAAGGTATCGGCCCCGGTCAGGTGACGTTTGACCAGGTTGGGCAGTTCGAGGTCCTCGAACATGAACTCCAGGAATTCTTCCTGGGTAATCTGGAAGACGAAGTCGTCCATGCCCTCGCCGGAGTTGCCGGCCTTGCCGCGGCCGCTGCCACCGCCTCCGCCGCCTTGCGGCCTGGGGATGTGTTCACCGGCGGTGAACTCCTTGTTGCCTGGGTGCACGATGGTCTGTTTGCCCCCGCGACCATGGTGCAGCACCGGTTCGTCGATATCGCGCCCTGGAATGCTGATCTGCTCGCCATGTTCCATGTCCATGATGGAACGGCGGCTTACCGCCTCTTCGACGGCCTTCTTGATATGTTCGCGGTACCGCCGCAGGAAGCGCTGGCGGTTGACCGTGCTCTTGTTCTTGCCGTTCAGGCGTCGATCTATAACGTAGCTCATGGCCCCTCCGGTAGCTGGGAACAGCTGCACGCTTCAAGCTACGAGCTGCTGCACGTAATGGCAGCAAAGCAGCTTCCGCCGCCCAAGGCTGGCAGCAGCCTTGGGCGTGCGGTGGGTAGCTTGTCGCTTTATTGCGATTTCCTGACCCGCAGGTACCATTCCGACAGCAGACGAACCTGTTTGTCGGTGTAACCACGCTCCACCATACGCGTGACGAAGTCGTTGTGTTTCTGTTGGTCCTCCTTGCTTGCCTTGGCGTTGAAGCTGATGACCGGTAGCAGGTCTTCGGTGTTGGAGAACATTTTCTTCTCGATCACCACCCGCAGCTTTTCGTAGCTCAGCCAGCTCGGATTCTTGCCATTGTTGTTGGCACGGGCGCGCAATACGAAGTTGACGATTTCGTTGCGGAAATCTTTCGGGTTGCTGATGCCGGCCGGCTTCTCGATCTTCTCCAGTTCTTCATTGAGGGCGATACGGTTGAGGATTTCGCCGGTTTCCGGATCGCGGTATTCCTGGTCCTGGATCCAGAAGTCTGCGTACAGCACGTAGCGGTCGAAGATGTTCTGGCCGTATTCGCTGTAGGACTCGAGGTAGGCAGTCTGGATTTCCTTGCCGATGAACTCGATGTAGCGCGGGGCCAGGTACTCCTTCAGGTAGCGCAGGTAGCGTTCCCGCACTTCGGCCGGGAACTGTTCCTGCTCGATCTGCTGCTCCAGCACATACAGCAGGTGAACCGGGTTGGCTGCCACTTCATGTGGGTCGAAGTTGAACACCTTGGACAGGATCTTGAACGCGAAGCGGGTCGACAGGCCGTTCATGCCCTCATCGACGCCGGCGGCATCTCGGTATTCCTGGATCGACTTGGCCTTCGGATCGGTGTCCTTGAGGTTTTCCCCATCGTACACCCGCATCTTCGAATAGATGTTGGAGTTTTCCGGCTCTTTCAGGCGCGACAGTACGGTGAACTGGGCGAGCATCTTCAGCGTGTCTGGAGCACAGTGGGCCTTGGCCAGCGAGCTGTTGATCAGCAGCTTGTCGTAGATCTTGATTTCGTCGCTGACGCGCAGGCAGTACGGCACCTTGACGATGTAGATCCGGTCGATGAACGCCTCGTTGTTCTTGTTGTTGCGGAAGGTGTGCCACTCCGATTCGTTGGAGTGGGCCAGCAGAATCCCGGAGTAGGGGATGGCGCCGAGGCCTTCGGTACTGTTGTAGTTGCCCTCCTGGGTGGCGGTGAGCAGCGGGTGCAGGACCTTGATCGGTGCCTTGAACATCTCGACGAATTCCATCAGGCCCTGGTTGGCCCGGCACAGCGCGCCCGAATAGGCATAGGCATCGGCGTCGTTCTGCGGGAATTCCTCGAGTTTGCGGATATCCACCTTGCCGACCAGGGCCGAAATGTCCTGGTTGTTCTCGTCGCCGGGTTCGGTCTTGGCGATGGCGACCTGGTTGAGGATCGACGGGTACAGCTTCACCACCTTGAACTTGCTGATGTCGCCGCCGAATTCCTGCAGGCGCTTGGTAGCCCAGGGCGACATGATGGTGTTCAGGTAGCGCCGCGGGATGCCGTACTCTTCCTCGAGAATGGCCCCGTCTTCGGTGGCGTTGAACAGCCCCAGTGGCGACTCGAATACCGGCGAGCCCTTGATGGCGTAGAACGGTACCTTTTCCATCAGCTGCTTGAGTTTTTCGGCCAGCGACGATTTACCGCCGCCCACCGGGCCCAGCAGATAGAGGATCTGTTTCTTTTCCTCCAGGCCTTGGGCGGCGTGGCGGAAGTAGGACACGATCTGGTCGATGCACTCTTCCATGCCATGGAAGTCGGCAAAGGCCGGATAGCGGCGGATAACCTTGTTGGAAAAGATTCGCGACAGTCTGGAATTGGTTGAGGTGTCGATCAGCTCCGGCTCACCGATGGCCAGCAACAGCCGTTCGGCCGCCGATGCGTAGGCACTGCGATCCTCTTTGCACAGCTCGAGGTACTCCTGCAGCGAGAGTTCTTCCTGGCGCGTAGACTCGAAACGTTGTTGGAAGTGGCTAAAAATACTCATGACGTCACCTCGCTCGATACGTGGAGACGACGCCGGATCAGTCAGCTGATGCTGGCATGCAACCGGGGTTGCCGATTGCTGTATACCCCCCAGAACACCTTGTAACGCTACCGATGACCCGCACGCCGGTGTACCGGCTCTCCCCTTTTTCTGGATGGCCTGCGCTTAAGAATAGTTGGTTATCCGCAAGGTCAAGGGTGAGGGGCGGAGAAGTTGCGAACGACCGTTCGTCAGATAAGCCGCAAGCCCGCATGGGGCGCGGGCTGCAGTAAAAATGAAAAAATTATTCGGCAGCGCCCTGGGCGGTCTCGGCCGGGTAGGTGGCGCGCCACAGCTCAAAGCCGCCGTCGACGCTGTATACGTCCGAGAAGCCTTGGTTCACCAGATAGGCCGCAGCACTCTGGCTGGAATTGCCGTGGTAGCACACCACCAGGGTTGGAGCGTCGAGGTCGGCATTGCGGATGAACTCGGCGACAGAATGGTTATCCAGATGCTTGGCGCCGGTGATGTGGCCGGCAGCGAAAGCTTGTGGGTCGCGAATATCGACGACGACCGCACCTTCTTTCTTGCGAAGCTCCAAGGCCTGCTCGGGAGGGATGCGCTTGAATTCGCTCATGGGTACTACTTCCTTCGGGTGTGGTCGTTGAGTGTAGTGGGTTGTGCCGATTGGCGCAGGGTGCCGTCGTCGGCGCAGTCACAGCGGTGGTATTCGCCGCTGTCGACGTTGTACAGAGTCATGGCGCCGCCCCACACGCAACCGGTGTCCAGGGCGATGATGCCGGGCTCGTCGACCTGCCCCTGCAGGGCGGCCCAGTGGCCGAAGATGATCTTCACGTGGCGTGAGCGGCGGCCTTTGTGCGCGTACCAGGGCTTGTAGCCTTTGGGGGCGGTATCCAGGCCTTCCTTGCTCTTGAGGTCGAGCTTGCCTTCGGCTGTGCAGAAACGCATGCGCGTGAGGTAGTTGGTGATGACCCGCAGGCGTTCGATGCCGCTGAGGTTCTTGCTCCACTTGTTCGGCTCGTTGCCGTACATGCCGTCCAGGTACAGTTTCAGGCGCTCGTCGTCGCGCAGCACTTCCTCGACCTCTGCGGCCAGGTCCAGGGCTTTGCCCAAGGTCCATTGCGGTGGAATGCCGGCGTGAACCAGGGCAATGCCACGGGGTTCGTCGTAATGCAGCAGCTTTTGCTGGCGCAGCCAGTCGAACAGCTGGTCGGCGTCCGGCGCTTCGATGATCTCGCGCAGGGTGTCGCTTTTCTTCAAGCGTTCGACGTTGTGCCAGGCGGCCAGCAGGTGCAGGTCATGGTTACCCAGCACGCACACCAGCGACTGACGGATCGAATAAAGGAAGCGCAGGGTTTCCAGTGACTCGGGGCCGCGGTTGACCAGGTCGCCGACCAGCCACAGGCGGTCGACGGCGGGGTTGAAGTTGACCCGTTCGAGCAGGCACTTGAGTGGCTGCAGGCAGCCCTGCAGGTCACCGACGGCGTAGGTAGCCATCAGTGCAGCGCCCCTGGCACCGCCAGGCGGAAGGGAGCGATCTCGGCATCGAAGCGTTTGCCGTCTTCGGCGAACATCTGGTAACTGCCTTGCATGGTGCCCACGCGGGTGCTGATGACCGCGCCGCTGCTGTAGGTATGGCTCTGGCCCGGGTCGATATTGGGCTGCTGGCCTACCACGCCGGCACCACGCACCTCCTCAACCTCGCCGTCACCATTGGTGATCAGCCAGTGGCGCGACAGCAGCTTGGCTTTGAGCGAGCCGTTGTTCTGCACGGTGATGGTGTAGGCGAAAGCGAAACGACTGTTTTCGGGGTCGGATTGTTCTTTCAGGTAGCGGGTCACGACGCTGACGTCGATCTGATAGCGGGGGTCGGACATGCAAGGGCCTTGGGCGAACTGACGCAATAATGCAGTCTAGGCCATTGGGAGGGGGGAGGGCCAGCGGTGAGGGGCTTGGGGATTTGTGTTGCCTGTCCCGGCCCTTTCGCGGGTAAACCCGCTCCCACAGGATCTCACCCTATTTGAAGGAGGTGATTTACCTGTGGGAGCGGGCGTGCCCGCGAAGAGGCCGGATCAGGTTGAGTCAGGCTTTGGGCTGATCGGCCAACTGGTCAGCCAGGCGCACGAAGGCGGCCAGGTCCAGCTGTTCAGGGCGCAGGCTGCCGTCCACGCCGGCAGCTTCGATGGCGGCGCTGTCGAGCAGGCCTTTCATGGTGTTGCGCAGGGTCTTGCGGCGCTGGTTGAACGCTTCGCGTACCACCTGCTCCAGCAGCTTTGCGTCCTTGGCTGGGTACGGCAGCACTTCGTGCGGCACCAGGCGGACGATGGCCGAGTCCACTTTCGGCGGCGGGTTGAAGGCGCCAGGGCCAACGTTGAACAGGTGCTCGACCCGGCAGTGGTACTGCACCATGATCGACAGACGCCCCCAGTCACCACCGCCAGGGCCGGCGGCCATGCGCTCGACCACTTCCTTCTGCAACATGAAATGCATGTCGCGGATCAGCCCGGCATGGCTGAGCAGGTGGAAGATCAGTGGGGTGGAGATGTTGTAGGGCAGGTTGCCCACCACCTTGAGGCTGCGCGGTGGCACGCCCAGCTGGTTGAAGTCGAACTTCAGGGCGTCGCCCTGGTGCAGGCGGAAATTGCTGCGGCCGGCGAACTTGTGCTGCAGGATCGGCACCAGGTCCTTGTCCAGTTCCACCACGTCCAGCTGTGCTCCGCTGCCCAGCAGGCCTTCGGTCAGGGCGCCCTGGCCGGGGCCGATTTCCAGCAGATGTTCGCCGGCCTTGGCGTTGATGGCACGCAGGATGCGGTCGATGATGCCGGCGTCGTGCAGGAAGTTCTGGCCGAAGCGCTTGCGCGCCCGGTGTTGGTATTGCTCGTTCATGGTCGGTTCTCGGCCATCTGGTAGGCGGTTTCCAGCGCGACCCGCAGGCTGCCGGTGTCGACCTTGCCGGTGCCGGCCAGGTCCAGGGCGGTGCCGTGGTCGACCGACGTGCGGATGATCGGCAGGCCCAAAGTCACGTTGACTGCAGCGCCGAAGCCTTTGTACTTGAGTACGGGCAGGCCCTGGTCGTGGTACATCGCCAGCACCGCATCGCAGTGCTCCAGATATTTGGGGGTAAACAGGGTATCGGCCGGCAGCGGTCCGCGCAGGTCCATGCCTTCGGTGCGCAGGCGGGCCAGGGTCGGCTCGATGATGTCGATTTCCTCGCGGCCCAGGTGGCCGCCCTCGCCCGCGTGCGGGTTGAGGCCGCATACCAGGATGCGCGGGTTGGCAATGCCGAACTTGTCGCGCATGTCGGCATGCAGGATACGGGTTACACGCTCGACGCGCTCGGCAGTGATGGCGTCGGCAATGTCGCGCAGCGGCAGGTGCGTGGTCACCAGGGCCACGCGCAAGCCATGGGTGGCCAGCATCATCACCACTTGCGCGGTGTGGGTCAGCTCGGCAAGGAATTCGGTATGCCCGGAGAAGGCGATACCGCTTTCGTTGATCACGCCCTTATGTACAGGGGCGGTGATCATCCCGGCGAAGTGCCCGTCCAGGCAGCCTTGCCCGGCACGGGTCAGGGTTTCCAGCACGAACGCGGCATTCGCCTTGTCGAGCTGGCCCGGTACTACCGGGGCTGGCAGGGGGGTATCCCAGACGTACAGGCTACCCGCTGGTGCCGGCTGCTCGGGCCATAGGCCCGGCGCTACCGGCAGCAGGTTGACGGCCAGCCCCAGCTGCGTGGCCCGCTCGGCGAGCAGGTCACGGCTGGTGATGGCGATCAGGGGGTGGGGCTGGGCGTCTGCGGCGAGCAGCAGGCACAGGTCGGGGCCTATGCCGGCCGGCTCGCCGGGGGTGACGGCGAAGCGCAGGGGCTTCACTGGGCGGCCTGGTCAGCGCCAGGCAGCTTGATTTCAACGTAGGCCTCGTCGCGGATCTGGCGCAGCCAGGTCTGCAGCTCTTCGTCGTACTTGCGGTTGCGCAGTACGTTCATGGCCTGTTGCTCACGAGCCTGTTCGGTGCTGTCGGTGGCGCGACGGCCCAGCACTTCCAGGACATGCCAGCCGTACTGGGTCTTGAACGGACGGGTGACTTCGCCTTGGGCGGCGTTGGCCATCTGCTCGCGGAACTCCGGTACCAGGCTGTTCGGGTCAACCCAGTTGAGGTCGCCGCCGTTAAGCGCCGAACCCGGGTCTTCCGAGAAGCTCTTGGCCAGTTCGCCGAAGTCTTCGCCGTTCTTGATGCGCTCGTACAGGCGCTCGGCCAGTTGCTCGGTGGCAGCCTCGCTGCGGATCTCGCTAGGCTTGATCAGGATGTGGCGAACGTGCACTTCGTCACGCAGCACGTTCTCGCTGCCGCCACGCTTCTCCTCGAGTTTGAGGATGATGAAACCGTTGGGGATGCGGATAGGCTGGGTAATTTCACCAACCGGCATGCTGCTGAGCATCTTGGCGAAGTCCGGTGGCAGCTGGCCGGCTTTACGCCAGCCCATTTCGCCGCCTTCCAGGGCGTTTTCGCTGGCGGAGCGGGCAATGGCCATCTGGCCGAAGTCCGCACCCTGCTTGAGCTGCTGGTACACATCGCCAACCTGGCGCGCGGCGGCCTGGATGGCTTCAGAGTTGGCCGCTTCCGGGGTCGGGATCAGGATGTTGGCCAGGCGGTACTCTTCCGACATCTGCATCTTGCCAAGGTCGGAGTTGAGGAAGTTCTTCACCTCCTGCTCGGACACCTGGATGCGCTCGGCCACGCGGCGCTGGCGCACGCGGCTGATGATCATCTCGCGCTTGACCTGCTCGCGGGCGTCGTCGAACGACATGCCGTCACGAGCCAGAGCGGCGCGGAACTGGTCAAGCGACATGCCGTTGCGCTGGGCAATGGTGCCCATGGCCTGGTTCAGCTCTTCGTCGGTGATGCGGATGCCGGAGCGTTCGCCGATCTGCAACTGCAGATTTTCGACGATCAGGCGCTCCAGTACCTGCTGGTCCAGCGCACCGGCAGGCGGCATGCCGCCGCCGCGCTTGGCGATGGTTTGCTGTACCTCGCGGACACGTTGGTCCAGCTGGCTTTGCATGACCACGTCGTTGTCGACGATGGCCACCACGCGATCAAGAGGTTGCACCGCGGCATGCACCGCGCCACTCAGCAATGCAACGCCCAGCAACGCCGGGCGCAGTCGATCAATAAGCTTGGTCTTCACGTTCACGATAACCTTGAATGCCTTCGTCGAGGAAAGACTCGACCTTGTTGCCGACTACACCACCGAGGCCTTTCAGGACGATCTGAAGGAAGATGCCGTGGTCGCCTTTTTCGTTCGCCGGGAGGGCTTGGCTGAAGTCGTCGTAATCGATCCAGTAACGGTTGATCAGGCGCAGCTTCCAGCAGCAGTTGTCGTACTCGAAACCGCCCATGGCTTCCAGGGTGCGGTTGCGGTTGTAGTCATGCTGCCAGCGAGCGATGACGCTCCACTGCGGAACGATCGGCCAGATGACCGAGAAGTCATGCTGCTGGATCTTGTAGTAGTCCTTGATGTAGTTCTCGCTGCCTGGGACGCCGTAGTCGCCACCGCCCACTTTCCAGGTACCGGTCGTGGAGTCGTAGGAGATGGTGTCGTTACGGTAGCGATAACCGAGGTTGACCACTTTGTTCGGGTTGTCTTCAGGCTGGTAGTGGAACATCGCGCTGCCCGAGCGGGTGCTGCGGCTGTCCGGGTCCCAGTTGAAGTCCGAATTGAAGCGCCAGTCGCGGTTGAAGTAGTAGTTGTACACCAATGCGTATGGCGACACATCGGACTGCGAGTCGCTGCGGGTACGGTAATCGATACCAGGGAGCTGAACTTTGCGGTCCTTGAAGTAGAAGGCCTGACCGATGCTGAAGTTCTGGCGTTCGAAGCCGTTTTCTTCGATCCAGCGGGTGGTCACGCCCAGCGACAGCTTGTTCTCGTCACCGATACGGTCGGTGCCGCTGAAGCGATTGTCGCGGAATAGCGAATCGTAGCTGAACAGGGTTTCACCGGAGTCGAACAGCGGGATGTCCTTCTGGTCCTTGTATGGGACGTAGAGGTAGTACATACGCGGTTCGAGGGTTTGTTTGTAGTTGGTGCCGAACAGCGATGTTTTGCGGTCGAAGTACAGGCCGCTGTCCACGCTGAAGATCGGTACGTCGCGGTTCAGCGAGCTGTTGTAGCTGCCGTAGGCCGGGTTGGCCGATTGCGCGATAGCCTGGGTTTTACCCTGGCTGTCCAAGTCCAGATCGTAGTGGGTGTATGCGTACTTCAGCTTGGGGGTCAGGAAGCCGTAACTGGCTTCCATCGGCAGGCTGATCGATGGTGCAACGTTGAAACGGTTGCCGTTGGCACGAGCGATGCCGCTGACGTTCTGGTCCAGGCGGCGACCAGGCGCACCCGCCGAAGTGTCGGGAAGGCCATCTTCGTTCAATACGAAGTCGTCTTTCAGGTCACGATCGAAACGGACTGCCTCGGTTTCGTAGGCAATGTTGAACCCGCCCGGCTCGTATGGCAGCTTGCCATTGAAGGTAATCTGCGGCAGACGATCGTACGGAGTGATCTTCGAGATGGTCGCCATCTCGTAGGCATGCACATTCAACCGCGCGGTGTAGCTGTCGCCACGGTAGGTCAGTGCCCCCTGCTGGTTCAGCAGGTCCTGGGTTTCAATACCGATCTGGTCGGATTCCAGGTCCTGGAAGTAGAACGGGTCGCTGATGTCGGTGTAGTCCACCTCGGTCATCAGGCGCTCGTCCAGCCCGCCCTTGTGCTGCCAGTTGACCATCCAGCGCTGCTCTTTGTAGTCAGTCTGGTCTTTGCGGTCGTCGTTCTTGTCGTTGAGGTACGCGCCACCGAACTGGCCTTCGCTGGAAGGCGTCAGGTAGCGGAACTCGCCTTCCATCAGCAGGCCGCGCTTGGTCATGTAGCGCGGGTACAACGTGGCGTCGTAGTTCGGCGCCAGGTTGAAGTAGTACGGCGTGACCAGCATGAAGCCGGTGTCGCTGGTGCTGCTGAACGATGGCGGCAGGAAGCCGGACTGGCGACGGTCGTCGATCGGGAAGTAGATGTACGGTGTGTAGAACACCGGGAAATCCTTGACCCGCAGCGTAACGTTGGTCGCGGTACCGAAACCGGTGGCCGGGTTCAGGGTGATGTTGTTGCCCTTCAGCTGCCAGGCGTTGCTGCCCGGTTCGCAGGTGGTGTACGTACCGTCCTTGAGGCGGATGATGGCGTTCTCGCCACGCTTGGCGTACAGGGCACTGCCGCGAATGTGCGACTTGTGCATCACGTATTCGGCGTTGTCGACCTGGGCTTCGCCCGTGTCGAGCTGGATCTGTGCCTCGTCACCGACCACCAGCGAACCGTTGTCACGGATCTTGACGTTGCCCTTGAGCTCGCCACGGTTTTCGGTCTGGTAGAGGTTGGCCTCGTCGGCCTCGGCCTGCATGCTGCCCTGGCGCATCACCACGTCACCGGCGAGGGTAGCGATCTGCTGCTCCTGCTGGTACTTGGATACCTTGGCGTTGATGTAGGTCGGCGACTCGTCCTTCGGCGTGGTGTCGGCCATGCCCGGGCGGGTTGGCTCGATGTAGGCGCCACCGCAGTACGGGCCGGTTTCGGCCAGCTGTGCGGCAGTGAGCTTTTCACGCGGAACCCAGTCCAGGTGGCTGTAGTCTTCGCTACGCGACTTCAGGCCACGGCCCTTGGCCTCGGTGACCAGCATCGGCCGGTCCGCGGTTTCGCCTTCGCTCGCGGCTTCGGTGCCGGTGCTGACGGCAGCACCCTCGTGCACCGGGCGCGGTGGCAGGTTGTTGGCTGGGGTCTTGGGCTTGCAGTCCCAACCACCGGAGGCGGACACTTGGCAGTCGAATTGTTCGGCTGCCACCACGTAAGACGTGGCCAGAGGTTGCAGGGCCAGCAGACCGCCGGTTACCAGCAACGGAAACTTTCTACGAAACGCGGGGGATTTCAATGCCATCTTATTAGTCCGGGCTTCCTGCGTGCCATCTGCCCGCGTGTGGGGCCGCACGCCTCTCGATGGTCTGAAAAAGATGCTGGATAATAAAGCATGACCCGCTTGACGGCTAGGGCCGTCGGAGACCCTTGTAATGCCTGAACACGATGTACGCCTGCAACAACTGACGGTCTGGCTCGATGAGCAGCTCAATGATCTTTTCCGGAAAAACGCCTGGGGCGATGTGCCCGCAGGCAGCCTGACCGCGGCCAGCAGCGACGCCAGCTTCCGTCGTTACTTCCGCTGGCAGGGCGCTGGTCACAGCTTCGTGATCATGGATGCACCACCGCCCCAGGAGAACTGCCGACCGTTCGTCGCCATCGACCACCTGCTTGCCAGCGCCGGCGTACACGTGCCGCTGATCCATGCCCAGGACCTGGAGCGTGGCTTCCTGCTGCTGGGTGACCTGGGCCACCAGACATACCTTGATATCATTGATGCGGACAACGCCGACGGCCTGTTCGCCGATGCCATCGACGCGCTGCTGGCGTTCCAGCGCCTGCCGATGGATGCGCCGTTGCCCAGCTACGACGACGCACTGCTGCGCCGTGAAGTCGAACTGTTCCCGGAGTGGTACGTGGGCCGTGAGCTTGGCCTGGCCTTCAGCGATGCCCAGAAAACCATCTGGCAGCGTATCAGCCAACTGCTGATCGACAGCGCGCTGGCCCAGCCCAAGGTGCTGGTGCACCGCGACTACATGCCGCGCAACCTGATGCAGAGCACGCCCAACCCCGGCGTGCTGGACTTCCAGGATGCCGTATACGGTCCGGTCACCTACGACATCACCTGTCTGTTCAAGGACGCCTTCCTCAGCTGGCCGCAGGCGCGGGTCGAAGGGTGGCTGCGCGACTACTGGCAGAAGGCGCAGGCTGCCGGCATCCCGGTGCAGGCCGAGTTCGAGGCATTCCAGCGTGCCAGCGACCTTATGGGTGTGCAGCGCCACCTGAAGGTAATCGGCATCTTCGCCCGAATCTGCCACCGCGACGGCAAGCCTCGTTACCTGGGCGACGTGCCGCGCTTCTTCGCCTATATAGAAGAAGTGATCAGCCGCCGACCCGAATTGGCGGAGTTGGGCGAGCTGATTGCCGAGTTGCAGGCCGGAGCGCGTGCATGAAGGCAATGATCCTGGCAGCGGGCAAAGGCGAGCGCATGCGCCCGCTGACCCTGCACACCCCCAAACCGCTGGTCCCGGTCGCCGGCCAGCCACTGATCGAATACCACCTGCGGGCCCTGGCTGCGGCGGGCGTCACCGAGGTGGTGATCAACCATGCCTGGCTCGGCCAGCAGATCGAGGACCACCTGGGTGACGGCAGCCGTTTCGGCCTGAGCATCCGCTATTCGCCCGAAGGCGAGCCGCTGGAAACCGGCGGTGGTATCTACAAAGCCCTGCCATTGCTGGGTGACGCGCCGTTCTTGCTGGTAAACGGCGATGTCTGGACCGACTACGACTTCGCGCGCCTGCAGGCTCCCCTGCAAGGCCTGGCCCACCTGGTGCTGGTCGATAACCCTGGCCATCACGGCCGCGGCGACTTCCGCCTGGTGGGCGAGCGGGTGGTCGATGGTGACGATGCGCCTGGCACGCTGACTTTCAGCGGCCTTTCGGTGCTGCACCCGGCGCTGTTCGAAGGCTGCCAGCCTGGCGCCTTCAAGCTGGCGCCGTTGCTTCGCCAGGCCATGGCTGCCGGCCAGGTCAGTGGCGAGCACTACCGTGGGCACTGGGTGGATGTCGGCACGCTCGAACGCTTGGCCGAGGCCGAGCGCCTGATTGGCGAGCGCGCCTGACATGTGGTGGCCAAGCACGGTGATTGGTGCCGGTGCCGGCTTTGCCGTTGCCAGCATCCCCGGGGCCTTGCTCGGCGCGTTGCTCGGCCAGGCCATGGACCGCCGCCTGCGTTTGCAAGGTTGGGAGGACATGCGCGAACGCCTGGGGGGGCGCCCAGCCTTGCAGGACGACGAGTTGCTGTTCGTGATGCTCGGGCGCCTGGCCAAGTGCGATGGCCGGGTGGTCGAACAGCATATCCAGCAGGCGCGCCAGGAGATGGTGCGTCTGGACCTGGCCGAAGCTGCCCGACTGCGCGCGATTGCCGCGTTCAACCGTGGCAAGGCGGGCAAGGACCGGCTGGGTGGGCACCTGCGCCGCATTCGCCAGCAGCCGCATGCGGCCGAAGGCACCCTGCGTGCCTGTTGGCGCATGGTCTGGGCCGACGGCAAGATGGGCAACAAGGAGCGTGAGCTGCTGCTGGACTGGGGGCAGAAACTGGGCCTGAGCCGGCGGCAGGTGCAGGCCATGTCGCTGGAGTACGAACCACGCAAGGCGGCGGGGCCGGAAGGGATCGCCATGACCTACGCGGCGGCATTGCGCTTGCTGGCGGTCGAGGCGGATACCGATGGCGACAAGGTCAAGCAGGCGTATCGTCGGCTGGTCAGTCGGCACCACCCGGACAAGCTGGCGGGCACTGGTGCCAGTGAGGCGCAGGTGCGTGAAGCGACCGAGCGTACCCGGGAGTTGCATCAGGCCTATGCAATGATCCGTAAGCGGCGGGGCCTTTGATGGCCCTATCGCCGGCAAGCCAGCTCCCACTGGTATTGCACTGACCCTTAACTCTGTGGGGTACCTGTGGGAGCCGGCTTGCCGGCGATGGGCCATTATGGCGAACCTTACCCCTGCGGGTTCATCCACCCCCGCACCCGGCGGAACAGTTGCTCCTGCTCGGCCACCTTGTTCCCCGGCATGGCAATCAGCGACAACTGCCGATACTGGCTGTCCTTCTGCCGCTTGCTGGCCTGCAGGCGCTGCGCGGCTGCATTGCGGTCACCGCTGCGGGTGACGTAGTAGATGTCGGCAGTCGGCACTTTCAAGGTTGGCGCCAGGCTTTCCAGGTCATGCTCTACCCGCGCCGGTGTCTGAGCGGCAACCATCACCAGTTTCTGCACCTGCGGTGGCTGTTTCTCGCTCAGGTAGCGGGCCGCCCAATACGCACCGCTGCCATGGCCGATCAGCACGATGCTGCGGGCGTTGTGCTGCTGGGCAAAGGCCACCGCAGCATCCAGGCGGGCGAAAATGCGCTCGGCATCGGCCGGGTCTGTTTGCTCGCTGGCCTGTTTGGCGTCGGTGCTTTCCGCGGTGTCGGCATCGGCTGCGGTCGCCTGGGCGACGTTGGCATTGGCATCGTCCGGCACGTCCTTGGCCGGGGCGCTTTCGCCCTTTTCTGGCTGCGGCTCGGCAGCCGGCTTGGCCTCGACCCGCGCCTGTGGGCTGTCGGCGAGCAGATCGGGCAGGCTGATGCTAAGGCTGTGCCAGCCGATATCGGGGAACTTCTGCCGCAGCGGGCCGACCGCATTCGGCCAGTCAGCCGTTTCGCCAGCCCCCGGGACGATGATGACCGCTCCCTCCGGGTCGCTGTCGTTGGCTGGTTTCCACAGGGCCAGGAAGCTGTCGGCACCAGCCTGCAGGGTCTGCTGTTCGGCCTTGGGTACCAGCCGCTCGAGCGCCTGGGCGTCCTCCTGGCTGCGTTCCAGCAGCGGCGGGCGAGGGGCTTGGGCAGCGGGTGCTTCGGTAGTGGATGGTTTTTCGGCATCGGCGGCCAGGGCGCCGAGTGGAAGGAGCGAGGCTAGGCAGCACATTGCCAGCGTCGTGCGATAAAGTGTGGACATGAGTCAACCCAGGGCCAGAATGATACCGGCAGCCTAATAGTATTTGCCCGTGACGGCCATGCTGCATGGCTGCCTTGCCAAGACGAGCGTGTAGATGAAGCGAGTGCGTCGCCTGTTTGTTATCGGCTGCTTGTGGCTGCCCTTGATTGCATTGGCCAGGCCCGAGACGGTGCCCACGGTTGCCTTGGAACCGGCCCAGCAGCAATGGCTGGATACACACCGCAGCCTGCGTGTCGGCCTGGTGTTGCAGGCGCCCTACGCTCAGTTCGACCGGCGCCTGCAGCAACTGTACGGAGCCAACGTGGAACTGGTGAGCAGCCTGGCACAGGCCCTGCGGCTGGACCTTACCTGGCGCAACTTCGCCGACCAGGCCAGCCTCGAGCATGCCCTTCAGGCCGGCGAAATCGACTTTGCCCCGGGGCTTACCCAGACCCCCGCCAGCCTGCGTCTGTGGCTGTTCAGCGACCCTTACATGCGCGTGCCGCAACTGGTGGTGGGGCCGCGTACCGGGACCATGGCCGTGGAACTGGAAACGCTCGAGGCCGAGCAGCGGGTGGCGGTGCGCATGCCCAGCCAGCTGGCGGACTACCTGCGTGGCAATTACAGCAACCTCAACCTGCAAGGGGTGCCCAACGAGCGCGAGGCCCTGCAACTGGTGGTGGGTGGCCAGGCCAGTTTCGCAGTGCTGGACGAAGCCCAGCTCAGCCGCCTGTCGCGCGAAAGCGAGTTCGGTGAGTTGGCCGTGGTCGGCGATATCGGCCTGCCGCAACTGTTGCGCATCGGTTCGCGGCGCGACTGGCCGCTGCTGGCCGATGTGCTCGAGCGTGGCCTGCAGGCGTTGCCGGCCAAGGAACTGGAGCAACTGCACCAGCGTTGGCTGCAGCCAAAGTACCCTCGTCTGAGTGAATCGACGGGTTTCTGGCAGAACCTGGCCTTGTTGTCCGGCATGCTGCTGTTGTGCGCGCTGGCTACTCTGGTGTGGCAGCGTCGGCAGCAGCGTCAGCTGGAGCGTAGCCTGCTGGCCACCCGAGAAAGCCTGGTGGAGCGGCAAGTGCGTGAAGAAGCATTGCGCCTGAGTCAGTTCGCCATCGACCAGAGCACAGTGGGCATCCTCTGGGTCAACTGGGACAGCCACGTACGCTACGCCAACCATGCCGCCGAGCGCATGCTGGGCTATGGCGAAGGCGCGCTGCTGGAGCGGCCGCTGAGCGACTTTGAACCCAGCCTGACCATGGACCGCTGGCTGGAGCTTTGGAAGGGCGCGCGCACCGGTGCGGGCGGTGTCGGCCAGTTCGAGACGCAGTGCCGGCGGGCAGACCACAGCCTGCTGCCGGTCGAGCTGTCGCTGAGTTTTCTGCGTTTTCGTGACTCCGAGTACCTGGTGGTGTACCTCGCCGATGTCACCGAGCGCCACCGCGCCCTGGCGGCTCTGCGCGAAAGCGAGGCGCGCCTCAAGGGCATCGCCGGCAACGTGCCGGGGTTGGTGTTCCGCCTGGAGCGAGACCCGGCCGAGGGTGACTTGGAATTCCCCTACATCAGCGAGGGCAGTGAGGCCTTGGTGGGCTATTCGCCCAGCGAGATCCAGCACCCGCAGATGGGCCTGCGCAACCTGGTACATCCCGAGGACCGCGCCGACTACCACCGAGTGCAGGACCTGGCCCTGGCCAGCGACCAGGATTGGTCCTGGCAGGGGCGCATCCTCACCCGGCAGGGTGAGCAGCGCTGGGCCGACATCAAGGCCAGCACCCGACGCCTTGGCAACGGCCAGGTGGTGTGGGACGGCGTGGTGTGGGACATCACCCAGGGCAAGCGGGCAGAGTTGGCGCTGGCCAGGTCCCAGGAGCAGCTGCGCGAACTGTCGGCCCATCTGGAAAGCGTGCGTGAGGAAGAAAAGGCCCGCATTGCCCGGGAAGTGCATGATGAACTGGGGCAGATGCTGACCGTGCTCAAGCTGGAGGTGTCGATGTGCGAGCTGGCCTTCGCCGAGCTGGACCCGGGCCTTAACGAGCGCCTGACCACCATGAAGCGCCTGATCGCCCAACTGTTCCAGCTGGTGCGTGACGTGGCCACCGCCTTGCGCCCGCCGATTCTCGATGCCGGCATCGCCTCGGCCATCGAATGGCAGGCGCGGCGCTTTGAAGCACGCACGCAAATCCCCTGCCTGGTGCAAGTACCGGATAATCTGCCAGCATTGAGCGATGCCAAGGCCATCGGGCTGTTCCGTATCCTCCAGGAGGCGCTGACCAACGTGATGCGCCATGCCCAGGCGCACAGCGTGGAGATCGAACTGGTGCGTGAGCACGGGCAATTGCGCATGACTGTCAGCGATGACGGCCAGGGCTTTTGCCGCGACCAGCCACGGCCCACCTCGTTCGGCCTGGTAGGGGTGCGTGAGCGGGTGCTGATGCTGGGCGGCAGCATGGCACTGGACAGTGAACCGGGCGAAGGCACCAGCCTGAGCGTGGCCATACCGTTGGAGTAGGAGAGCGATCGTGATTCGAGTGCTGGTGGCCGAAGACCACACCATTGTCCGTGAAGGCATCAAGCAGTTGATCGGCCTGGCCAAGGACATGCAGGTGGCGGGGGAGGCCGGTAACGGTGAGCAGTTGCTGGAAACCCTGCGCCACACGCCGTGCGAGGTGGTACTGCTGGATATCTCGATGCCGGGTGTGAATGGCCTGGAGGCGATTCCGCGGATCCGAGCGTTGCACGACGCCCCGGCGATCCTGATGCTGTCGATGCACGATGAAGCGCAAATGGCGGCTCGGGCGCTGAAGGCCGGGGCGGCGGGCTATGCCACCAAGGACAGCGACCCGGCGCTGTTGCTGACCGCGATTCGCCGGGTTGCCGCTGGCGGGCGCTATATCGACCCGGCGCTGGCCGACCGCATGGTCTTCGAAGTGGGCCTGACCGAGTCGCGGCCGTTGCACACGCTGCTGTCGGAGCGGGAGTTTTCGGTATTCGAACGGCTGGCACAGGGCGCCAACGTCAACGACATCGCCCAGCAACTGGCGCTGTCGAGCAAGACCATCAGCACGCACAAGGCACGCCTGATGCAGAAGCTGAAAGTGAACTCGCTGGCTGAGCTGGTGAAGTACGCAATGGAGCACAAGTTGCTCTGAATGCGACATGCCTGTTCTCGGAACTTGCCGAGATCCCTGTGGGAGCGGGCGTGCCCGCGAAAGGGCCTGACCTGCCGATCTCTATGGCTGAACCGGCTCCTTCGCGGGCATGCCCGCTCCCACAGGTTTGGCTGGTGGCTCGGATGAGCATTCCAAACCCGCCATCTTTGTAGGGGAATCCCTACAGCAAATCTTCCATCCGGATGATGGCATTCTCTCACCACCCCCGATTTTCCGGCGCTTGCCGCTTGTCTAGTCTTTGCCTACGCAGTCATCCAACAAGAAGGTGCAGGCATGAGCGAGGCGAAGTCGAACGCTGCAACCAGCGAAACGCTGGTCAGCTTCCGTGGTGTGCAGAAGAGCTACGACGGCGAGTCGCTGATCGTCAAAGACCTCAACCTGGATATTCGCAAGGGCGAGTTCCTCACCCTGCTTGGCCCATCCGGCTCGGGCAAGACCACCAGCCTGATGATGCTGGCCGGCTTCGAAACCCCCACCGCCGGTGAAATCCAGCTGGCCGGGCGCTCGATCAACAACGTGCCGCCGCACAAGCGCGACATCGGCATGGTGTTCCAGAACTACGCGCTGTTCCCTCACATGACCGTGGCCGAGAACCTGGCCTTCCCGCTGACCGTGCGCAACCTGAGCAAGACCGACATCAGCGAGCGGGTCAAGCGGGTGCTGAACATGGTCCAGCTCGATGCCTTCGCCAAGCGTTACCCCGGCCAGCTGTCCGGAGGCCAGCAGCAGCGTGTGGCCCTGGCCCGCGCGCTGGTGTTCGAGCCGCAGCTGGTGCTGATGGACGAACCGCTGGGCGCGCTGGACAAGCAGCTGCGCGAGCACATGCAGATGGAGATCAAGCACATCCACCAGCGCCTGGGCGTGACCGTGGTGTACGTGACCCACGACCAGGGTGAAGCGCTGACCATGTCAGACCGGGTAGCCGTATTCCACCAGGGCGAAATCCAGCAGATCGCCGACCCGCGCACGCTGTACGAAGAACCCTGCAACACCTTCGTCGCCAACTTCATCGGCGAGAACAACCGCATCAACGGCACCTTGCTCGCCAGCGATGGCAAACGCTGCCAAGTGCAGTTGCCGCGTGGCGAGCGGGTCGAGGCGCTGGCGGTAAATGTCGGCCAGGCCGGCGAGCCGGTGACCCTGTCCATCCGCCCGGAGCGCGTGCGCCTGAACGGTCACAGCGAAAGCTGCGTGAACCGCTTCTCGGGCCGGGTGGCCGAATTCATTTACCTGGGCGACCACGTGCGGGTGCGCCTGGAAGTTTGCGGCAAGGGCGACTTCTTCGTGAAGCAGCCGATTGCCGAGCTCGACCCGGCGCTGGCCGTGGGCGATGTGGTACCGCTGGGCTGGGAGGTGGAGCACGCCCGCGCGCTCGATCCGATTGCCGAAGCCCATTGATGGATAGCTTCACCAACCCTGTACTGTGGAGAGAATAATAATGCGCAAGCAGTTGAAACTGACCGCCCTGGCCCTGGGGCTGTTCGCCGCTGGCCAGGCCATGGCCGCAGACCTCACCGTGGTTTCGTTCGGCGGTGCCAACAAGGCGGCCCAGGTCAAGGCGTTCTACGAGCCCTGGGAGAAGGCCGGCAAGGGCAAGATCGTCGCTGGCGAGTACAACGGCGAAATGGCCAAGGTCAAAGCCATGGTCGACACCAAGAGCGTGTCGTGGAACCTGGTGGAAGTGGAGTCACCCGAGCTGGCCCGCGGTTGTGACGAGGGCATGTTCGAAGAGCTCGACCCGGCGCTGTTCGGCAACGAGAGTGACTACGTGCCGGGCGCCATCCAGCCTTGCGGTGTGGGCTTCTTCGTATGGTCCACGGTGCTGGCCTACAACGCCGACAAGCTGAAGACCGCACCGACCAGCTGGGCCGATTTCTGGGACACCAAGAAATTCCCCGGCAAGCGCGGCCTGCGCAAGGGCGCCAAGTACACCCTGGAATTCGCCCTGATGGCCGACGGTGTGGCGCCGAAGGACGTGTACCAGGTGCTGGGCACCAAAGAGGGCGTGGACCGCGCCTTCAAGAAACTCGACGAACTCAAGCCAAGCATCCAGTGGTGGGAAGCCGGCGCCCAGCCGCCGCAGTATCTGGCCTCGGGTGACGTAGTCATGAGCTCTGCCTACAACGGCCGCATTGCTGCGGTGCAGAAAGAGAGCAACCTGAAAGTGGTGTGGAACGGCGGCATCTACGACTTCGACGCCTGGGCCATCCCGAAAGGCGCCAAGGATGTCGAGGAAGCGAAGAAATTCATCGCCTTCAGCGTGCAGCCCGAGCAGCAGAAGACCTACTCCGAGAACATCGCCTACGGCCCGGCCAATTCCAAGGCCGTGAGCCTGCTGTCGGACGCGGTGAAGAAGGACATGCCGACCACGCCTGAAAACATCGCCAACCAGGTGCAGATCGACGTGGCCTTCTGGGCTGACAACAGCGAGCAGCTGGAGCAACGCTTCAACGCCTGGGCGGCGAAGAAGTAAACGACCAGCGTAGGGGGCCGCTTTGCGGCCCATCGCCGGCAAGCCAGCTCCCACAGGGGCCGCGCTATCCCCGAGATCAGCGCAGTACCTGTAGGGGCAGCTCCCACAGGGATCAGAAGCCCCGAGGCCAGTGCAGTACCTGTGGGGAAAGCTCTCACAGGGATCACAAGCCCCGAAGCCAGTGCAGTATCTGTAGGAGGTAGCTCCCACAGGGATCAGAAGCCTCGAAGCCAGTGCAGTACCTCTGGGAGCTGGCTTGCCGGCGATGGGCTGCGCAGCAGCCCCATTTTCAGTTCGTATCGCGGAGTTCGCCATGGCCATTGCAGTGCCCCTCAAAGAAGGCGCAGGTCCAAGTCTCAAGCAGCGCCTCAAGCACGCCGAGCGGGTCAACCGCTGGAAGGCGCAGGCGTTGATCGCGCCGCTGGCGCTGTTTCTCCTGCTGGTGTTCCTGGTGCCGATCGCGGCGCTGCTGTACAAGAGCGTCGGCAACCCGGAAGTGGTAGGCGGCCTGCCACGCACCGTGGGCGTCATCACCCAGTGGGATGGCAAGAGCCTGCCGGGCGAGGACGTGTACAAGGCGTTGAGCCAGGACCTGGCCGAGTCGCGCAAGAACCAGACCCTGGGCGATCTGTCCAAGCGCCTGAACATGGAGCTTGCCGGTTACCGCAGCCTGTTGGCCAAGACCGCGCGAGCGCTGCCGTTCAAGAGCGAACCCGCTTCCTATAAAGATGCCTTGCAGGCCCTCGACGAGCGTTGGGGCGACCCGGCCTACTGGCAGGCGATCCGCCGCAACACCAGTACGGTCACCTCGTTCTACCTGCTGGCTTCGCTCGACCATCGTATCGATGACCTTGGCGAACTGGCCAAGGCCACCCCGGACCAGGCCATCTACCTGGATATCTTCGCCCGTACCCTGTGGATGGGTGTGGTGATTACCGCCATCTGCCTGGTGCTGGCCTACCCGCTGGCCTACCTGCTGGCCAACCTGCCGACCCGGCAGAGCAACCTGCTGATGATCCTGGTGCTGCTGCCGTTCTGGACCTCGATCCTGGTGCGGGTGGCGGCGTGGATCGTGCTGCTGCAGTCGGGTGGCCTGATCAACAGCGCGCTGATGGCCATGGGCATCATCGACCAGCCGCTGGAACTGGTGTTCAACCGCACCGGCGTGTACATCTCGATGGTGCACATCCTGCTGCCGTTCATGATCCTGCCGCTGTACAGCGTGATGAAGGGCATTTCGCCAAGCTACATGCGTGCGGCGATCTCGCTGGGCTGCCACCCGTTCGCCAGTTTCTGGCGGGTCTACTTCCCGCAGACGTACGCCGGAGTTGGCGCTGGTTGCCTGCTGGTGTTCATCCTGGCCATCGGCTACTACATCACCCCGGCACTGCTGGGCAGCCCGAATGACCAGATGGTCAGCTACTTCGTGGCCTTCTACACCAACACCAGCATCAACTGGGGCATGGCCACCGCGCTGGGCGGGCTGTTGCTGCTGGCGACCGTGCTGTTGTACCTGATCTATAGCTGGCTGGTCGGCGCCAGCCGCCTGCGCCTGAGCTGAGGAGCCTTGTCATGCTGAGCCCTTACATGTCGCCCGTGGAGCGGGTGTGGTTCTACAGCCTGCGCATTCTATGCGGCTTGATCCTGCTGTTCCTGATACTGCCGGTACTGGTGATCGTGCCGCTGTCGTTCAACAGTGGCAGTTTTCTGGTGTACCCGCTGCAGGGCTTCTCGCTGCAGTGGTACCAGGACTTCTTCGGCTCGGCCGAGTGGATGCGGGCCTTGAAGAACAGCATCATCGTCGCGCCGGCGGCCACAGTGCTGGCCATGGTGTTCGGCACCCTGGCGGCCATCGGCCTGACCCGTGGCGACTTTCCGGGCAAGTCGCTGGTGATGGCGCTTGTGATTTCGCCGATGGTGGTGCCGGTGGTGATCATCGGTGTTGCCAGCTACCTGTTCTTCGCCCCGCTGGGCATGGGCAACAGCTTCACCTCGCTGATTCTGGTGCATGCGGTACTGGGCGTTCCGTTCGTCATCATTACCGTGTCGGCAACCTTGCAGGGCTTCAACTACAACCTGGTGCGCGCGGCAGCCAGCCTGGGCGCCTCGCCGCTGCTGACTTTCCGCCGGGTGACCCTGCCGCTGATCGCGCCCGGGGTGATTTCGGGGGCGTTGTTCGCCTTTGCGACGTCGTTTGACGAAGTAGTGGTGACCCTGTTCCTGGCCGGCCCGGAGCAGGCGACCCTGCCGCGACAGATGTTCAGTGGTATTCGCGAGAACCTGAGCCCGACCATTGCCGCGGCGGCGACCTTGCTGATTGCTTTCTCGGTGGTGTTGCTGCTTACCCTGGAGTGGTT
>NZ_JBNRIJ010000007.1:544-20876 GCF_053557675.1 Pseudomonas sp. XP1 | reverse complement strand
GGTTTTACCCGCGAAGAGGCCAGTACAGGTTGATGCTAATCAGCCTTCATCCGCTTCCCTGGGTTACAATGCGCGCCACCGTGATTCTGCCAACAGGTGCGCCATGCAGCCCTACGCTATTGCCCCCTCCATTCTCTCCGCCGATTTCGCCCGTCTGGGCGAGGATGTCGACAAGGTATTGGCCGCGGGTGCCGACATCGTCCACTTCGATGTCATGGACAACCACTACGTCCCCAACCTGACCATCGGCCCGATGGTCTGCACCGCCCTGCGCAAGTACGGCGTCACCGCCCCGATAGACGTGCACCTGATGGTCAGCCCGGTCGACCGCATCATCGGCGACTTCATCGAAGCTGGTGCCACCTACATCACCTTCCACCCGGAAGCCTCGCAGCACATCGACCGTTCGCTGCAGCTGATCAAGGACGGTGGCTGCAAGGCCGGCCTGGTGTTCAACCCGGCCACCAGCCTGGACGCGCTGAAGTACGTGATGGATAAGGTCGACATGGTGCTGCTGATGAGCGTCAACCCAGGCTTCGGCGGGCAGAAGTTCATCCCTGGCACCCTCGACAAGCTGCGCGAGGCGCGTGCGCTGATCGACGCCAGCGGCCGTGATATCCGCCTGGAAATCGACGGTGGCGTCAACGTCAACAACATTCGCGAGATCGCTGCCGCTGGCGCCGACACCTTCGTGGCCGGCTCGGCGATCTTCAACGCCCCGGACTACCAGGAAGTCATCGCCAGGATGCGTGCCGAACTGGCTCAGGCCCGCGCATGAGCGGCTTCGAGCAGCTGTTCCCGGGGACGCTGCCCAGGCTGGTGATGTTCGATCTGGACGGTACCCTGATCGATTCCGTGCCAGACCTGGCCGCCGCCGTGGACCGCATGCTGCTCGAACTGGGGCGCCCGCCTGCCGGTCTGGACGCGGTGCGCCACTGGGTGGGCAACGGCGCCCAGGTGCTGGTGCGCCGGGCGCTGGCCGGTGGCATCGACCACGCCACCGTGGACGATGCGCTGGCCGACCAGGCGCTGGCGCTGTTCATGGACGCCTATGCCGAAAGCCACGAACTGACCGTGGTCTACCCCGGTGTGCAGGACACCCTGCGCTGGCTGCGCAAGCAGGGCGTGGAAATGGCGCTGATCACCAACAAGCCCGAGCGCTTCGTTGGCCCGCTGCTGGACCAGATGAAGATTGGCAACTACTTCCGCTGGATCATCGGCGGCGACACCCTGCCGCAGAAAAAGCCCGACCCTGCGGCGCTGCTGTTCGTCATGCAAATGGCCGGTGTCACCCCTCAGCAGTCGCTGTTCGTCGGCGATTCACGCAGTGACGTGCTGGCAGCCAAGGCGGCTGGCGTAAAGTGCGTGGGCCTGACCTACGGCTACAACCACGGCCGGCCGATCCACGACGAGTCCCCCAGTCTGGTGATCGACGACCTGCGCGCATTGCTGCCCGGTTGCGCAGACCCGGCCACTGGGATAACGTTGGCGGACCTTCAAGCCTCACAAGACAGAGAGTCCACCGTGGCGGTTACCGGCAAATTCTGGATGAAAGTCATCAAGGCCCTGGCCCGTTGGCGTTGGCGCGCCTGACTTGAGCCTGCCGGCGCGTGCCGGCCCGTCCGTTTGCCTGACCTATTGCTGCTTGCCACGAGGCTACTCATGACCCGCGAAGAATTCCTGCGCCTGGCCGCTGCCGGCTACAACCGCATTCCCCTGGCCTGCGAAACCCTGGCCGACTTCGACACGCCGCTGTCGATCTACCTGAAACTGGCCGACCAGCCCAACTCGTACCTGCTCGAATCGGTGCAAGGCGGCGAGAAATGGGGCCGTTACTCGATGATCGGCCTGCCGTCGCGCACCGTGATGCGTGTGCACGGTTACCACGTCAGCATCCTGCAGGATGGCGTGGAGGTTGAAAGCCACGATGTCGAAGACCCGCTGGCCTTCGTCGAAACCTTCAAAGACCGTTACAAGGTCGCTGATATCCCTGGCCTGCCGCGCTTCAACGGCGGCCTGGTCGGCTACTTCGGCTACGACTGCGTGCGCTATGTGGAAAAGCGCCTGGGGGCCAGCCCCAACCCGGACCCGCTGGGCGTACCGGATATCCTGCTGATGGTGTCCGACGCGGTGGTGGTGTTCGACAACCTGGCGGGCAAGATGCACGCGATCGTGCTGGTCGACCCGGCTCAAGAGCAGGCTTTCGAACAGGGCCAGGCGCGTCTGCAAGGCCTGCTGGAAACCCTGCGTCAGCCGATCACCCCACGCCGTGGCCTGAACCTGAGTGGCCCACAGGCTGCCGAGCCGGAGTTCCGCTCCAGCTATACCCGCGAGGATTACGAGAACGCCGTCGGCCGCATCAAGGAATACATCCTGGCCGGTGACTGCATGCAGGTGGTGCCGTCGCAGCGCATGTCGATCGACTTCAAGGCTGCGCCTATCGACCTTTACCGCGCGCTGCGCTGCTTCAACCCGACGCCGTACATGTACTTCTTCAACTTTGGCGACTTCCATGTTGTCGGCAGCTCGCCCGAGGTGCTGGTGCGCGTCGAGGACAACCTGGTCACCGTGCGCCCGATTGCAGGCACCCGCCCGCGTGGTGCTACCGAAGAGGCCGACCGCGCGCTGGAAGACGACCTGCTGTCGGATGACAAGGAAATTGCCGAGCACCTGATGCTGATCGACCTGGGCCGTAACGACGTCGGTCGCGTGTCCTCGACTGGCAGCGTGCGCCTGACCGAAAAGATGGTGATCGAGCGTTACTCCAACGTGATGCACATTGTGTCCAATGTCACTGGCCAGCTGCGCGAAGGGCTGACTGCGATGGACGCGCTGCGGGCGATCCTGCCGGCCGGGACGCTTTCGGGGGCGCCGAAAATTCGTGCGATGGAGATCATCGACGAACTGGAGCCGGTCAAGCGTGGTGTTTACGGTGGTGCTGTCGGTTACTTCGCGTGGAACGGCAACATGGATACCGCCATTGCCATCCGTACCGCGGTAATCAAGGACGGTGAGCTGCATGTGCAGGCCGGGGGCGGCATCGTTGCCGACTCGGTGCCGGCGCTGGAGTGGGAAGAAACCATCAACAAGCGCCGGGCGATGTTCCGCGCGGTGGCGTTGGCTGAGCAGACTTCGGCCAAGTAAGTTGATCGGGGCTGCGTTGCAGCCCTTCGCGGGCATGCCCGCTCCCACAGGGAAATCACATGCTGCAAGGCCTGTGCAATACCCGTGGGAGCGGGCGAGCCCGCGAAGGGCCGCAAAGCGGCCCCATCAATTCAAAAGTCGACGCTGACGCCCAAACTCACCCCCTGCTGCGTCAACTCATCGCTCTTGCGCCAGTTGTAGTTGCCGCGCAAATGCACCCCCGCCACCACTTCATGGCTCACCCCCAGGCTCGCCCGGGTCAGGTCGCTGTGCGGCGTATACCCGGCCAGGGTGAAGTCATTCGCTGGCAGGCTGGTCAGGTGCATCGTCACATCCTGCTGGTCATCCTCGAACTCGTGCTCCTGCGCCACCTCGGCGAACAGCCGGGTACTCGGCAGCACCTGCAAACTGCCCAGCAACCCTACGCCCAAACGGCGTGATGTACGTTCCTGATCATCGAAGCCCAGCGCCGTCGAACGCCCGCTCTTCTCGTCATAGCCATCCACTTTCACCCGCGCATAGTCGGCGCTGATGAACGGCGCCAGCTGCCAGCTGCTGCTCTCGGCTGCCAGGTTGTAGCCCAGCCGCCCCGACATCGCCCAGGCCTCGCCATCGGTGTCGCCCTTTTCGCTGCGGTCGTTCACGCCAAGGGCGAAGGTGCGCTTGAGGTCGCTGTAGTCCAGGTGCCCGGCGGTCAGCGCCGCGTCGGCCCACCAGCGGTCCTGCCGGTATTGGGCGAAGGCGCTGGCAAGGTAGCTGTCCAGCTTGTAGTCCGAGTCCTGTGCGCCGGCTTCCAGCTTCTGCCGGTACACGCCTCCGGCCAGGCCCAGGCGCCATGCATCGTTCAGACGATAGCTGCCGCCCAGGGTCAGGTTGTAGCCGCGGCCGTCGCCGCTGGCCGCGCTGCGCTGGCCGTCGAAGTCCAGGTCCTGGGCGCCGGTGGCAACGAAGGCCTGCCACTGGCCAACTGCCTGCCAGGGTGTCTGCCACTGGTTGCGCAATTCGTCCTGGTGAGCGCGCAGGCTGGCGTGGGCCATTTCCGGGAGCAAGGTCAGTTCCCAGGGGGCGGCAATGATCGAATAGGCGTAGTCGGCAATCAGTTGTTGGCCGGCGATGGTCGGGTGCACCGAGTCGTTGAACAGCAGCTTGGTCGGGTCTGGCGTGGCGCCGTTGATGCCGTACACCGGGTTTTCCACGCAGCCTTCGCCGCTGTAGCAGGTGCCGACCAGATTCTGGCCGCTGGCAAGGCCGAACTGATCGGGGCTGGCCAGCGCTTCGCTCAGCAGCACAGGGATGTTCAGTGGAATGATCTCGGCATCGATCTGCCCCAGTTGGCTGAGCAACGACTGGTTGAACGCGCCGGATAGCAGCGACAGTGGGTTTTGTTGCGGCGTACCGCTGAAGTTCGGTGTCTGCCCGAGGTCAGGCAGCAACCAGACCATGATGTAGCGGGCGCCGCCTTGCTGCAGGGCCTGGGCGCTGGCGGCCAGGCGGGCGCCAGCGGCCACGGCATCGGCCGGGCTGTTGACCAGGCCTTGCAGGAAGTCATTGCCGCCGCCAGTCAGGTAATACAACGCGTTGGGGTCGGCGCGCAGGCCGTTGGCCAGGTAGCCCGGTTTATCACGCAATACCAGCCCGGCGCCGGGGCGCCCTGGTGGGATGACGGTCTCCGAGGTAGTGGTGATCGAGTCCAGGATCTGCTGGGTGGTGTAGCCACCGACTGCCCAGTTGTTGCCGTCGGGAAGGCCCAGCACCGGATTGACCGGAGAGGTGGAAGGGCCTAGCTCGGTCGGGTTCACATCGAGCCGCCCGCCCAGGATCATCGGTGACACTGGCGCATAATTGCCATTGGCATCGCGGTTGGTGAAGCGTACCCCGCCAAACTGCCCGGCGTCGCTGAGGCTGTCACCAAACACGATCATGCTGGAGTAGGGCGAGGGTGTCGCGAAGGCCTGGCTGCAGGCTAACGCCAATGAGGCGAGGGTAAAGCGCAATAACGGTGCTTTTCGCATCAGGGAACATCCTTTTCTTTGTTTTTATCAGGACAACCCCATCGACCTTAGCAAATCGCCGTGCATCCCTCCCAAGTCCATTCGTTTCCCCGTGTTTACAGGCATATTGCGCCCGCCGCCCCGGTAGGCTACTGTGCCGGGACGTATGAGCGAGACCTATCCTGTGTTGATCGTCAGCAAACTCTTGATGCGCGTAATCAAGGCCCACGCCCGTTGGCGTTGGCGCGCCTGACTTTATCCCCTGCCGGCCCGTCCGGCCCGCCCCCGTTTGCCTTCCTGTCTACCGCCCTTTGTGGCAAAGCCGCGCCTGTTGGCTGGTGCAGAAAGGTTCGAATTCTGAAGTCAGTAGATTCAAGAGGTTTAACCCGATGTTACTGATGATCGACAATTACGACTCATTCACTTACAACGTCGTTCAGTACCTTGGCGAGCTGGGTGCCGAGGTAAAGGTCATTCGCAATGACGAAATGACCATCGCCCAGATCGAAGCCCTCAACCCCGAGCGCATCGTCGTATCTCCAGGGCCGTGCACGCCGAGCGAGGCGGGCGTGTCCATCGAAGCCATCCTGCACTTTGCCGGCAAGCTGCCGATACTTGGCGTATGCCTGGGCCACCAGTCCATCGGCCAGGCCTTTGGCGGCGATGTGGTACGTGCCCGCCAGGTGATGCACGGCAAGACCAGCCCCGTACATCACCGTGACCTGGGCGTGTTCGCCGGCCTTAACAACCCATTGACCGTGACCCGTTACCACTCGCTGGTGGTAAAGCGCGAAACCTTGCCCGAGTGCCTGGAAGTGACTGCCTGGACCGCCCATGCTGACGGTTCGGTCGACGAGATCATGGGCCTGCGTCACAAAACGCTGAATATCGAAGGGGTGCAGTTCCACCCCGAGTCGATCCTGACCGAACAGGGCCACGAACTGTTCGCCAACTTCCTCAAGCAGACCGGCGGCCGCCGCTAAGGATCGAACATGGATATCAAGAGTGCGTTGAGCCGTATCGTCGGCCAGCTGGACCTTTCTACTGAAGAAATGCGCGACGTCATGCGCCAGATCATGACCGGCCAGTGCAGCGAAGCGCAGATCGGCGCCTTCCTGATGGGCATGCGCATGAAGAGCGAAAGCATCGACGAGATCGTCGGTGCGGTGTCGGTGATGCGCGAGCTGGCCGACAAGGTCGAACTGCAAAGTCTCGATGGCGTGGTCGATATCGTCGGTACCGGCGGTGATGGCGCCAACATCTTCAACGTATCCACCGCCTCGTCGTTCGTCCTGGCGGCGGCGGGTTGCACCGTGGCCAAGCATGGCAACCGCGCGGTATCGGGCAAGAGCGGCAGTGCCGACCTGCTGGAGGCCGCCGGCATCTACCTGAACCTGACGCCCACCCAAGTGGCCCGCTGCATCGACAGCCTGGGCATCGGCTTCATGTTCGCGCAAAGCCATCACTCGGCCATGAAGCATGCTGCCGGCCCGCGTCGCGACCTGGGGCTGCGTACCCTGTTCAATATGCTCGGCCCGCTTACGAATCCGGCCGGGGTGAAGCACCAGGTGGTCGGTGTATTCGCCCAGACCCTGTGCCGCCCCTTGGCTGAAGTACTGCAGCGCCTGGGCAGCAAGCACGTGCTGGTGGTGCACTCGAAGGACGGCCTGGACGAGTTCAGCCTGGCCGCGCCGACTTTCGTCGCCGAACTGAAGAATGGCGAAATCACAGAATACTGGGTCGAGCCGGAAGACCTCGGCATGAAGAGCCAGAGCCTGCACGGCCTGGCCGTCGAGAACCCGCAGGCTTCGCTGGAGCTGATCCGCGATGCGTTGGGCCGGCGCAAGACCGAAAACGGCCAGAAGGCCGCCGAGATGATCGTGCTCAATGCGGGCGCGGCGCTGTATGCCGCTGACCATGCCATGAGCCTGAAAGCCGGTGTGGAACTGGCCCACGACGTACTGCACACCGGGCTGGCCTGGGAGAAGCTGCAGGAGCTGGGTGCCTTTACTGCAGTATTCAAGGTGGAGAACGACGCATGAGTGTGCCGACGGTGCTGGAAAGGATCATTGCCCGCAAGTTTCAGGAAGTGGCCGAGCGCAGCGCGCGCGTCAGCCTCGCCGAACTGGAGGGCCTGGCCAAGGCTGCCGACGCCCCGCGTGGCTTTGCCAAGGCCCTCATTGAGCAAGCCGCGCGCAAGCAGCCAGCGGTGATTGCCGAAATCAAGAAGGCCTCGCCGAGCAAAGGCGTGATTCGCGAGCATTTCGTGCCGGCGGAAATCGCCGTCAGCTACGAGAAGGGCGGGGCGACCTGCCTGTCGGTGCTGACCGATGTGGATTACTTCCAGGGTGCCGACGAGTACCTGCAGCAGGCCCGCGCGGCAGTGTCGCTGCCGGTGATTCGCAAGGACTTCATGGTCGACCCGTACCAGATCGTCGAGGCCCGGGCCTTGGGCGCGGACTGTGTGTTGCTGATCGTGTCGGCGCTGGATGACGTGAAGATGGCAGAACTGGCGGCCACGGCCAAGGGTGTCGGCCTAGACGTGCTGGTGGAAGTGCACGACGGCGATGAGCTGGAGCGCGCGTTGAAAACCCTGGATACTCCGCTGGTGGGGGTGAACAACCGTAACCTGCACACCTTCGAGGTCAGCCTGGAAACCACCCTCGACCTGCTGCCGCGTATTCCGCGTGATCGCCTGGCGATTACCGAGAGTGGCATCTTGAACCGTGCCGATGTGGAGCTGATGGAGATCAACGAGGTCTACTCCTTCCTGGTCGGTGAGGCGTTCATGCGCGCCGAGCAGCCGGGGCTGGAGCTACAGCGGTTGTTCTTCCCTGAACAGGTGAAGAAGACTGTTCAGCAACTGGACTGATCAAATGAAGCCGGCGTTATTGCCGGCTTTTTTGTATGCCTGTAATGGCCTTTCGCGGCTGTCCGACGCTTCGGTAAGCCCGCTCCCGCAGGATGATCACTGCCTTTGGGATCTGCGATACCCTGTGGGAGCGGGTTTACCCGCGAAGAGGCCATCGAAAACAACAACATAGGTGGATCAATGACCGATCAACCCCTGGCCCTGACCGTAGAACAAGGCCTGCACGCCGAACAGGAATTGCTGGCCGCCGTCTGCCGCGGCGAGCGCGACAGTGGCGTGTTGTTCTGGCGCCCGACCGACCACGCCCTGGTCATGCCCCGGCGCATGAGCCGTCTGGACAACTTCGAAGCCGCCTGCTCGGAGCTGGCGATTGCCGGCTGGCCGGTGCTGCTGCGTGAAACCGGCGGCGAGCCGGTGCCGCAATCACACTCCACGGTGAATGTTGCCCTGGTCTATGCTGCCCCCCGCAGCGAAGGCGACCACGGCCGTATCGAAAATGCCTACGAGCGCTTGTGCTTGCCGCTGTGTGATGTGCTGCGCGAGTGGGGCGGGGTGGCGTCGGTGGGCGAAATCGACGGTGCCTTCTGCGATGGGCGCTACAACGTCAACCTCAATGGCCGCAAACTGGTAGGCACCGCCCAGCGTTGGCGCCAGGGGCTGGGCGGCAAGCGCCCGGTGGTGCTGGTGCACGGTGCGCTGCTGCTGGACAACGAGCGTGAATCGATGGTGGCGGCGGTCAACCGCTTCAACGAGTGCTGTGAGCTGGAGCAGCGCTGCCGCGCCGACGCGCACATCGCCCTGCACGAAGTGGCGCCTGCAGCCCCATGGTTCGAGCGGCTGTCGCAGGCCTATGCCAAGGTGCTGGCCGACCTGCCCAAGGACTAGCGGGTACCGTAGACCACCATGGTCTTGCCTTTGACCTGCACCAGGCTGCGTTCTTCAAGATCCTTGAGGACGCGGCCGACCATCTCCCGCGAGCAACCGACGATGCGGCCGATTTCCTGGCGAGTGATCTTGATCTGCATGCCATCGGGGTGGGTCATGGCGTCGGGTTGTTTGCACAGCTCCAGCAGGCAACGGGCGACACGCCCGGTAACGTCAAAAAACGCCAGGTCGCCGACCTTGCGCGTGGTGTTGCGCAGGCGCTGTGCCATCTGGCTGCCCAGGGCATAGAGGATTTCCGGGTCCTGGCGCGCCAGTTCGCGAAACTTCTCATAACTGATTTCGGCCACTTCGCATTCGGTCTTGGCGCGTACCCAGGCACTGCGCTGCTGTTCACCCTCGACCGGTTCGAACAGGCCCAGCTCGCCGAAGAAGTCGCCATTGTTGAGATAGGCGATGATCATTTCATGGCCGTCATCGTCCTCGATGAGGATGGTGACCGAACCCTTGATGATGAACGACAGTGTCTCGGCCCGGTCGCCGGCGCAGATGATGTTGCTTTTGGCGGTATAGCGACGGCGCTGGCAGTGCACCAGCAGTTTGTCGATGTTCTTGATCTTGGCGGGTAGGGCGGAAGCAACCATCACGAAATCCTGTTCGATATGACGCAGAGGCTTTTTATAAAGGTTGGCTGGCGGGGCGCGCCAGTCATTTGGCGCCAGCTTATCAGACACTACAGGATGTTTCGGTACTAAACCGACACGACTCGTGCTTTTCCCACGGCCGCACAAGGTCTAAGCTGACACCCTTTTCCGAAAATCAGGAGTCCGGGTAGATGAAGGCACGTATCCAGTGGGCCGGTGAGGCTATGTTCCTCGGCGAATCGGGGAGCGGCCATGTCGTCGTGATGGACGGCCCGCCCGAGGCCGGTGGCCGTAACCTGGGCGTGCGCCCGATGGAAATGCTGTTGCTGGGCCTGGGTGGTTGCAGCAGCTTTGACGTGGTCAGCATTCTGAAGAAGTCGCGCCAGGCGGTGGAAAGCTGCGAGGCGTTCCTGGAGGCCGAGCGTGCCAGCGAAGACCCGAAGGTGTTCACCAAGATCCACATGAACTTCGTGGTGAAGGGGCGTGGGCTGAAGGAGGCCCAGGTCAAGCGTGCGGTAGAGCTGTCGGCGGAGAAGTATTGCTCGGCTTCGATCATGCTCGAGCGTGCCGGGGTTGAGATTACCCACGGGTACGAGATTGTAGAGCTGAGTTGAACAGCAAATTTTGGGGGCTGCATTGCAGCCCATCGCCGGCAAGCCAGCTCCCACAGGGATAGCACATGGCTTGAGGTCAATGCGGTCGAGGAGGGAGCTGGCTTGCCGGCGATGGGGCGCAGAGCGGCCCCGACAATTTCAGCTGCGAAGCGCCGGCAGCGCAGCACGCACCCATCCCGGCAAACAGCCGCGCATTACCCGGCTCAATCGCTCCCGCCGCTTCTGGTAAACCAGCCCCAGCCCGATAACCCCCAGCCCGATCAGGGTCACCACCACCGGGAACAGCAGCGAGTCGGCAAACACCTCGTACGACAGGTACCCCAGGTAAGCCGCCACGCCCAACGCCCCGAATACCATGAACACCGGCCGACGCAACAGCACCGCCATAGCCATCAGGGCAATATTGATCAGGCAGTACAGGGCCTTGCCCAGCTCGCTGCCGCTGTCCACCAGCGTAAGTCCGCCCCAGAATGCCGCCAGTCCGGCCAGGTAGCCCCAGTGGGCATAGTCTTCGCGGGTGCGGCCGTCCATCCCGACGAACACCACCAGTAACCCGAGCCCGAACCACAGCGAAACCTCGCGGCGCTGATCCCAGCTGAATGGCGAGCCGAAAAACCATTCGCTCAGGTCCATCGACATGAACCACAAGGCCACGGCAATCGGCATGACGATGAATGGGTAGGGGATCAGCCTCAGCATCAACAGCCCGGCTAGTACCGTGGCTGCTTCCATTGCCAGCCAGCCGCCCTGCACGTAGGTGTAGTACTGGTGATAGTTAGCCTGCGCATCATCCATTGGCCACCAGCCGGCCAGCCGTTCGATGGCGAACACCGCCAATGGCACTATGCTGACCGCGACTGCCGCCAGCACCCCAGCCGCGACCGGCTGGACGCGCCGTTGCAGGTTAATGGCGAACAGCGTGAGCAGCAGGATATAGAGGCTGGCGATGACCAGCAGCGCCCAATCGCCGATGCGCATCCAGGCTTCGGTGAGCAACCAGCCCATTGCTGCCATGATCAGCATCGCGCCGAAGTAGAAAGCGACATGGGCCAGCTGGAAGCTGCCGCGCTGTGCCGGCTGCTGGCGCAGGAAGGCCAGCAGGGCCTGGTCCTGTCCCTGCTGGAGAATGCCGGCTTGCACGGCGCGCGCCAGGTCCTTGGCGTCGAAACGGTCCGTCATGGTGATGCCTTCAGATACGGTAGGTGCTCTTGGTCATGACCTTGGCCAACAGGCTCATGCCAAAGCGAACAGGGGCGGGGAAGCGATAACCGCCGGCTTCCAGTGCAGACTCGGCGTGCTGTTCCTCATCGATACGCATCTGTTCGAGGATGGCCCGGGACTTTTCGTCTTCCTGCGGGATCTGCTCCAGGTGCTCGTCGAGGTGCTTGCACACCTGATGCTCGGTGGCGGCGACGAAGCCCAGGCTGACCTTGTCGCTTACCAGCCCGGCAAGTGCACCGATACCGAACGACATGCCGTAGAACAACGGGTTGAGCACGCTGGGGTGGCTGTTCAGCTGGCGAATGCGCTGTTCGCACCAGGCCAGGTGGTCCACTTCTTCCTCCGCGGCGTGTTCCATGGCCTTGCGCACTTCGGGCAGCTTGGCGGTCAGGGCCTGGCCCTGGTACAGCGCCTGGGCGCAGACTTCGCCGGTGTGGTTGATACGCATCAGCCCGGCAACATGGCGGGCCTGCTGTTCGTCCAGGTCGACGTCCGGCTGGACGATGGCCGGCGATGGACGGGCGGGTTGGCCGCTGAAGGGCAGCAAGGTGCGCATGGCGGTATCGGCCTGCAGCAACAAGCGGTCGAGCGGCGAGTAGTGACGTTCGGTAGCCATCGGGCACCTCCGCAAGAATGTGCCCGACAGTTTACCGCAATAGTGGCAGGGTCGCTTGCCGTGGATCAGCCCGGTGGCCAGTGCATCTGGCGCTGGCCAAGCACGTGCATGTGGATGTGGTAGACGGTCTGGCCGCCTTGCTCGTTGCAGTTCATCACTACGCGGAAACCCTCCTCGCAGCCAAGTTCCTTGGCCAGGCGCTGGGCGGTGAACAAGATGTGACCGGCCAGGCCTTTGTCTTCTTCGGTCAAGTCATTGAGGGTACGGATGTGCTTTTTCGGGATGACCAGGAAATGCACGGGCGCCTGGGGGGCTATATCGTGGAACGCCAGAACCTGGTCGTCCTCGTAGATGATCTTCGCCGGGATTTCCCGGTTGATGATCTTGATGAATAAATCGTCCACAGCACTTGCTCCATGGTGAGGGTCGGGCCGAGTGTACTCAGCCAGGCGCCGCTCGCCCAGTAGCTATTCCATGCCGAGCGGGCAATAACGGCGGTGGATGGCCCCGGCCAGCTTGCGCGCCAGCCAGCGCGGCAGCAGGCGCGGAGCGAACGCCAGCCAGCGGTTGCGCCGGCCGGGCAGGATCAGAGCGCGGTTCTTGTCCAGCGCGCGCACGGTGTACAGCGCCACTTCCTCAGGGCTGAGGCAGCGTGGCTTGCCATCCAGCCGCGGAATGCGCCGGCGCGAGGAGCGCACCGGGCCGGGGCACAGTACCGAAACCTTGATGCCGGTGCGCTTGAGTTCTTCACGCAAGGCTTGGGAGAAGCTCAGCACATAGGCCTTGCTGGCGGCATAGGCGGCCATCCACGGGCCTGGCGCCACCCCGGCCAGGCCGGCGACATTGAGGATTTGCCCGCCGCCCTGTACGGCCATCAAGTTGCCGATGGCGTGGCACAGGCGGCTCAGGGCCAGCACGTTGACTTCCAGAAGGTCCTGCTCGTCGGCCCACTCATGGGCCAGGAATGGCCCGTAGGTGCGCAGGCCGGCACAATTGACCAACAGGTCGATGCGTCGCTCGCCCTCCTCCAGTTCCAGCACGAAGCCCGACAGGCGTAACGGCTGGCTGAGGTCGCAGGCACGGAACAGCACCTCGACACCGAAGCGTTGGGTCAGTTCTATGGCCACCGGCTCCAGCGTTTCACGCTGGCGTGCCACCAGGATCAGGTTGCGCCCGCGCCGCGCCAGGGCTTCCGCCAGGGCCAGGCCCAAGCCGCTGGAAGCACCAGTGATCATGGCGTAACGGGTCATGCTAGGCTCCTGGGGGCTGAAGAGGGCGCCTAGTGTACAGCGTGGTCGGGCAAGGTGTTGCCTTTTGCTAGTGGCTACCGGCGCGCAGGGCCTGGCAGCGCTCCAGGGCGTCCCGGTACTCGTCATGCAGCCGTTCGATCAGCGCGCTGGCGCTGGGCAGGTCGTCGATACTGCCGACCCCCTGGCCCGCCGACCACACGTTTTTCCAGGCCTTGGCCTCGTCGTCGATCGGCTTGAGCTTGCCTTGCTCGTGGCCACCCTTGAGGGCTTCCATGTCATAGCCAGCCTGCTCCAGGCTTGGGCGCAGGAAGCTGGCAGGGACGCCGGACACCGCCGGGGTATGGATGATGTCGGCGGCATGGGAATCGAGCAGCATCTGCTTGTAGGCGCCCGGGGCCTGGCTTTCTGCGGTGGCGATGAAGCGGGTGCCCATGTACGCAAGGTCCGCACCCAGCATTTGCGCGGCGAGGATCTCGTGGCCGTGGTTGAGGCAGCCTGCCAGCAGCAGGGTCTTGTCGAAGAACTGGCGGATCTCCGCGGCCAGGGCGAACGGGCTCCAGGTGCCCGCATGGCCGCCTGCGCCAGCAGCAACGGCGATCAGGCCATCGACACCGGCTTCGGCGGCTTTCTCGGCATGGCGGCGGGTGGTGACGTCGTGGAACACCAGGCCGCCGTAGCCATGCACGGCATCGACCACTTCCTTCACCGCGCCGAGGCTGGTGATGACGATCGGTACGCGGTGTTCCACGCACAACGCCAGGTCGGCCTGCAGGCGCGGGTTGGTCGGGTGGACGATCAGGTTGACGGCATAGGGTGCTGGCGCCTGCAGCTGTGCCAGGCCTGCCTCTATTTCCTCCAGCCAGGCCTTGAAGCCGGCGCTGTCGCGCTGGTTCAGGGCCGGGAAGCTACCGACCACACCGCTGGAGCAGCAGGCCAGTACCAGCCTGGGGTTGGAGATCAGGAACATCGGTGCAGCAACCACGGGCAGGCGCAGGCTTTGTTCGAGGGAGGCAGGTAACGACATGGCAAGGCTCCTTGAGCGGGTGGCTATGTCAGAACGGTTTGACCACCACCAGAATTACGATACCCAGCAGGAACAGCACGGGTACTTCGTTGAACCAGCGATAGTAGACGTGGCTGCGGGTGTTGCTACCGCTGGCGAAGCGCTTGCGCTGGGCGCCGCACATGTGATGGTAGATGGTCAGCAGGATGACCAGGGTCAGCTTGGCATGCAGCCAGCCCTGGCTGAGCCAGCCGGGGGTGAGGTAGAGCATCCATGCGCCGAACACGTAGGTTGCGATCATCGCCGGGTTCATGATGCCGCGATACAGCTTGCGCTCCATGGTCACGAAGCGTTCCTGGCTGATGCTGTCCTGGCTTTGGGTGTGGTAGACGAACAGCCGCGGCAGGTAGAACAGGCCGGCGAACCAGCAGACCACGCTGACGATATGCAGCGCTTTGATCCATAGATAAAGCATGGGGGGAGTTCCTTCAGGTATTCACGGTCGTCAGATAGTAGTGGTCAAGCGCCCGAAGGGTCACCCGAAGAGTTGTTACAGGCGCCTTGCGCCCCTATTATCGTGCGCTTTCCAGACGGCTCGTTGATAAGGGGCAAGCGTTATGATCAAGGTCGGTATCGTCGGCGGCACGGGTTACACCGGCGTCGAACTGTTGCGTCTGCTGGCACAGCATCCACAGGCCGAAGTGGCGGTCATCACTTCGCGCTCCGAGGCGGGCGTTGCAGTGGCGGACATGTACCCGAACCTGCGCGGCCACTATGACGGACTGGCATTCAGCGTGCCGGACAGCAAGACCTTGGCCGCCTGCGATGTGGTGTTCTTCGCCACCCCGCACGGTGTTGCCCACGCCCTGGCTGGCGAACTGCTGGCGGCAGGTACCAAGGTGATCGACCTGTCCGCCGACTTCCGCCTGCAGGACGCCGCCGAGTGGGGCAAGTGGTACGGCCAGCCGCACGGTGCGCCAGAGCTGCTCAAGGACGCGGTATACGGCCTGCCTGAAGTCAACCGCGAGAAGATTCGCCAGGCACGCCTGATCGCTGTGCCGGGTTGCTACCCGACCGCCACCCAGCTGGGCTTCCTGCCGCTGCTGGAAGCTGGCCTGGCCGACCCGTCTCGCCTGATCGCCGACTGCAAGTCGGGTGTCAGCGGCGCTGGCCGTGGTGCGGCGGTGGGCTCGCTGTTCTGCGAAGCCGGTGAAAGCATGAAAGCCTACGCAGTGAAGGGGCATCGCCACCTGCCAGAAATCAGCCAGGGCCTGCGCCAGGCTGCTGGCAAGGATATCGGCCTGACTTTCGTGCCGCACCTGACGCCAATGATCCGTGGAATCCACGCCACCCTGTACGCTACTGTCGCCGACACCTCGGTCGACCTGCAGGCGCTGTTCGAGAAGCGTTACGCCAATGAACCGTTCGTCGACGTGATGCCGGCTGGTAGCCACCCGGAAACCCGCAGTGTGCGCGGTGCCAACGTCTGCCGCATCGCCGTTCATCGCCCGCAAGGTGGTGACCTGGTGGTGGTGCTGTCGGTGATCGACAACCTGGTCAAGGGTGCGTCCGGTCAGGCGGTGCAGAACCTCAACATCCTGTTCGGCCTGGACGAGCGCATGGGCTTGTCCCACGCCGGCCTGCTGCCGTAAGCCGCCAGCGTTCGAAAAGGCCCGCGTCATGCGGGCCTTTTTGTAGGTCGCTACTAAAGCCGCACAATTCTTGACCGATTTTCTCGGGAAAGCGGATAATGCGCGTCATCGAGTTTTATGGCGGCTACCACGCCGGGAGAATCAACATGAGCGTCGAAACCTTCACCCCCACCGCTTTGGAATTCACCCACGGCGCTGCGCAAAAGGTGAAGAACCTGGTTTCCGAGGAAGGCAACGATCGTCTGAAGCTGCGCGTGTTCGTCACCGGTGGCGGCTGCTCGGGCTTCCAGTATGGCTTCACCTTCGATGAGGACGTGGCCGAAGACGACACCATCGTCGAGCGCGAAGGTGTTTCCCTTGTGGTCGACCCGATGAGCTTCCAGTACTTGGCCGGCGCCGAAGTGGATTACCAGGAAGGCCTGGAAGGCTCGCGCTTCGTGATCAAGAACCCGAACGCTGCTACCACCTGTGGCTGCGGCTCCTCGTTCTCGATCTGAGGCCTGGCCATACGAAAACGCCGCGCAATTGCGCGGCGTTTTGCTTTCTGGCGTAACGTTCAGGCCGGGTATATTGCGCCGAGTACGCGCAGGCCCTTGGCTGCTGTCACGCTAGGACGATTGGCAGCGATGCCTTCCAGGCAACAGTGGGCCAGCCAGGCGAAGGCCATGGCTTCGACCCAGTCCGGGTCCACGCCATGGGCGCCGGTGCTGGCGACACGGGCGCCGGGGAGCAACTGGCCGAGGCGTGTCATAAGGGCGCCGTTGCGCGCACCGCCACCGCAGACCAGCAGCGTTTCGGTGCCTTGCTGGGCGTTGCACAACGAGTCGATGATGCTGCGTGCGGTCAGTTCCAGCAATGTTGCCTGTACGTCCTCGTCGCGGTAAGCGGGTAGGTGGGCCAGGTGACCATCCAGCCAGGGTAGGTTGAATACTTCGCGGCCGGTGCTCTTCGGGCCGCTGCCCGCGAAGAACGGGTCGGCCAGCAGTGCGCTGAGCAAGTCGGCCTGCACCACGCCCGAGGCAGCCCAGGCCCCATCCGCATCGTAGGCCTGGCCGCGCTTGCGCTCGATCCAGGCATCCAGCAGCACGTTGCCCGGGCCGCAGTCGAAGCCGTGGACTGGCTTGTCGTATTCGATCAGGCTGAGGTTACTGAAACCGCCCACGTTGAGAATGGCCAGGCGCTGGCCCAGGTGGCTGAACAGGGTTTCATGGAAGGCAGGCACCAGTGGCGCTCCTTGTCCACCGGCCGCCACATCGCGACGGCGGAAGTCGGCGACCACGCTGATACCGGTAAGCTCGGCCAGCAGCGCCGGGTTGCCGATCTGCACGGTAAAGCCGCGTGCAGGTTCGTGGCGGATGGTCTGGCCGTGGCTACCGATGGCGCGGATGGCTCCGGCCTGCAGCCCCTGCCTGGCCAGCAGTTGGCGGATGCCTTCACCTGCCAGGTTGGCCCAGCGGTTTTCTGCCAGCGCAGCGCGGGCGATTTCGTCAGGGCCGCTGCTGCAAAGGCTCAGCAACTCCTGGCGTAGGTCGCCGGGCATGGGGAGGTAGTGGGTGGCGAGCAGTTCGAGCTGCTCGCCTTGTTCGATCAAGGCAATGTCCAGGCCATCGAGGCTGGTGCCGGACATTACCCCCAGGTAGAGCGCCATGGGCTTAGCGCTTGTTCGCTGCGAGCAGGGTGGCCTTTTCCTGATCCATGCGGGCGATCAGGGGTTGGCTCTGCTGCAGGAAGCGCTGGCGCTCGTTTCTGGCGATCGGGTCGGCCATCGGCACTTTCTGGCTCAGCGGGTCGACGTGCACACCGTTGACCTGGAACTCGTAGTGCAGGTGCGGGCCGGTGGACAGGCCGGTGGTGCCGATATAGCCGATGATCTGGCCCTGCTTGACCGAGCCGCCGGTCTTGATGCCCTTGGCAAAGCCCTGCATGTGGCCGTACAGCGTCTTGTAGCGGTTGCCGTGCTGGATGATCACGGTATTGCCGTAACCACCGCGGCGCCCGGCCAGCTCGATGCGGCCATCACCGGCTGCCTTGATCGGAGTGCCACGTGGGGCGGCGTAGTCGACGCCTTTGTGAGCACGGATCTTGTTCAGGATCGGGTGCTTGCGGCCGGCGGAGAAGCGCGAGCTGATGCGGGCGAAGTCGACCGGGGTGCGGATGAAGGCCTTGCGCAGGCTGTTGCCATCGGCGGTGTAGTAGCTGGTGTTGCCCTGCTTGTTGGTATAGCGCACGGCGGTGTAGGTCTTGCCGCGGTTGGTGAAGCGTGCAGACAGGATGTTGCCGGTGCCGACGACCTTGCCGTCCATTACCTTCTGCTCGTAGACCACGTCGAATTCATCGCCTGGGCGAATGTCCTGGGCAAAGTCGATGTCGTATCCCAGCACGCGCGCCATGTCCATGGTCATGCTGTGGGACAGGCCGGCGCGCTGGGCCGAGGCCGAAAGCGAGCTTTTGATAACGCCGTGGGCATAGGCGGTACGTACAACCGGTTTGCTGATTTCGCGGTTGAAGGTATAGCCCTTGTCGGTCTTGGTCAGGCGAATGGTTTCGAGGTTGCTGACCTTGCTGTGCAGGCTGGCCAGCTGGCCGTCCTTGTCGAGCTCGAACTGCAGGACCTGGCCGTGCTTGAGCTGGCTGAACTGCTTGGCCTGCTTGTTGCTGGCCAGCAGGTCGTGCACTGCGTTGCTCGGCAGGCCGACCTTGGCGAACAGGGTGGACAGGGTATCGCCCCGAGCCACGGTGACTTCGCGGTGGCTGGGTTGCTTGGCGGTTTCGACGACCGGTTCGGCGGCAGGGGCTTCCTGCTCGGCCTTCTGGGTCTCGGGGGTGGCCTCTTCGATTTGGGCGAATGGCGAGCCTTGCTCACCGTCTGCCTGCACCAGAGGCGCAGCGCGGGATTCGTCCTTCAACTGCTCGGCAGGGCTCTCCAGCTCGAGATTGAGGGTGGTTTTCTTGGCTTCCACTTCGCTGGAAGGAAACACCAGCAGGGCCAGGCTGAGCAGGGCGGCGATGCCGCTGGCGGCCAACAGATGGCTTTTCGGATAAAGCGGGGGCGCTTTAGGCGGTTCGTTGGTCATGGGCAAGGTGACTTTGAATAAGGTGAAATGGAAAAGATGAATGACATGATGAAGATGAAATAACTGTATAAAATATAACCAAATCCATTTTCACGCAAGGGCGCGTAGACGCCGCAAGCCTGTGCTCGGGTCACATTCCTTTGCGAAACTTGTAATTGACGGCCGATCTTGTATGGTTGGCTCCCCCTGAATCTGAGCCTTGCGGGTTTGTCTATGAAGTCGGTTGAAGAGCAGCTGGCGCTTATCAAGCGCGGTGCGGAAGAAGTACTGGTCGAGTCGGAACTGGTGGAGAAGCTCAAGCGCGGCCAGCCTCTGCGCATCAAGGCCGGCTTCGACCCGACCGCGCCTGACCTGCACCTTGGGCATACGGTGCTGATCAACAAGCTGCGCCAGTTCCAGGACCTGGGGCACCAGGTCATCTTCCTGATCGGTGATTTCACCGGCATGATTGGCGATCCGAGCGGCAAGAGCGCCACTCGCCCACCACTGACCCGCGAGCAGGTGCTGGAAAACGCCGAGACCTACAAGCAGCAGGTGTTCAAGATCCTCGACCCGGCCAAGACCGAGGTCGCGTTCAACTCCACCTGGATGGACAAGCTGACCCCGGCCGACTTCATTCGTCTGGCGTCGCAGTACACCGTGGCGCGCATGCTCGAGCGTGATGACTTCGACAAGCGCTACACCACCAACCAGCCTATTGCCATCCACGAGTTCCTGTACCCGCTGGTGCAGGGTTATGACTCGGTGGCGCTGAAGGCGGATGTCGAGCTGGGTGGTACTGACCAGAAGTTCAACCTGCTGATGGGGCGTGAGCTGCAGCGCGCCTATGGCCAGGAAGCGCAGAACATCGTGACCATGCCGCTGCTCGAAGGGCTCGACGGCGTGAAGAAGATGTCCAAGTCGCTGGGTAACTATGTAGGTATCCAGGAAGCGCCGGGGGTGATGTACAGCAAGCTGGTGTCGATCCCGGATACCCTGATGTGGCGCTACTTCGAACTGCTGAGCTTCCGTTCGATGGAAGAGATCGAGCAGTTCCGTGCCGACGTCGCCAATGGTGCCAACCCACGCGACATCAAGATCAAGCTGGCGGAAGAGATCGTTGCGCGCTTCCATGGCGAGGAGGCTGCGGCCAATGCTCACCGTGCCGCGGGTAACCGTATGAAGGAAGGCGAGCTGCCGGAAGATCTGCCGGAAATCGAAGTGGCTGCGGGCGAAAGCCTGCCGATTGCTGCCGTACTGAACCGGGCTGGCCTGGTGAAGAACTCGGCGCAGGCGCGGGACTTGTTGAGTGGTGGTGCGGTCAAGGTTGATGGTGCGGTGGTTGATCGTGACTTCATGTTTGCGCTGGGTGCTACCCATGTGTGCCAGG
>NZ_JBNRIJ010000007.1:0-443 GCF_053557675.1 Pseudomonas sp. XP1 | reverse complement strand
GGCCGGTAGGCCTCCCCGCTTTGTTTTTGGGGTTTGCATTTGTTGGTTGCGTCAGGGCTGCTATGGGCCTGTTATGAGATGGTATTGGCTTTGAGAGGGCCTGCCTTGTGTTTTCTGGCGCCTACACGATCGAGCGCCGCCCGTGCGGCGCTCGATCTCATAGTCGCAGAAGGTGTTATGGCGAACATCTGGTGGCCTTGATGTGGTCTTTTCCCTGCATTTCAATTTCTTGAAATTAAAGGTTGACGCCCTCTCGAATCCCCTTATAATGCGCCCCACTTCCAGCGACATCGGAACGACAAACTTCTTGGAATTCAATAAGTTAGGTTGTTCGGAAAAGCTGAAAGGGCTACGATCGCATGATCGCCAGCGGTTGAGATGATGGTTGACAGCGCTTCTAAACGCTGTATGATTCGCCTCCCGCTACGAGAGATCGCAGCGAG
>NZ_JBNRIJ010000006.1:209440-238912 GCF_053557675.1 Pseudomonas sp. XP1 | reverse complement strand
GCCGGGGCCGCTTCGCGGCCCATCGCCGGCAAGCGCGGCTCCCACAGGGGATAGCGCCAGCTTCAGGAATTGGCAAGAGCGCTGCTCCCACAGGGCTCGGGTCGCCTAAACGAAAGATGCACTTAAAGGACTGAACCATGACCACATTTCAACGTTTCCCAACCCAGGCTCCGGCCACCAGCGTCACGGAGCTGAAGGCCCGCATCGCAGCCCTGCTGCCCGCCATCGGCGAAGGCGCCGCGCAGCGCGAACGCGAACGCCTGTTGCCCCATGAGGCCATTGCCCAGCTTGCGGCAGCCGGGCTTTACACCGCGCGTATCCCAGGCCAGTACGGTGGCCCCGGCGGCAGTGTCAGCGATGTGATCGAACTGCTGCTGCAAATCGCCTCGGTCGACTCCAACGTGGCCCAGGCCCTGCGCCCGGGCTTTGCCTTTGTCGAAGGCCTGCTGGCTTCACAGGCCGAAGGCGCCGAGCAGGAGCGCGAGCGTTGGTTCGCGCGCTATCTGCAGGGTGCGGTAATCGGCAATGCCGGCTGGGAACTGGGCGGTGCCAACGGTGCCATCGCCGCGCGCCTGGTGCGCGAGGGCGAACACTTTCGTGCCAATGGCAGCAAGTTCTACAGCACGGGTGCGCTGTTCGCCGATTACGTCAGCGCCGTTGCCCTGGACGAGGATGAGCAGCCGGTTTCGTTCATCCTGCCGCGCGATCGCGAGGGCCTGGAGCTGGTCGATGACTTTGACGCCATGGGCCAGCGCCTGACCGCCAGCGGCACCACCCACTTGCGCAATGTGCGCGTCGAGGCCAGCGATATCCGCACGCGTACCGTGGAGGAGGGCAAACGCACTATCGTCACGCCGTTCCTGCAGCTGTTCCTTGCCACCGTGCTGGCCGGTATCGCCCGCAATGCGCTGGACGACGCCACCCGCTTCGCCCGCGAGCATGCCCGCCCGATCAAGCACAGCACGGCCAGCCGCTCGGTGGACGACCCCTATGTAGAACTGTCGGTCGGCGATATCGCCGCCCGTGCCTATGGCGCTGAGGCCATGGTCCTCAAGGCCGCTGCAACCATCGACAAGGCCTGGGCCGCGCAACTGGCTGAAGTTGCCGTGGAGCAGGCTGCGATCGAGGTGGCGCAGACCCAGTACCTGGTCGCCGAGCTGGCGCTCAAGGCTGCACAAACGCTGTTCGACGTTGGCGGTGCCTCCACCACTGGCCGCCAGCACAACCTCGACCGCCACTGGCGCAACGCCCGCACCGTGGCCAACCATAACCCGCGTCAATGGAAGGCGGCGGTGGTCGGTGCCTGGCAGCTCAAGGGCACTCGCCCACCTGTCTCGGGGCTGTTTTGACCGCCCAGCCGGCCTTGCTGGCCGGCCATGTGCAAAGCCCCAAGGTACCGGTGATCATCGGTGCCGCCTTGTTCATGGAACTGCTCGACAGCACTGCGGTAATGACCGCCTTGCCGCAGATGGCCGCCGATTTCGGCGAGCCGGGGCTGCACATGAATCTGGTGGTGTCGCTGTACATGCTTGCCCTGGCCCTGTGCGTGCCGGTCAGTGGCTGGGCTGCCGAGCGCTTTCGCCCGCGCCAGGTCATGTTGTCGGCGATGGGCTTGTTCACCTGCGCCTCGCTGGCCTGCGCTCTGGCCGATACGCTCTGGCAGCTGTGCCTGGGGCGCATGCTGCAGGGGGCTGCCGGGGCATTGATGACACCGGTGGGGCAAGTGATCATCCTGCGTTGGTCGAGCCGCCAGCAGTTGCTGCAGGCCATGTCGTGGTTGGCCCTGCCGGCGCTGGTGGGGCCGCTGGTCGGGCCGTTGCTCGGTGGTTTGCTGGTGACGGTGCTGTCCTGGCACTGGATCTTTCTGATCAACCTGCCTATCTGCCTGCTCGGTTGCTGGCTGATCCTGCGGCATGTGCCGGACTATCCCGCACGGCCGGTGCCACCGTTGGATGTGCGTGGCCTGCTGCTCAGTGGTGGTGCTCTGGCCATGTTGGTGTTCGGTCTGGAGGCGCTGGGGCTGGGGCAGTTGCCGCAGGCCTGGGCCATGGTGCTTGTGGCCGGTGGAGCAGCCTGTGCGTTGGGGTATCTGCTGCACGCGCGGCGACACCCCAGTCCGCTGGTGGACCTGTCGTTGCTGCGCCTGCGCAGCTTTGGCGTGGCCCAGGCGGGTGGCGGGCTGTTCCGCCTGGGTTCGGCAGCCCAACCGTTCCTGATCGTGCTGCTGCTGCAGAACTGCCTGGGCTTGAGCCCGTTGGCGGCGGGGGGGCTGGTGGTCAGTGGTGGCGCCGGCGCGCTGCTGATGAAGCTGCTGGCAGTGCCACTGGTACGGCGCTACGGCTATCGACGAGTGCTCAGTTGCAATGCCGTGCTCAGTGGTGTGGGGATTGCCCTGTGCGCCAGTTTCGATCGTGATACTGCTGTGTGGCTGATGGCTGCGGTGCTGTTCGCCGCAGGCCTGGTGCGTTCACTGCAGTTCTCGACGTTGGGGGCTGCCAGTTATCAGGACGTGCCCGGTGAGCGCTCAGCGGCGGCCAGTTCGTTGTCGGCGATGTCCGTGCAGCTGACCATGGCCATGTCGGTGAGCCTGGCAGGGGGGCTGTTGGGGATGCTGGCCGGGTTGGATGGGCGTAGCGAAACCTCGGTGGCAGATATCGCAACGGTGATATTGCTGTGCGCTGCCATGTGCGGAATTTCCGGTTTGGTGTTCCGGCGTTTGGCGGACTAGTCAGCATGCGAACACCACGTTCGTGCGCGATGCCGCGCTGCGGATATGGTCCTGCATCGCACGCTGCGCCCCGGCCTGGTTGCCACGGGCAAGCTGGCGCAGGATCTTGCGGTGCTCCTGCCAGGTCTCCATGGCGCGTTCCGGGCGAATGAACGGCAGCTTCTGGCTCTCCAGGAAAATGTCCTGGTTGGTGGTGATCACCTGCAGCATGGCGTGGTTGCCACTCGCTTCCAGCAGGCGACGGTGAAAGGCGAAGTCCAGTCGCGCTGCGGCCTCGAAATTGCCGGCGCGCAGCTCCTGGCGCATCGACTCGACATTGGCTTCGAGCGCATCGATGTCCGCTGCCGTCAGGTACAGCGCCGCCAAGCTGGCGGCAAACCCTTCGAGTGCATAGCGCAACTGGAACGTATCGATGGCGGATACCTGTTCGGCATAGGGCCAGGAGAAACCGGTAACGGGTGGCGGCGCCTGGACGAATACCCCCTTGCCCGGCTGTACGCTCACCAGCCCCAAGGCGCTCAAGGAGGACAGCGCCTCGCGCAGTGAGGCGCGGCTTACACCCAACTGCTCTGCCAGGTCACGTTGGGAGGGCAGGGCATCACCAGGCTGGTAGTCGCCGTCCTGGATCAGCCTGCGGATAGCCTGCAAAGCGATTTCCGGAACTGCACGGGGGAGTGTGTCGAGCATCTGTTCAGACCAGCTGGCAAGGGGTCTGCGCTTTTTAAAGGCTTTACCGGTTGCCTGGCAAGCCTCGCCCCACGCTGACGCAACGGGGCAGGTGGCTGCACGAAAGGGGGGCGAAGGCAGAGCGATTGGCGTTATCTGTTCAGACCAGTAAGACCGCGTGATGCCCACGGGCGAAAGCGTATTCCGGGGCTGCCGGGCAACACTGGCACGGCCTGTGCTTTTCGGGCTAGGCAACTTCTTCGCATGCACCCGAGGCATTTTCCATGAAAAACATCCGTACCCTGTTTCTGGCCACCCTGCTTTGCGGCGGCGTCATGAGCGTTTCCCATGCCCAGGCCGATGCGCTGGCCGACATCACTGCCCGGGGCGTGCTCAAGGTTGCCGTACCCCAGGACTTCCCTCCCTTCGGCTCGGTAGGGCCGGACCTCAAACCCCGCGGCCTGGACATAGACACCGCACAACTGCTGGCCGACAGGCTAGGCGTCAAGCTGGCGCTGACCCCGGTCAACAGCACCAACCGCATTCCGTTCCTCACGACCGGCAAGGTCGACCTGGTGATTTCCAGCCTGGGCAAGAACCCGGAGCGAGAAGCGGTGATCGATTTTTCCCGCCCCTACGCACCGTTCTACCTGGCAGTGTTCGGGCCGGCCGAGACGTCGGTCGACGATATCGGTGCCGTTGCCGGCAAGACCATCAGTGTCACGCGTGGCTCGATCGAGGACATGGCGTTATCCGCGGTCGCCCCACAGGGTACGATCATCAAGCGCTTCGAGGACAACAACTCGACCATTGCCGCCTACCTGTCGGGCCAGGTCGAACTGATCGCCAGCGGCAGTGTGGTGATGGCTGTCATTGCCGAGAAGAATCCGGGCAAGGTGCCGGTGATGAAGGTCAAGCTCAAGGACTCGCCCGTGTATGTGGGCTTGGCCAAGCAGGAGCCGGCCTTGCTCGAAAAAGTCAACGCCACCCTGGATGCGGCCAAGGCCGACGGCAGCCTCAACCGCAATGCCGAAAAATGGCTGAAGCAGCCATTGCCGGCCGACCTTTGAACGGCCCTGGAGTCGCTGCCCCATGGCCTATCAATTTGACTTTTCCCCGGTGCTGGCTCAAGGCGGCCTGCTGCTCGAAGGGGCTGTGTTCACGCTTGAGCTGACGTTGATCGGCACACTGTTCGGCGTGGCCATCGGTGTGCTTGGCGCGGTGGTGCGCGCCTGGCGACTACGGCCGTTCGATGCCCTGTTCGGCCTTTACGTGGAGCTGATCCGCAACACGCCTTTCATCGTCCAGTTGTTCTTCATCTTCTTCGGCCTGCCCGCGCTTGGCGTTCGTTTGACGGAATGGCAGGCGGCGGTACTGGCGATGGTGATCAACCTTGGCGCCTATTCCACCGAGATCATTCGGGCTGGTATCCAGGCCATCCCCAGAGGGCAACTGGAGGCTGCTGCGGCGTTGGCCATGAGCCGTTTCGAGGCTTTTCGCCATGTGGTGCTGCAACCGGCACTGGCCAAGGTCTGGCCGGCCCTGTCGAGCCAGATCGTGATCGTCATGCTCGGGTCGGCGGTGTGCTCGCAGATCGCCACGGAGGAACTGTCGTTCGCTGCCAACTTCATCCAGTCGCGCAACTTCCGGGCTTTCGAGACATACCTGCTGACCACGGCCTTGTATCTGGTCATGGCCATCCTGGTTCGTCAGCTGCTGGCATGGTTCGGCCGGCGCGCTTTGACAGGGAGACGCTGAATGGATTTCACCTTGTGGGACATCGTGCGCAACCTGCTCGCAGGCTTGCAATGGACCTTGCTGCTGTCGCTGGTGGCATTCGTCTGCGGTGGTATTGCCGGGCTGTTGCTGCTGTTGGCGCGCATCTCCGCTAGCCGGTTGCTGCGTGGCGCGGCGAGGAGCTACATCGAGCTGTTCCAGGGGACGCCACTGCTGATGCAGCTGTTCATGGTGTTTTTCGGCATCGCCCTGTTCGGTATCGATGTGTCGGCCTGGATGGCGGCGGCCATCGCCTTGACGCTGTTCACCAGTGCCTTTCTCGCCGAGATCTGGCGGGGATGCGTCGAGTCCATACCACATGGCCAGTGGGAGGCCTCCGGCAGCCTGGCCATGAGCCGTCTGGAGCAGTTGCGCCACGTGATCCTGCCCCAGGCCCTGCGCATTGCCGTCGCACCGACGGTCGGGTTCTCGGTGCAGGTGGTCAAGGGCACGGCGGTGACCTCGATCATCGGTTTCACCGAGCTGACCAAGACCGGCGGCATGTTGGCCAACGCCACCTTTGAACCGTTCCTGATCTACGGTCTGGTGGCCGTGGGTTACTTCGTCCTTTGCTACCCGCTCTCGCTGAGCGCCCGTTACCTGGAGAGGAGGCTGCATGCCCCTGCTTAGAGTGTCCGCATTGCACAAGTACTATGGCGACAACCACGTGCTCAAGGGTGTCGACCTGGCGATCGAGGAAGGCGAGGTGGTTGCCATCATCGGCCGTAGCGGTTCCGGCAAGAGTACCTTCCTGCGAACCCTCAACGGCCTGGAGTCGATCAGCGACGGGGTGATCGAGGTGGATGGCGAATACCTGGATGCCAGCCGCGCCGACTTGCGCTCGCTGCGGCAGAAGGTCGGCATGGTGTTCCAGCAGTTCAACCTCTTCCCTCACCTGACCGTGGGCCAGAATGTCATGCTTGCGCCCCAGGTGGTGAAGAAGGCCGGCAAGGCCGAGGCCCGCCAGTTGGCCGAGCAGATGCTCGCCAGGGTTGGCCTGGGCGACAAGTTCGACGCCTACCCGGACCGCCTTTCCGGCGGCCAGCAGCAGCGGGTGGCGATTGCCAGGGCGCTTGCCATGTCGCCCAAGGTATTGCTGTGCGACGAGATCACCTCGGCGCTCGACCCCGAGCTGGTCAACGAGGTGCTCGGTGTGGTGCGCCAGCTGGCCAGTGAAGGCATGACCCTGATCATGGTCACCCATGAAATGCGTTTTGCCCGGGAAGTCGGTGACAAGCTGGTCTTCATGCATCAGGGCAAAGTCCACGAGACGGGCCATCCGCGCGAGGTTTTTGCGGCACCCCGAACAGCAGAGCTGGCGAACTTCATCGGTAGCGTGGCAGGAGGTTAAGGAGCATCGTGTTGCCCTGCGATGGCGCCAATGCCGATTCGGCGCGGCCTCTTACCCCGCGTGCCTCAGGATGTAGCGAATGAAGGCATCCAGTTTGGGTAGCGCGCTGCGCTGGCGCAGATAGACCAGATTGACCGGGCGGGTAGCGGGCAGGAAGTCGTCAAGCAACGTGACCAGACGCCCTTCGCGAAGGTCTTCGGCTACCAGGAACTCGGGTTGCAGCAGGATCCCGTTGCCTGCCAGGGCGGCCAGCCGCAGTGCCTGGCCATCGTTGCTCTTCAGCACCCAGTGTTCCGGCCAGGGGTATTCCTTGCCAGCGTCCAGCAAGGGCCAGGTGAAACGGTTGGTCCATGTGGAGTGCGCCAGTAACCTGTGCCCGGCCAGGTCTGCCGGAACGGCTGGGTGCCCGTGCCTGTCCAGGTAGCCGGGGGCGGCGCAGATTACCATGCGATAAGGGCGCAGCCCTTTCGCCACCAGATCGACATCGCCCAGGTTGCCAATGCGAAAAGCCGCATCGAAGCCCTCCGCCATCAGGTCGACGACACTGTTGCTGAGCACCAGGTCAATGCGCACGTCCGGGTGCTCGGCGAGGAAGCCGGCAACCAGCGGCGCAACCAAGGACGAGCCCAGGGTCATGGGGGCACTGACGCGCAGTAATCCGCTAGGGGCCTGTTGCAAGCTTTCGACGCGCTCATATGCCCGGCGAACCTGATCCAGGGCCTGCTTGGACTCTTCGTAGAACATGCGACCTGCTTCGGTGACGTGCATGCGCCGGGTACTGCGCTGGATCAGTTCGACCTGCATCGCATCTTCAAGCTGGCGGATATACCTGCTCACCATCACCACAGACAGTTCCAGATGCTCGGCCGCCTGGCTGAAACTGCCCTGTTCGGTGACGCTGACAAATACCTCCATGGCGCGCAGGCGGTCCATCTTTTAACTCCAGGTTAAAGATAATTGAACGGTGCTTTTATTTATTAACAAATTGTTTTTTCTTAACGTGATGAGTGTCAAGTCATCAATGAGGTACGCCCGTGGCGCCCTTGCACTCTCTGCTCGATCATTTCCCACAAATCAGCCTGCTTGACCGGCCAACACCTATCCAGCGGCTTGAAGGCCTTGAGCGTTCGCTGGGGCTGGTGAAGCGCGGCATCAAGCTGTTCGCCAAGCGTGACGATTACATGGCCCTGGGCGGCGGTGGCAACAAGCTGCGAAAGCTTGAGTTTCACCTTGGCGAGGCCCTTCGAGACAAGGTGGATGTGGTCGTGACAATGGGCGGGCTGCAATCCAATCATGCACGTTTGACTGCGGCAGCCTGTGCGAAGCTGGGTATGCGTTGCGAACTTGTGCTGGGGCGTGCCGTCCCCCGGGACGATGAAGAGTACGAGCACAACGGCAATATGCTTCTGGATGCGCTGTTCGGGGCCGTCGTGCATATCGTGCCTGAAGGCTTTACCACGGCGAGTTGGGCCGACACCCGTGCGCAGGAGCTGCAAATGCAGGGCTGCAAGGTCAGGGTTATTCCTACCGGCGGCTCGACAGCCGTGGGTTGCCTGGGCTACGCCAAGGCTGCGCTGGAAATTGCCCGACAAGAAGCCAGCATGGGCCTTGAGTTCACGCACATGGTCATGGCCAATGGCAGTTCCGGCACCCATGCGGGCATGGCCGCCGGGTTTGCTGCGATGGGGCGTGCGCCGGGCTTCATCAAGTCCTTCGCGGTACTGGCCGAAGCGCCTGAGTCGCACCGTCGCACGCTTGAGCTTACCCGGCAGACCTTGGAGCTGCTTGGCAGCGAGCAGGTTATCGAGCCGTCAATGATTGCCGTCGATGGTGCACATCGCGGCGCGGGCTATGGTGTGCCAACGAAGGCCATGCTGTCGGCGTTGCAACTCATGGCCCGTTCCGAGGGGCTGTTGCTTGATCCGGTCTACTCCGGAAAAGCGTTCGCCGGCCTGGTCGCCGACCTGGAAAGCGGCTTGTACGCACAGGGCGACAACATCTTGCTGCTGATGACCGGAGGGGCACCGGGGATCTTCGCCTATCGGTCGGCCCTGCAGGGCGCATAGATACAAGTGCGCAGGGTATTTATGCCTGCGCATGATGAATGTGGGGCTACCTTGAGTAGGCGCACCCGCGGCTGTCGTTTCAATTACCTGAGGTCGTGTGAAATGAGTAATCCGATTCAAGTGCCCAGGATCGCCGATCAAGGTACTGAAGATGTTGATGCCGTCGAGACGAACGAATGGCTGGATGCCCTGGAGGGCGTCGCTCGCACCGAGGGCAGTGGGAGGGTGGAATTCCTGCTGCAACGCCTGGCCGAGCATGCCGGCCACCTGGGGGCTCGAATCGCTGCCAACCCATACTCGCTTTACCAGAACACCATCGCCGTGGAACAGCAACCGGAGTACCCCGGTGATCTGGCGATGGAAGAGCGCATTACCTCGATCATTCGCTGGAACGCGCTGGCCATGGTGGCCAAGGCGAACAAGGCTTATGGCGAGCTGGGCGGCCATATCGCCAGTTACGCCTCTGCCGCGGAAATCTTCGAAGTGGGCTTCAACCATTTCTTCCGTGCCGATACTGCACAAGGCAAAGGCGACCTGGTGTATTTCCAGCCGCATTCCGCGCCAGGTGTCTATGCCCGCGCTTTCCTGGAGGGCCGGCTGGAGCAACAGCAACTCGAGCGTTATCGGCAGGAGGTGGATGGCGGCGGGCTGTGCTCCTATCCCCACCCTTGGCTCATGCCGGACTTCTGGCAGTTTCCGACCGGCTCCATGGGCATCGGCCCGATCAGCGCGATCTATCAGGCCCGCTTCCTGCGTTACCTGCAACACCGTGGCATTGCCTCGACCGAAGGCCGCCATGTCTGGGGGGTATTCGGCGATGGCGAGATGGACGAGCCGGAATCGGTCGCAGCACTTTCGCTTGCCGCTCGAGAGAAGCTGGACAATGTCACCTTCGTGATCAACTGCAACCTGCAGCGGCTTGACGGGCCTGTGCGCGGTAACGGGCAAATCATCCAGGAGCTGGAATCGCTGTTCAAGGGTGCTGGCTGGAACGTTATCAAAGTGGTCTGGGGCTCGGGCTGGGATGCCCTGTTCGCCCGGGACCACCACCACGTTCTGCTGCGCCGCCTGGCCAGCACCGTCGATGGCCAGTACCAGGCCCTGGGAGCCAATGATGCAGCCTACAACCTTGCGCATTTCTTCGACCTCGACCCGGAGCTGCACGCGCTGGTCGCGCACATGAGCCCGGCCGAAATCGATGGTCTGCGTCGCGGCGGCCACGATTTTCGCAAGTTGCACGCTGCATTCGACGCAGCGAAGCGCCACAAGGGGCACCCGACGGTCATCCTGGCGAAGACCAAGAAAGGCTTTGGCATGGGCCAGGCCGGCGAATCGCGCAACACTGCGCACCAACAGAAGAAACTGGACGTCGAGGCGCTCAAGGCGTTTCGGGACCGTTTTGCGCTGCCGCTGGATGACCAGGCAGTGGAGGAGATGCGTTTTTATCGACCGCACGATGACAGCCCCGAACTGCGCTACCTGCATGCCCGTCGGCAGTCGCTGGGTGGTTACCTGCCTCGACGCAGCAGCCTGGCCCCCAGCATCGCGGTACCGCCACTTGCCGACTATGCGCGTTTCGCCCTGGCCCCTGACGATCGGGAAATCTCCACCACGATGGCCGTGGTCCGGCTCTTCACCAACCTGCTCAAGGACAAGCAACTCGGCCCACGCATAGTGCCCATCGTGGCCGACGAGGCGCGTACCTTTGGCATGGCCAATCTGTTCCGCCAGGTTGGCATCTATTCACCCGTGGGCCAGCTCTACGAACCGGAAGACGCCGGTGCATTGCTGTACTACAAGGAATCCACCGACGGCCAGTTGCTGGAGGAGGGCATTACCGAAGCCGGTGCTGTCTCTTCGTGGGTCGCCGCAGCGACCTCCTACAGCGTCAACGGCGAGCCGATGCTGCCGTTCTATATCTACTATTCGATGTTCGGTTTCCAGCGCATCGGCGACCTGATCTGGGCGGCTGCCGACCAGCGCGCCCGTGGTTTCCTGATCGGTGCCACCGCTGGCCGCACTACCCTGGCGGGCGAGGGCCTGCAACACCAGGACGGTACCAGCCAGCTCATCGCCTCGACGGTGCCTAACTGCCGCGCCTACGACCCGGCGTTCGCCAGCGAAGCGGCCGTGATCATCGACCATGGCAGCCGGCGCATGCTCGAGCAGCAGTACGATGAGTTCTACTACCTGACGGTGACCAACGAGAACTACACCCAGGCCCCGCTGCAGGACAGCGAACACGACGATGTGATCCGTGGCATGCGCCTGTACGGCACGCGCGGAACGGCGGAGCCTGCGGTACGCCTGCTGGGTTCCGGCGCCATCATGCGGGAGGTGATCGCCGCCGCCGAGCTGCTGCTGCAGGATTGGGGTATCAGCAGCCAGATCTGGAGTGTCACCAGTTTCTCGGAGCTGGCACGCGATGCTCGCGAGGTAGAGCGCCAGCGCCTTTTCGGCAGCCAGTCCGAAGGGCAGAGCCACTTGCAGCGCTGCCTGCCCGGGCCTGTGCCGGTGGTAGCGGCCAGCGACTACGTGCGTGCTTATGCCCAGTTGATCGCTGCCCATGTCAGCGCGCCGTTCACCGCCCTGGGTACCGATGGCTTTGGCCGGAGTGACACGCGCTCGGCACTGCGTCGCTTCTTCGAGGTTGATCGTCAGCACATTGCCCTGGCGGCATTGGCAGGCATCGATCCTGGCAAGCACGCCGCAGCGCGGCTGCGTTATGGCATCGACGCACCCGCCGAGGCACCCTGGAACCGCTGAGTATCTGCAAGCCGGCCAGCGTGCTTGGCCGGCAACCCGCGGGGCCAGCGGGTTGCCTCAGCATTTGGCGTGCTAAAGATTCCATGGAGTCTCCCACAGGATTTGCGCAGCCCTTGAACCTTGCGCGTAACTTGTGGGAGCCCGATTCACCCGCGAACACCGGCAAAGCCGGTGCCATCCGCCGCCTCAGGTTCTATCCGTCGTTACGGTTAAAGCCACGCCTTGATCTGCCTCGACACAGCGTCAGTGGAGATCCCGTATCGGTCATGCAAAGTCGGCAGTGCACCCGCATCGAGAAACGCATCCGGTAGCGCGATCTGGCGGAAGGTGGGTGTGACCCCATTGCGCAGCAGTACGCCCGCCACTGCTTCCCCCAGGCCCCCTATGATCGAATGGTTTTCCGCCGTGACCACCAGGCGGCCAGGCTTGCGTGCCTCGGCGAGGATGGTCTGTTCATCGAGCGGTTTGATGGTAGGCACGTGCAGCACCGACACATCCACGCCGTCCTTTTGCAACTGCTCCGCAGCCTCCAGGGCGCGCATGGTCATGAGGCCACTGGCAATCAACAGCACGTCTCGGCCACCGCGCAGCACCTGTGCCTTGCCCAGCTGGAACTGGTAGTCGTAGCGATCGAGCACCAAGGGTACGTTGCCGCGCAGCAGCCGCATGTAGACCGGACCCTGATGGGCAGCGATCGCTGGCACAGCCTGTTCGATCTCCAGCGCATCGCAGGGGTCGACGATCATCAGGTTGGGCATCGCCCGGAAGATGGCCAGGTCATCCGTGGCCTGGTGGCTAGGGCCATAACCGGTGGTCAGGCCAGGCAGCCCACAGACGATCTTGACGTTGAGGTTCTCTTCTGCGATTGCCATGCAGATGAAGTCATAAGCCCGACGGGAAGCGAACACCGCATAAGTGGTGGCAAAGGGGGTCATGCCTTCCCGTGCCATGCCGGCGGCGGCGCTCATCAGCAATTGTTCGGCCATGCCCATTTGATAGAAGCGCTCGGGGTGGGCTTTGGCGAAGATGTGCAAGTCGGTGTACTTGGACAGGTCGGCACTCAGTCCAACTATATCCTGACGTTGCTCGGCCAGGCTTGCCAAGGCATGGCCGAACGGGGCAGGGCGGGTCGGCTGACCGTCGGCGGCAATCGAGGCGATCATGGCCGAGGTGGTCAGGCGCTTCTTGGGTGAGTTCACAGTGCTCATGCTTGGCTCCCGGCGTCCAGCGCTTTGAGGGCGAGGTCCCATTCGTTTTCATCGACGCGAATGAAGTGCGTCTTGTCGCGGTTTTCCAGGAAAGGCACGCCTTTGCCCATGCGGGTATCGCAGATGATGACGCGCGGTTGTGCCCCGGTGTGGGCGCGGGCCTGGTCGAAGGCGCCGACCAGCGCATCCAGGTCATTGCCGTCCACTCGCTGGACGAACCAGCCAAAGCTTTGCCAGCGGTCGACGATTGGCTCGAAGGCCAGTACCTCACTGGAATGACCATCCGCCTGCTGGTTGTTCACATCGATGATGGCGATCAGGTTGTCCAGCCGCCAATGGCTGGCCGACATGGCTGCCTCCCAGGTCGAGCCCTCGTTGAGCTCGCCATCGGACAGCAGGTTGTACACCCAGCTGTCCGACCCCTTGCGTTTGAGCCCGAGACAAGCGCCGACGGCGATGCCCAAGCCGTGGCCGAGCGAGCCACCGGTGATCTCCATGCCTGGGGTGTAGGCAGCCATACCGGACATGGGCAAGCGGCTGTCGTCGCTACCGTAGGTTTCAAGCTCCTCCTCGGGGATTACGCCGGCCTCGATCAGTGCGGCGTAGAGGGCGATCGCGTAGTGCCCGATGGACAGGTAGAAGCGGTCGCGTTGCTCCCATTCGGGGTTGCCGGGGTCGATGCGCAGCGCATGGAAATACGCTACTGCCAGCAAGTCGGCGGCGCCCAGAGCCTGGCCGACATAGCCCTGGCCCTGGACTTGCCCCATGCGCAATGCGTGGTGGCGGATATTTCGGGCGCGCACAGCCAGCGGCAGCGCCTCAGTGTAGGTAGGCACAGCAGTCATTGAGGTGACTCCTTTATCGAATCAACGATTGACCAGATGGGCCGGTACTCGCGACACCAGGAAGGCGCCAAACATGAGTACGGCCGTGATGAGATACATGCCGATGGCATTGCTGCCCAAGGTGGTAGTGACCCAGCCGATCAGGTACGGCGAGCAGAAACCGGCGAGGTTGGCAAAACTGTTCACCGCCGCGATGCCTGCTGCCGCCGAGACACCTCCCAGCAACGTGGTGGGCAGCATCCAGAACAGCGAGGAGGCGGACAGCACCCCTGCCGCAGCCAGGCACAGACTGAGGATCGACAGCATCAGGCTGCTGCCCAGTGCTGCGGCGAGGCTCAGGCCAAGTGCGCCGATCAGCATGGGGATCGCCAGGTGCCAGCGGCGTTCACGGTGACGGTCGCCACTGCGCCCGGCCAACAGCATCGCGACAATGGCACACAGGTACGGCAGGCTGGTCAGCAGGCCGATGTGCAAAGGTTCGTTGACGCCGGCATTGCGTACCAGCGTAGGTAGCCAGAACGTGATTGCGTACTGGCCCATCACCACGCAGAAGTAGATACCCGCCAGCAACCAGAGCCGACGGTCGCGGATGAATTCGGCCACCGAGCCGTGGTTCACCTTGTGTTGCTCGTCTTCAGCCAGTTCCTTGCGCACCAGGGCTTTTTCTTCGTCGCTCAACCAATGGGCCTGATCGACGCCATCCTTCAGGTAGCTCAGCACCAGGATGCCCACCAGCACGGTGGGGATGGCTTCGAGCAGGAACATCCACTGCCAGCCCGCCCAGCCGTGCACGCCGGCAAAGCGCTCCATGATCCAGCCCGACAAGGGGCCACCGATCATGCCCGAGAGCGGAATCGCGATGAACCACAGCGCGGTCATCTTCGCCCGGCGGTAAGACGGGAACCAATAGGTCAGGTACAGCAGAAGCCCCGGTGCCAGGCCTGCTTCGGCGATCCCCAGCAAAAAGCGCAGGGTATAGAATTGCCAGGCTGTCTCTACCAGGGCGAACATCGCCGAGATGATGCCCCAGGTGATCATGATGCGAGCGATCCAGCGTCGAGCGCCCACTTTGTGCAGAATGATGTTGCTGGGCACCTCGCAGAGAAAGTAGCCAATGAAGAACATGCCAGCGCCCAGTCCGTAGACCGCTTCGGAAAGGGCAAGGTCGTCCATCATCTGCAGCTTCGCAAAGCCGACATTGACCCTGTCCAGATAGGCGCACAGGTAGCAGAGCATGAGAAAAGGCATCAGTCGCCAGGCCGTTTTACGGTAGGCGCTGCTGCGTGCGGCGGATGCCGCATCGAGCGCTATTGTGGTCATTCGTTCTGATCTCTTGTTGTTATCGAACGCGTGACCTGCGCCGGGTCAGGTGCAGGTCACGATGCACCGGATGCTCAGTGGATCAGCATCCCGCCGTTGACATCCAGGGTAATGCCCGTCAGGTAGCTGGACAGGTCACTGGCCAGGAACAATGCCGCATTGGCGACATCGCGCGCCTCACCCAGGCGGCCCAGCGGGATGCCTTCGATGATGGCGTGACGGCGCTCATCCTGCATGAGGCCACCGGTGATGTCAGTGTGAATCAGGCCTGGCGTGATCGAGTTGACGCGAATATTGTCCGGTCCCAGTTCACGGGCCATCGCCTTGCCCAGACCGAGCACGCCAGCCTTCGCTGCGCTGTAGTGGGGGCCACCGAAGATGCCGCCACCACGTTGGGCAGACACCGACGACATGCAGATGATGCTGCCGGCGCGTTGCGCACGCATGGCTGGGATCACCGCCTGGGACATCAACAATGTGCCACGCAGGTTCACGTTGAGAATCCGGTCATAGTCAGCCCCGGTGATTTCCAGGGTTTTCACCGGTTGAGTGATACCGGCGTTGTTTACCAGCACGTCGATCCGACCGAATTGCGCGAGTACCTGGGCGATGGCATCACGTACCTGTGCTTCATCGGCAACGTTGGCAGCCAGGCCAAGGTGGCCTTCGCCAAGTGAAGCGGCAGCTTCGGCTGCGGCAGTAGCGTCCAGGTCGAGGATGGCGACTCTGGCGCCTTGGTCGGCAAACGCCTGGGCTGTTGCCCGGCCGATACCTCGGGCAGAGGCCGCGCCGGTGATCACGGCAAATTTTCCTGTTAACAGCATCGAGGTTGCTCCAGATGATTATTGTTGTGAGCGACGGTTCCGGCAGAACCGATAGGCACAGCTTCGTCCCGGACAGCACCCCGAGCAACGCTGCCTCTTTCACCCGGTGCTGAAAAAAATTCAGCCCTCGACTTGTGCCTGGGGCTTACAGGAAGGTAAAAGCCTTGGTACCGCTGTGAATCCTTCAGGAATGGTCATGAGCCTGGACAACCTTCGAAAACTTCCTCAGATCCCTTCCCTGAAAGCAATTCAGGCCTTCGAGCAAGTTGCTCGTTTCGCCAACGTCGCACGTGCCGCAGAGCAGTTGAACCTCACGCCCTCTGCGGTGAGCCACCAGATTGCCAATCTGGAAGCCTTGATCGGTCGCCCATTGTTCATTCGCGAGGCACGCGGTGTTGCGCTGACCCCGGCAGGCGAGCAGTACCTGCGCGAGGTGTCAGGCATATTGCAGAGCCTGGCTACTGCCACCGAGCGCGCTGGCAACTCGGTGGGCTTCGATTGCCTGCGGCTTCATTCCGCGCCTAGCTTCGGCCTGCTCTGGTTGCTACCGCGCCTGGACCATTTTCGTAACAGTCACCCGCAAATCCAGATCAACCTGTCGTGCTCCTACGAGTCGCTGCACTTCGGCCGTCATCAGATCGACCTGGATATTCGTCATGGCTACCCCAACTGGCCCAGCCTGGAAGTGCGCACCATCCGACATGAACGTGCAACTGTGCTGGCCTCGCCACAGCTTCTCGAGCGTACGTCTATCGAGCAGCCCAGCGATCTGCTGGGGCAGAACCTGATCCTGTCGGAAGCCGCGTTGGTGCAATGGCCCCAATGGTTCGCCCAGCAAGGTGTGGCGTTGCCTCAGTCCCCCTACGCACTGAGCTTCGATCGCTCCTACATGAGCCTGGAGGCCGCCAGTCATGGGTATGGGCTGGCCTTGGAGAGTTCCCTGCTGGCGCAGGACTATATCGCCCGCGGCGAGTTGGTACCGGTATTTGCAGAAGACCTGGCGACGCCCGTCAGTGCCCACCACCTGGTCTTTCCTCGAGGCCATGCTGAAACCCGCAGGGTTCGACAATTCCTTGAATGGGTGCAGGGCCAGCTAGGTCATGATTTCAATTACTGAGAGCAGTCCGCACGACAGACTGTTGGGGGCAACAAGGGGCTGATCGCTATCGCATCGATGCCATACAGGCATAGTGAAGCACGATTGAGTGGTGTTGCATAAAAGGTCTAAAGTCGTTCGAAATATGACTTGGACGGTCTTGGTGGGTGGCGCATAGGATTGCAGCCACTGGAGTTCACACCCGACTCCCTCATCAGGAAAATGCACATGAACCTCAAATCCCTTATCGCCAACCCGCTGGGCTTCGGTACCGCCCCACTGGGCAACATGTTCCGCAACGTGCCTGAAGAAGAAGTACAGGCTACCGTCGATGCCGCCTGGAACAACGGTGTGCGCTACTTCGACAGCGCGCCTTTCTACGGTGCCGGCCTCTCCGAAAGCCGCCTGGGCAATGCCCTGGTCGGTCGCCCACGTGACGAGTACGTGCTCAGCACCAAGGTTGGTCGCATCATCCTCGACGAACTGGAAGACCCGGCGGCCCGTGAACTGGGCGAAAAAAGCGGCCTGTTCGAGCACGGCAACCGCAACCGCATCGTCAACGACTACAGCGCCGACGCCACCCTGCGCTCGATCGAAGACAGCCTGCGCCGCCTGAAGACCGACCGCCTGGACATCGTCTGGATCCACGACATCGCCCAGGACTTCTACGGTGATGAATGGCTGAGCCAGTTCGAAGTCGCCCGTACTGGAGCCTTCCGCGTACTGACCCGTCTGCGTGAAGAAGGTGTGATCATGGCCTGGGGCCTGGGTGTGAACCGCGTCGAGCCGATCGAGCTGACCCTCGACCTGGAAGAAGCCCGTCCGGACGGCTTCCTGTTGGCCGGCCGCTACTCGCTGCTGGACCACGACCGCGCACTGCAACGCGTCATGCCGCAAGCGGTGGAGCAGGGTGTCGGCATTGTCGTGGGTGGCCCGTACAGCTCGGGTGTTACCGCCGGCGGCGAGCACTTCGAGTACCAGAAAGCCACCCAGCCGGTGCTGGCCAAGCTCGAGCGCATCCGTGCCGTGGCCCGTGCCCATGGCGTGGATGTGAAGGCGGCGGCCCTGCAGTTCGCCCTGGCCCACCCGGCCGTGGTCTCGGTGATCCCGGGCTCCACCCGCCCGGCTCACGCCAACGAAGACCTCGCTGCCCTGAGCAAGGTGATTCCGATGGCCTTCTGGAACGACCTGCGCCAGCAAGGGCTGATCAACGCCCAGGCTCCGGTACCTGCTGTTTGAACCGATCTTGCAGGGCCGCATTGCGGCCCTGTCTACCCCGAATCAATGGGGCCACGCCCCGAGGAGAATTACCATGGCAACTGCACAAGCCTCCATCACCCTGGCAACCGATGCCAACCGCGTTTGGCAACTGATTGGCGGTTTCGACGCGCTGCCCGACTGGCTGCCGTTCATCCCCGAAAGCACCCTGAGCGAAGGCGGCCGCGTTCGTACCCTGAAGAGCGTGGCTGGCGACACCATCATCGAGCGCCTGCTGGACTTCAACGAAGCCGGCCGCAGTTACAGCTACACCATCCTCAGCGGCCCAGCGCCAGTACGTGACTACCAGTCGACCCTGCGTGTGGTGGCTGAAGGTAGCGGGTCTCGTGTGGAATGGTCCGGGTCGTTCGTGCCGGTGGGTATCAGCGATGCTGAGGCAACTGCGCTGTTCGCTCGTATCTATGAAGACGGCCTGGCGGCGCTGAAGAAAGGGCTGGAAGGCTAAGCGGTTTTCTGGAAGGGCTTGCCCGGCGACAGTGTCAGGATCCGAATCCCGAGGCGTCGCTGGGGGCTAGCTGTCCAGTCAACAGAAAGCCATATGGCATCAGACCTCATCGGAAGTAAGTGATAGGGAAAGGTCCTACAACTCCATCGGAGGTTTCGCTGCCCGGTCCGGGTTGTACATCTTCAGGGTATCGCTACCATCAGGGCTCGGCGCTTCCAGGGAGATTCCAGTGACTATTTCCGGGCCCTTGGGGTCACTCAATAGCTATCTGTGCTCGGCCTTGTTGATTCTGTTGTGTCTATTGGGTGTATTCCCGCTGGATGTAATCCTGCCATCATTCCCGGCGCTCGCAGACGAGTTTCACGTCGAGTCACAGCAGATAGCCTACTCGGTGAGCTTCTTTGCGTTTGGTGTTGCCTTGGCGCAACTGGTGATCGGGCCATTGTCGGATGGTATGGGGCGCAAGCGGTTGTTGCTCGCTGGGCTGGGTGTGTCCATTGCAGGGGCGGTGGGTTGTGTATTTTCAACCCGCTATGAGACGTTCTTGGCGTTCCGTTTGCTGCAGGCCGTGGGGTGCGGGAGTTTCGTGCTGGGCCAAGCGCTTGTGCAGGATCTGTACAGTGGTAAACAGCGCAATGCCATGCGGATCCTGCTGACTAGCGCAAGTGGGCTGTTCATTTCGTTGTCACCGGTCGCAGGCGCTTTTCTCCAACAATCCTTTGGCTGGAAGGGCAGCTTTACGGTATTCGCTTTCATCGCCGTGATCGTTTCATGCCTCTCCTGTGTATTGTTGCAGGACACGCCTGTATCCCGAGGCCGTTCAGGCATGAGCAGCTATTGGGTCCTGCTGCGTGATACGACCTTTCTTGCGCACTCCCTGCTGTCCAGTTTCGCGTTTGCCTGCCATTTTTCCTTCATCGTTGTCGCGCCATTGGCGTTGATGGACAGCCTGAGGCTGACGCCCTATCAATTCTCGGTGGTATTTATTGCCTATGGGCTTGCGTATATCGCAGGCGGGGCAGCCGCGACCTACTTGAACAATCGTGTAAGTCCGCAGGTTCAGATCAAGACAGGGTTCCTGCTTATAGCTGCCGGGGGCATCACACTGGTGATCTGGGAACAGGTAGCGGGATTGACGGTGGCGGGGCTGCTGCTGCCGATGATCATCTGCACGACCGGGACAACGCTGGTGCGTCCGGCTGCAACGACCCAGGCCTTGGCGCGTTACCCGCAGCAGGCCGGTGCGGCAGCGTCGCTCAATACGACATTGTTGTTCGCAGGTGGTGGTCTGGCTGGCAGTCTGATTGCTGGCGTCGAAAGCGCGTTGCCGATGAGCCTGGGGCTGCTGTTCCTGGGTGCCAGCTTGTGCGGATGGCTACTGCTTGCATGCCTGACGGAAACGCTGACCAGCACTCGAACTTGATAGCAAACGAGCCATCCTCGTTGAAAGCGATTACGGCGTAGCTGAGGTGTTGATCAGGCCCAGATACCGAACAGTACCAACGCCGCCACGCCAAGCCCGACCGCAACTGAACAGCCGCCCAACGACAGCGCCGCCCGACCTTGCTGGTACCAGCCGTCCTGGCCCAGTTGCCGTGCCGGTGCCAACAGGCTGCGCCAGTGCAGTTCCGTGTCATGGAACGCCTGCAGATTCGCCATGTCCGCATCCAGCCAACGGCGAAAATCAATCCGCTCGCAGGCCGTTACCTGTGGGCTCTGCAAGCGCACGTACCATTGCCCGGCAACACTCGCCAGCACATCCCGGCGCGAGCGGCCGGCCTGCAGTGCCTGGTCCATGTGCCGCTCGATGCTCGCCAATGGCAGGTCGAGGCGGGCGGCGATGCTGGCGAAGTCCAGTTGGTCGAGGCGGTTGAGCAGGAATACTTGTTGCACACGCCGTGGCAGGCGTTTCAGGGCGTGCAGCAGGGCGTCGTCGGCATGATGTTCGGCAGCAGGGGTTGGGTGCTCAAGGGGCAGCAGCAGACGGCTCATGGACAGCTCCTTGCTCTATGGAGGGGGAGGGATGGGGGCATCTTCCGTGATGCGTGATCAGCGTAGGTGAAACGAGATTGATTCTCAAGTGCTGATTCCGCAAAGTTTTGTAATGAGCGTTCACGCCCTGAAACACTTTTGCTATCATGCGCGCCATCACGATCTTCATTAGCCTGAAGAGCCAAAAAAAAGACCCAGCAAAAAGCCGGGTCAAAAACCGTGATTAGCCTGATGAGGAGATAATCTGAGAGCGACCTAAGCTCCAGGTTATCCAGCAGATCTTGCGATCAGCTGAGTGCAATAATAATCGTTATCATTTGCCAGTCAAATGAATTTTCGCTAATCCGGTAAAAAAGTTTTACCGATGCGCTTCCTTGTCCCGGCAATCGGGGCCTTTGCCGTTACCCGGCCATCACGTTCTCTCCCTTCTCTTCGTGTCTACAAACCCGGTTTCCCGGTGCGTTTGTGCTCCAGCAGTGCGCGGGCCATGTCCATCATGTGCATCAGGGCGAAGGTCAGCTCGCGCTGGCTGCCCTGCTGGTGGGTGGCGGTTTCCTGTGCGGTGGCGGCGGCGCAGCGCAGCAGAGCGATGGCGTGCTCCTGGGCCTGGTCGGTGGTTACGCCCTCGTGCAGGGTCCAGATCTTGTTGTCCAGAGTGGGACGCGGCGGGTTGGGGTTGAGGTAGTAGTCGAGAGCGCGGCGGGCGGCTTCGCTGTCGAGATCTGTTTCGTCGTTTTTCGGATGTTTCATCGCGATACCTTCTGATTTCCCTTCAAACACGCGGGAATCACAGGATAGGTCAGTCTGTACTATCTATCTAAAAATAAATAATTCAGATTGTGTATTGCTGCGAGTAATACAGTCCGTATTGTTGCCGCTCATGGAAAACTGGAACGCATTTCTCAAGCGCTACAAGCGCGAACACAATCTCAGCCAACTGAAGCTGGCCGAACGCCTGGGCATGACTCAGGGGGGCGTGGGGCATTGGCTGCGTGGCACGCGGCGGCCGACGCTGGAAACCATCAACGAAAAGCTCGAAAAACTTGGGCTGGTGTTTCTGGAAGCCCAAGTGATGGTGGTGGAGCGCGATATCGTGCGCGAATCGCCTGGTCACTATGCGGCTGAACAGCCGGTTTCGGCCGAAGCGCTGCTGTATGCGAGCTTTCGCTTCCCGGTGCTGAGTTGGGCTGACTTGCAGGGGCCTTTGCCAGAGGCAAGCAAGGCCCACGAACAGACGGACTATATGCCCGCAGGCAATGCATTCTGGTTGGTGGTGGAAAACGACTCGATGAATGCCGCCAGCGGCAAGAGCGTGCCTGAGGGCATGCGTGTGCTGGTGGATACCGGCCTGCCCGCAGAACCAGGGAGGTTGGTAATCGCGCGGCAGCCCGGGCGGCCGGCAGTATTGCGGCAGTTGGTCGAGGAGGGCGGAGACAAGATGCTCAAGCCGCTGAATACGCGCTATCCGACAGTCCTGTGTGAAGAAGGCTGCGAGTTTCTGGGCGTGGTCGTGCGGGGGCACGAGGTTTTCTAGCTTGCCGGGGCTGCTGCACAGCCCTTTCGCGACACAAGGCCGCTCCCACAAGTACCGCACCAACCTCAGGGCATGCACCGTCCCTGTAGGAGCGGCCTTGTGTCGCGAAAGGGCCGCAAAGCGGCCCCCAGGACGCTTACTCTGCCAAATCGACCAGTACCGTCCCTTCGCTGACCATATCCCCTTCCTGGCAGAACAACGCCTTTACCGTGCCGCCATGCGGCGCGCGAATGCTGTGCTCCATCTTCATGGCCTCCAGCACTACCAGCGCCGTACCTGCTTCCACCACCTGCCCAGGCTCCACCAGCACCCGCACGATGCTGCCGTTCATGGGCGCGCCCAGGCCGCCTTGATGGCTATGGCTGGCCTCGGCCTCGGCAATCGGGTCGAAGGCTTCGATGGCATGCATCTCGCCGTCCCAGTGCAAGTACAGCGTGCCACCGCGGCGGATCGCCAGATGCTGGCGACGCACGCCCGCCTGGTCATGTACCAACTGCTCGCCCACCAGCTGCCAGGTAGACGCAGCGCTGCGCTCCAGGGCAACCGCCTGGTCCTGCCCGCCACTCACCAGATGCAGGCTGCTGCGCGCCGGCAGGCCAAGGCGCAGGCCGTTGCGCTCGGCCCATGGCGAACTGCGGTCGTCGTCCCGCTGATGTGCGGCCTGACCCTGCAGCCAGGCCTCGGCCGCTGCTTCCCAGAAGCCTGCCGGCAGCGCTTGTGGCGCGGGCAGCAAAACCTCCTGATGACGCGGAATGAAGCCAGTATCCAGCTCCGCTGCAGCAAACGCCGGGTGGGCGAGAATGCGCCGCAGGAAGGCGATGTTGGTCTTCAACCCGCCAATGGCAAACTCGTCGAGCATGGCCAGCAAGCGCAGGCGCGCCTGCTCGCGGTCTTCGCCCCAGGCGATCAGCTTGCCCAGCATCGGGTCGTAGAACGGCGACACCACATCACCTTCGCTGACCCCGCTGTCCACCCTTCGGCCTTCGCCGACTGCCGACTCGCGGTACAGCGCCAGCTTGCCGGTCGCGGGCAGGAATTCGTTGGCCGGGTCTTCGGCATACAGGCGCACTTCGATGGCATGGCCGATCAGCGGCACCTGTTCCTGGGTGATCGGCAGGGCCTCGCCGCAGGCCACGCGAATCTGCCAGGCCACCAGGTCGAGCCCGGTAATGGCCTCGGTGACCGGGTGCTCCACCTGCAGGCGGGTGTTCATTTCCATGAAGAAGAACTCGCCACGGGCATCGAGCAGGAATTCCACGGTGCCTGCGCCCACGTAGCCGATGGCCTGGGCCGCGCGTACCGCCGCTTCACCCATGGCCCGGCGCAATTCGGGTGAAAGGCCTGGCGCAGGGGCTTCTTCCACCACCTTCTGGTGGCGGCGCTGGATCGAACAGTCACGCTCGTTGAGGTACAGGCAGTTGCCGTGCTGGTCGGCGAATACCTGGATTTCCACGTGGCGAGGCTTGAGCACGTACTTTTCCACCAGCATGCGTGCGTCGCCGAACGACGACTGTGCCTCGCGCTGGGCCGAGGCCAGGGCGTCGGCCAACTGGTTTTCCTCCTCGACCACTTTCATGCCCTTGCCACCGCCGCCGGCGCTGGCCTTGAGCAGCACCGGGTAGCCGATGCGTTCGGCGGCGGCGCGGAAGGTGTCAAGGTCCTGGGCTTCGCCGTGGTAGCCCGGCACCAGCGGCACGCCAGCAGCTTCCATCAGTGCCTTGGCCGCCGACTTGCTGCCCATGGCGTCGATGGCACTGGCCGGAGGGCCGAGGAAGATCAGCCCGGCCTCTTCGATGGCGCGGGCAAAGCCTGCGTTCTCGGACAGGAAGCCATAGCCCGGGTGGATGGCCTGGGCACCGCTGGCCTTGGCGGCAGCCAGCAGCTTGTCGACCAGCAGGTAGCTTTCGGCAGCCTTGGTGCCGCCGAGGTCGACGCGGATATCGGCTTCGCGGCTGTGCCGGGCATCACGGTCGGTGGCGCTGTGCACGGCCACGGTGGTCAGGCCCATGGCCTTGGCGGTGCGCATCACCCGGCAGGCGATTTCGCCGCGGTTGGCGACCAGCAGGGTGGTCAAAGCGGGGCGGCTCATGGGCGCGGTTCCTTCTTGTCGTCGGTTTGCCAGGCGGGGCGGCGTTTTTCCAGGAAGGCGCGCAGGCCCTCCTGGCCTTCGGCGCTGACGCGGATGCGGGCGATGGTGTTTTCGCAGTAGCGGCGCAGGGCCGGGCTGAGTTCACCGTCGTCCACTTCACGCAGCAGGTCCTTGGTGGCGCGTAGCGCTTGGGGGCTGTTCTGCAGCAGGTTGCTCACCCAGGCTTCGACCTGGGCGTCCAGCTCGCTGGCTGGGTAGACCTCGGCCAGCAGGCCCAGCTCGCGGGCCCGCACACCGCTGAAACGCTCGGCGGTGAGGGCATAGCGGCGCGCGGCACGTTCGCCGATGGCCTTGACCACGAACGGGCTGATCACTGCCGGTGCCAGGCCGATGCGCACTTCCGACAGGCACAGCTGGGCGTCTTCGGCGCCGATGGCCATGTCGCAGCAGCTGATCAGGCCCAGCGCGCCGCCAAAGGCCGCGCCTTGCACCACGGCCAGGGTCGGCGCCTTGAGGCGGTGCAGGGCATACATCAGCTCGCCCAGCTCGCGGGCGTCATCCAGGTTGGTGTTGAAGTCCAGCTGCGCCGACTGCTGCATCCAGGCCAGGTCGGCACCGGCACTGAAGTGCCGGCCGCGGCCGCGCAGCAGCACGAAGCGCAGGGTGGCGTCCTCGGCCAACTGGTCCAGGGCGACAATCAGTTCGCGGATCATCAAGGCGTTGAACGCGTTGTTCTTGTCCTCGCGGCTCAGCCACAGGGTGGCGAAGCCGCGCGGGTCGCGGATCACTTCGAGGGTGCTGAAATCGCTCATGGGTCACATCCGGAAAATGCCGAAGCGGCTCTGTTCGATCGGTGCGTTCAGCGCTGCGGACAACGCCAGGCCGAGCACGTCGCGGGTCTGTGCCGGGTCGATGACACCGTCGTCCCACAGGCGGGCGCTGGAATAGTAGGGGTGGCCCTGGTGCTCGTACTGGTCAAGGATCGGCTGCTTGAGCCGGGCTTCGTCTTCCGCGCTGAACGGGTGACCACTGCGCTCGCTCTGTTCGCGCTTGACCTGGGCCAGCACGCCGGCGGCCTGTTCGGCCCCCATCACGCCAATCCGCGCGTTGGGCCACATCCACAGGAAGCGCGGGTCGTAGGCACGGCCGCACATGCCGTAGTTGCCGGCGCCGAAGCTGCCGCCGATGATCACCGTGAACTTCGGCACCTGGGCGCAAGCCACGGCAGTGACCAGCTTGGCGCCGTGCTTGGCGATGCCGCCTTCTTCGTACTTCTTGCCGACCATGAAGCCAGTGATGTTCTGCAGGAACAGCAGCGGGATGCCGCGCTGGCAGGCCAGCTCGATGAAGTGCGCGCCTTTTTGCGCGGCCTCGGCGAACAGGATGCCGTTGTTGGCGAGGATCGCCACCGGGTAGCCGTGCAGGTGGGCGAAGCCGCACACCAGGGTGGTACCGAACAGCGCCTTGAACTCGTCGAACACCGAGCCGTCGACCAGGCGCGCGATCACCTCGCGCACGTCGAACGGTTGCTTGGCATCGGCCGGCACCACGCCATACAGCTCATCGGCGGCATACAGCGGTGCCACCGGGGCCAGGCGCTGCAGCTTGCCCAGCTTGTGCCAGTTGAGGTTGGCCACGCTGCGTCGGGCCAGTGCCAGGGCGTGTTCGTCGTTGTCGGCATAGTGGTCGGCCACGCCGCTGGTGCGGCAGTGAACATCGGCACCGCCGAGGTCTTCGGCACTCACCACTTCACCGGTGGCGGCCTTTACCAAGGGTGGCCCGGCGAGGAAGATGGTCGCTTGCTGGCGCACCATGATCGCTTCGTCGGCCATCGCTGGCACGTAGGCACCGCCGGCGGTGCACGAGCCCATCACCACTGCAATCTGCGGAATGCCCAGCGCGCTCATGTTGGCCTGGTTGAAGAAGATCCGCCCGAAGTGCTCGCGGTCGGGGAACACTTCGTCCTGGCGTGGCAGGTTGGCGCCGCCAGAGTCCACCAGGTAGATGCACGGCAGGCGGTTCTGCAGGGCGATGGTCTGCGCACGCAGGTGCTTCTTCACCGTCAGCGGGTAGTAGGAACCGCCTTTTACCGTGGCGTCGTTGGCCACGATCATGCATTCCACGCCTTCGACGCGGCCGATGCCGGCGATCACGCCCGCAGCGGGCACGTCTTCGCCATATACCTCATGGGCAGCCAGTTGGCCGATTTCGAGGAACGGCGAGCCCGGGTCCAGCAGGCGGTCGATGCGCTCGCGCGGCAGCAGCTTGCCACGCGAAGTGTGCCGCTCCTGTGCCTTGGGCCCACCGCCCTGGGCCACTTGGGCGAGCAGGCCGCGCAGGGCCTGGACCTGTTCGAGCATGGCCGCGCTGTTGCTGGCGAACTCCGCCGAACGCGGGTTGATCTGGGTGTGCAAGGTAGCCATGTGCGCCCGTCCCTTGTGCTCAGCGGGTTTCGTTGAACAGTTCGCGGCCGATCAGCATCCGGCGGATTTCGCTGGTGCCGGCACCGATCTCGTACAGTTTGGCGTCGCGCAACAGGCGGCCGGCCGGGAATTCGTTGATATAGCCGTTGCCGCCGAGAATCTGGATCGCTTCCAGGGCCATTTGCGTGGCACGCTCGGCGGTGTACAGGATCACCCCGGCGGCGTCCTTGCGGGTGGTCTCGCCACGGTCGCAGGCCTGGGCCACGGCATACAGGTAGGCGCGGCTGGCGTTGAGCTGGGTGTACATGTCGGCGATCTTGCCCTGGATCAGCTGGAACTCGCCGATGCTCTGGCCGAACTGTTTGCGGTCGTGAATGTAAGGGACCACCAGATCCATGCAGCTTTGCATGATGCCGGTCGGGCCGCCGGACAGCACCACGCGCTCGTAGTCCAGGCCGCTCATCAGCACGCGCACGCCACCGTTGAGCTGGCCGAGGATGTTTTCTTCCGGCACTTCGACGCCATCGAAGAACAGCTCGCAGGTGTTGGAGCCACGCATGCCCAGCTTGTCGAACTTGTTGCTGCGGCTGAAGCCTTTCCAGTCACGCTCGACGATGAATGCGGTGATGCCGTGCGCGCCCTTTTCCAGGTCAGTCTTGGCGTAGATCACGTAGGTGTTGGCATCCGGGCCGTTGGTGATCCAGGTCTTGCTGCCGTTGAGCACGTAGTGGTCGCCGCGCTTTTCCGCGCGCAGTTTCATCGACACCACGTCGGAACCGGCATTGGGCTCGCTCATGGCCAGGGCGCCGATGTGCTCGCCGCTGATCAGCTTGGGCAGGTACTTGAGCTTCTGTTCGTGGCTGCCGTTGCGGTTGATCTGGTTGACGCAGAGGTTGGAGTGGGCACCGTAGGACAGGGCCACCGAGGCCGAGCCACGGCTGATTTCCTCCATCGACACCACGTGGGCCAGGTAGCCCAGGCCGGCACCGCCATATTCTTCCGGCACGGTGATGCCCAGCAGACCCATGTCACCGAACTTGCGCCACATGTCGGCAGGGAACAGGTTGTCGTGGTCGATTTGCGCGGCGCGCGGGGCCAGTTCGGCGGCGACGAAGGTGCGCACCTGGTCGCGCAGCATGTCGATGGTTTCGCCCAGGGCGAAGTTCAGGGTGGGGTAATGCATGCTGGGGCACCTTGTTGTTCTTGAAATTGGGTAACACCGTAGCTCAAGGGCTATCTACCGACCCTGTGGAGCGGGTCGGTGACACGCCGACAAACCCGATGTCGTTTTCACCTTTACGTTAACGTAAGCCTGCAGATGCTCACTGTCAATCGGATCATCACCTTTACGTAAACGTAAATCTGCGCCAAAGTATTCCCGCTTGCTTCAGTCGTGCCCAGAACAACCACAAGAAGGGACACCCATGAGTCAACCAAGCTATACCCGCGGTCGCCAGGACCAAGCCTTGCTGACCCAGACCATCGGCCAGGCCTTCGACGCCACCGTGGCCCGTTGTGCCGACGGCGAGGCCCTGGTGTCGCGCCATCAGGGCCTGCGCTACAGCTGGCGGCAGTTGGCCGAGCAGGTCGAGGTGCATGCTCGTGCCCTGATGGCCCTGGGCGTGAACACCGGCGATCGGGTCGGCATCTGGTCGCCCAACTGCGCCCAGTGGTGCATCCTGCAGCTGGCCAGTGCCAAGGTCGGCGCGATTCTGGTCAACATCAACCCGGCCTACCGCGTGGGCGAGCTGGAATACGTGCTGCGCCAGTCCGGTTGCCGCTGGCTGGTATGTGCCGATGCCTTCAAGACGTCCGACTACCACGCCATGGTCCAGGAACTGGCGCCGGAGCTGGCCAGAGCCACCCCCGGTGAAATGGCCAGTGAACGCCTGCCCGACCTGCGTGGTGTGGTCAGCCTGGCCGCCAACCCGCCGGCAGGCTTCCTGCCTTGGCAAGCGCTGGCCGAGCGGGCAGGGCAGACCTCCGTCGAGGCTTATGCGAAGCGCCAGCAAAGCCTGCAGTTCGACCAGCCGGTGAACATCCAGTACACCTCCGGCACCACCGGCGCACCGAAGGGCGCCACGCTCAGCCACTACAACATCCTCAACAACGGCTTCATGGTCGGCGAAAGCCTGGGCCTGACCGCACGCGACCGCATGGTGATCCCGGTGCCGCTGTACCACTGCTTCGGCATGGTCATGGCCAACCTGGGTTGCATCACCCATGGCAGCACCATGATCTACCCCAACGACGCCTTCGACGCCGAGCTCACCCTGCGCGCGGTGGCCGAAGAGCGCGCCAGCATTCTCTATGGCGTACCGACCATGTTCATCGCCATGCTCGACCACCCCGCACGTGCGCAAATGGACCTGTCGCCCCTGCGCAGCGGCATCATGGCCGGCGCCACCTGCCCGATCGAAGTGATGCGCCGGGTCATCGACCAGATGCACATGGCCGAAGTACAGATCGCCTACGGCATGACCGAAACCAGCCCGGTGTCGCTGCAGACCGGCCCGGACGACGACCTGGAACTGCGCGTGACCACCGTCGGCCGCACCCAGCCGCAGCTGGAAAACAAACTGGTGGACGCCGACGGCTGCATCGTCCCGCGCGGCGAGATCGGCGAGCTGTGTACCCGCGGCTACAGCGTGATGCTCGGCTACTGGGACAACCCCCAGGCCACGGCGGATGCCATCGACCCGGCCGGCTGGATGCACTCGGGCGACCTGGCGGTAATGGACGAGCACGGCTACGTACGCATCGTCGGGCGCAACAAGGACATGATCATTCGCGGCGGCGAGAACATCTACCCGCGTGAACTGGAAGAGTTCTTCTACACCCACCCGGCGGTGGCTGATGCGCAGGTGATCGGCATCCCGTGCAGCCGTTATGGCGAGGAGATCGTCGCCTGGATCAAGCTGCACCCTGGGCACAGCGCCACGGCCGAGGAATTGCAGGGCTGGTGCAAGGCGCGCATTGCACACTTCAAGGTGCCGCGGCATATCCGCTTTGTCGACGAGTACCCGATGACGGTGACTGGCAAGGTGCAGAAGTTCCGCATGCGG
>NZ_JBNRIJ010000006.1:164004-209275 GCF_053557675.1 Pseudomonas sp. XP1 | reverse complement strand
CCGGGGGGGCGCGGGCGTGCCCGCGAAGAGGCCGGCCCTGCCAGCACAAGATCCTGGTCTACCCTTAAACCTTTACCGGTGGTTCCTGGCTCGGCGGGTCGCCCACCGTCGGCGGCACGGTCGGCTTGATCGGCAGCTCGTCCGGGTCTTCCTCCGGCACGGGCGGCGGCAGGCTCGGGTCGTCGATGTTGGGATCGGGAGTCTCCGGTGGAATGGGAATGTTCATGGCCTGACCTCGCTTGGGTGATTGAAGAGGTGCTGCAGGCTTCGACTCCTGGCAGCTGCCGTTCGCTCATTTTTTTTGAACCCCACGCCTGTGCCCGGCTCTGAACCCTTACCGCCACCAGCCTGAGGGAGCAAGGTCCGATGTCACGAAACGAGCCCTTCGAAAGCGTGCCCATGGCCAATGATCACCCGGACCAGGCCATCAGCCTGTCCCAGGCGCTGCTGGCGCCGCGCATCGTGATCGAAGACACCCAACCCGTGCTCGAAGCCGGCACCTTCGCCGTCAAGGCCATCAGTGGCCAACCGGTGGCGGTCAGCAGCAAGGTCTACAGCGACGGCCACGACCGCCTGGCAGTGATGCTCAACTGGCGTCAGGCCCACAGCCGGCGCTGGCATTGCGTGCCCATGCACTCGCCGGGCAACGACCTTTGGCTGGCCGAGTTCACGCCCACCGAACTGGGCCCGCACCTTTTCAGCATCGAGGCCTGGATCGACCCGTTCGCCACTTATTGCCACGACCTGGAGAAGAAATACCACGCCGGTGTCGAGGTGCGGCTGGAGCTGGAAGAAGGCCGATTGATGCTCGGCAAGGGCATCGAGTTGTGCAGCGGTGCCCTGCGCGAGGAGCTGCAGGCCTTGCAGCAGCGCCTGCCCACGCTGAATGCCGACGACCAGGTAGCGCTGTTTCTCGACCCCGCCACCGCCCGCCTGATGAGTGACGCCGAGCACCGCAGCTACCTGACCCGTAGCCGCGACTTCCCCGTCGATGTCGACCGCCCGGCAGCGCAGTTCGCCAGCTGGTACGAGCTGTTCCCGCGCTCGATCACCGACAGCCCCGAGCGCCACGGCACCTTCAATGATGTGCACGAGCGGCTGCCGATGATCCGCGACATGGGCTTCGACGTGCTGTACTTTCCGCCCATTCATCCCATCGGCATGCAGCACCGCAAGGGCCGCAACAACGCCCTCACGGCAGAGCCCGGCGACCCGGGCAGCCCGTATGCCATCGGCAGCGCGGAAGGCGGCCACGAGGCGATTCACCCGCAGCTGGGCAGCCGCGACGACTTCCGCCGCCTGGTGGCCGCGGCGGCCGAGCATGGCCTGGAAATCGCCCTCGACTTTGCCATCCAGTGCTCCCAGGACCACCCCTGGCTCAAGGAGCACCCCGGCTGGTTCAGCTGGCGACCGGACGGCACCATCCGCTATGCCGAGAACCCGCCCAAGAAGTACCAGGACATCGTCAACGTCGATTTCTACGCCCCCGAAGCCGTGCCCTCACTGTGGCTGGCCCTGCGCGACGTGGTGGTCGGCTGGGTCGAGGAGGGGGTGAAGACCTTCCGCGTCGACAACCCGCACACCAAGCCACTGCCATTCTGGCAATGGCTGATCGCCAACGTGCGCAGCCAGCACCCCGAGGTCATCTTCCTCGCCGAAGCCTTCACCAAGCCGGCGATGATGGCCCGCCTGGGCAAGGTCGGGTACGCGCAGAGCTATACCTATTTCACTTGGCGCAACCACAAACAGGAACTGCGCGAGTATTTCGAGCAGCTCAACCAGCCGCCATGGAGCCAGTGCTACCGGCCCAACTTCTTCGTCAACACCCCCGACATCAACCCGTACTTCCTGCACACCTCAGGGCGTGCCGGCTTCCTCATCCGCGCGGCGCTGGCCACCATGGGGTCGGGCTTGTGGGGCATGTACTCGGGCTTTGAACTGTGCGAAGCGGCGGCCTTGCCGGGCAAGGAGGAGTACCTGGATTCGGAGAAGTACGAAATTCGCCCACGCGATTTCAGCCAACCCGGCAACATCATTGCCGAGATTGCCCAGCTCAACCGCATCCGCCGGCAGAACCGCGCCTTGCAGACCCACCTGGGCGTGGCGTTCTTCAACTGCTGGAACGACAACATCCTGTACTTCGCCAAGCGCACGCCCGAGCGCGACAACTACATCCTGGTGGCAATCAGCCTCGACCCGCACAACGCCCAGGAAGCGCATTTCGAGCTGCCGCTGTGGGAGCTGGGGCTGGATGACAACGCCGAAACCCTGGGGGAAGACCTGATGAACGGCCATCGCTGGTCGTGGTACGGCAAGACCCAATGGATGCGCATCGAACCCTGGCATCTGCCGTTCGGTATCTGGCGCATCGAAAAGGCCCGTTAGCAAGGTACACGCCATCCCCTGTGGGAGCGGGGTTACCCGCGAAGCAGGCGCCGCGGAGCATGGCACCGGCTTCGCCGGTGTTCGCGGGTAAACCCGCTCCCACAGGGATTGTGTCAAGTCAGTTGCTTGTGCATTGGGGCCAGAGCAACCTGGAATTGAAAGGAGTCGCACATGGCCAAGCGTTCCCGCCCGGCAGCCTTCATCGACGACCCGCTGTGGTACAAGGACGCCGTCATCTACCAGCTGCACATCAAGTCGTTCTTCGATTCGAACAACGACGGCATCGGCGATTTCGCTGGCCTGATCAGCAAGCTCGACTATATTGCCCAGCTTGGCGTCAACACCCTGTGGCTGCTGCCGTTCTATCCCTCGCCACGCCGCGACGATGGCTACGACATCGCCGAATACAAGGCCGTGCACCCCGACTACGGCAACCTTGCCGATGCCCGCCGCTTCATCGCCGAGGCGCACAAACGCGGGCTGCGGGTAATCACAGAGCTGGTCATCAACCACACCAGCGACCAGCACCCCTGGTTCCAGCGCGCCCGCCACGCCAAGCGCGGCAGCAAGGCACGGGACTTCTACGTGTGGTCGGATGACGACCAGAAGTACGACGGCACGCGCATCATCTTTCTCGACACCGAGAAGTCCAACTGGACCTGGGACCCGGTCGCCGGCCAGTACTTCTGGCACCGCTTCTACTCGCACCAGCCCGACCTCAACTTCGACAACCCGCAGGTGCTCAAGGCAGTGATCGGGGTGATGCGCTTCTGGCTGGACCTGGGTGTAGATGGCCTGCGCCTGGATGCCATCCCCTACCTGATCGAGCGTGACGGTACCAACAACGAGAACCTCGCCGAAACCCACGACGTGCTCAAGGCGATCCGCGCCGAAATCGACGCCAACTACCCCGACCGCATGCTGCTGGCCGAGGCCAACCAATGGCCCGAGGACACCCGCCCGTACTTCGGCGAAGGCGAGGGCGACGAATGCCACATGGCCTTCCACTTCCCGTTGATGCCACGCATGTACATGGCCCTGGCCATGGAGGACCGCTTCCCGATCACCGACATCCTGCGCCAGACACCGGAAATTCCCGCCAACTGCCAATGGGCGATCTTCCTGCGCAACCACGATGAGCTGACCCTGGAGATGGTCACCGACCGCGAGCGCGACTACCTGTGGAACTACTACGCCGAAGACCGTCGCGCCCGCATCAATCTGGGCATCCGCCGTCGCCTGGCGCCGTTGCTGCAGCGTGACCGCCGGCGCATCGAACTGCTCACCAGCCTGCTGTTGTCGATGCCCGGCACGCCCACCCTGTATTACGGCGATGAACTGGGCATGGGTGACAACATCTACCTGGGCGACCGTGACGGTGTGCGCACGCCCATGCAATGGTCGCCGGACCGCAACGGCGGTTTTTCCCGCGCCGACCCGCAGCGCCTGGTGCTGCCACCGATCATGGACCCGCTGTACGGTTACCAGACGGTCAACGTCGAAGCCCAGGCCAACGACCCGCACTCGCTGCTGAACTGGACCCGGCGCATGCTGGCGGTGCGCAAGCAGCAGAAGGCCTTCGGCCGCGGCAGCCTGCGTACCCTCACGCCTAACAACCGGCGCATCCTTGCCTATCTGCGCGAGTACACCGACGCCGATGGCAACAGCGAAGTCATCCTGTGCGTGGCCAACGTTTCCCGCGCCGCCCAGGCGGCTGAACTGGAATTGTCACAGTACGCCGACAAAGTACCGGTGGAGATGCTCGGCGGCAGCGCCTTCCCGCCAATCGGCCAACTGCCGTTCCTGCTGACCTTGCCACCCTACGCCTTCTACTGGTTCCTGCTGGCCAGCCATGACCGCATGCCCAGCTGGCACATAAAGGCCACCGAGGGGTTACCCGAATTGACCACACTGGTATTGCGCAAACGCCTGGAAGAACTGCTGGAGGCCCCCTCCAGCGATACCCTGCAAAGCACCGTTCTGCCCCAGTATCTGCCCAAGCGGCGCTGGTTCGCCGGCAAGGAAGGGCCGATCGACCAGGTGCGCCTGTGCTACGGCGTGCGTTTCGGCACGTCGACCACACCGGTGTTGCTCAGTGAAATCGAAGTGCTCAGCGACGGTGTGGCCAATCGCTACCAACTGCCGTTCGGCCTGCTGCCCGAAGAGCAGATCAACAGCGCACTGCCACAACAGCTGGCCCTGTCACGGGTGCGCCGAGCCCATCAGGTTGGCCTGATCACCGACGCCTTCGTCCTCGAGCCGTTCATCCGCGCGGTGCTGCGTGCCTGTGAGAATGGCATGCATCTACCGTGTGGCAACGGCGAGGGCGAGTTGCGTTTCGAAAGCACGCAGCAGTTGGCGGGCCTGGCGTTGAACGACGAAAGCAGCGTGCGCTATCTCAGCGCCGAGCAGTCCAACAGCTCGGTGGTGATCGGCGACCAGGTGGTGCTAAAGCTGATTCGACGGGTCAACCCGGGTGTGCACCCCGAGTTGGAAATGAGTGCCTACCTGACCGCCGCAGGCTTTGCCAACATATCGCCCCTGCTGGCCTGGGTCAGCCGGGTGGACGAGCAGGGGGCGCCACACCTGCTGATGATCGCCCAGGGCTACCTGAGCAACCAGGGTGACGCCTGGGCCTGGACCCAAAACACCCTGGAGCGGGCCATCCGCGACCAGATGGAGCCCTCCAGCCTCGACGCCGATGCGCACACCGATGCATTGGCCGAGCTCACCGGCTTTGCCGCCTTGCTCGGCCAGCGCCTGGGCGAGATGCACCTGCTGCTGGCCGCACCGACCAATGACGAGGCCTTCCAGCCGCGCCCGAGCGATGCCGACGACAGCGAACGCTGGAGTGCGCAGATCAGCGCAGAGCTCACCCATGCCCTCGACCTGCTGGCCCAGCACCGCGACAGCCTCGACAGCGAAAGCCAGGCGCTGGTCGACGACTTGCAGCAACAGCGCGACGGCCTGGCCCAGCACATCGCCGAGCTGACCCGCCAGGCCCAGGGTGGCCTGCTGATGCGCGTGCATGGCGACCTGCACCTGGGCCAGGTGCTGGTGGTGCAGGGCGACGCCTACCTCATCGATTTTGAAGGTGAACCGGCCCGGCCGCTGCAAGAGCGTCGGGCAAAACACAGCCCGTACAAAGATGTCAGCGGCGTGCTGCGATCCTTCGACTATGCTGCTGCCATGATCTTGCGCAGCGCGTCTGCGGTCGACCTTTCCGACCCGGCGCGCCAAGCCCGGCAACGGGTTGCCAGGCAGTACCTGCACCAATCGCGGCATGCCTTTGTCGAAGCCTATGGCCTGGCCACCGCGGCCATGCCTCACGCCTGGCAACAGGCCGAGGGCGAGCGTGCCGCACTGGAGCTGTTCTGCCTGGAAAAAGCTGCCTACGAAATCACATACGAAGCCGAGAACCGTCCGAGCTGGCTGGCCGTGCCTTTGCATGGCCTGCATGGACTGATCAGTACCTGGGGAGAGTCATAGATGAATGCAACCACGCGTGAAAACGGCGGCCTTCGGCAACGGGACCTCGACGCCCTGGCCCGCGCCGAGCACGCCGATCCATTTGCGGTACTCGGCCCCCATGGCGACGGCGCGGGCGGGCAAGTGGTCCGCGCCTTCCTGCCCAACGCCCTGAATGTGCGCATACTGGCCCGACATGACGGGCGCATCCTCGCCGAAATGGAGCAGGGCAGCCTGCCGGGGTTGTTCACCGCGCACCTCGATGAGGCACACCCGTACCTGCTGCAGATCGGCTGGGCCGGTGGCGAGCAGGTCACCGAAGACCCCTACAGCTTCGGCCCGCAACTGGGCGACATGGACCTGTACCTGTTTGCCGAAGGCAACCACCGCGACCTGTCCGGGCGCTTCGGCGCCCAACCCATCCAGGTCGATGGCGTCGATGGCGTGTGTTTCTCGGTGTGGGCACCGAACGCCCGGCGGGTGTCGGTGGTGGGTGACTTCAACAACTGGGATGGCCGTCGCCACCCCATGCGCCTGCGCCACAGCGCCGGGGTGTGGGAGCTGTTCGTGCCGCGCCTGGGCGTGGGCGAAACCTACAAGTTCGAGGTGCTGGGCAAGGACGGCATACTGCCCCTGAAGGCCGACCCGCTGGCGCGCGCCACCGAACTGCCGCCGAGCACCGCATCCAAGGTGGCAGGGGCGCTCAGCCACGACTGGCAAGACCACGACTGGATGGCGCAACGTGCGCAGCGCCATGCCTACAGCGCGCCGCTGTCGATCTACGAACTGCACCCAGGGTCGTGGCGCTGCGAGCTGGATGAGGCGGGCGAGGTCGGGCGCTATTACAACTGGCGCGAGCTGGCCGAGCGCCTGGTGCCGTACGTTCAGGAACTGGGCTTCACCCACATCGAACTGCTGCCGATCATGGAGCATCCGTTCGGCGGCTCCTGGGGCTACCAGCCGCTGTCGCTGTTCGCGCCTACTTCGCGCTACGGCAGCGCCGAGGACTTCGCCGCCTTCATCGACGCCTGCCACCAGGGCGGCATTGGCGTGCTGCTCGATTGGGTACCGGCGCATTTCCCCACCGACGAACATGGCCTGGCGCGTTTCGACGGCACCGCCCTGTACGAATACGACAACCCCCTGGAGGGCTACCACCAGGACTGGAACACGCTGATCTACAACCTTGGCCGCAACGAAGTGCGCGGCTTCATGATGGCTTCGGCGTTGCACTGGCTGAAGCACTTCCATATCGACGGCCTGCGCGTCGATGCGGTGGCTTCGATGCTGTACCGCGACTATTCGCGCAAGGCCGGCGAATGGGTGCCCAACCGCCACGGCGGGCGCGAGAACCTGGAGGCCATCGATTTCATCCGCCACCTCAACGGCGTGGCGGCCCACGAGGCCCCGGGTGCGCTGATCATCGCCGAGGAATCCACCGCCTGGCCCGGCGTCAGCCAGCCGACCCAGCAGGGTGGCCTGGGCTTTGCCTACAAGTGGAACATGGGCTGGATGCACGACACCTTGCATTACATCCAGAACGACCCGGTGCACCGCACCTATCACCACAACGAGATGAGCTTCGGGCTGATCTATGCCTATTCCGAGCACTTCATCCTGCCCATCTCCCACGACGAAGTGGTGCACGGCAAGCATTCGCTGATCGACAAGATGCCCGGCGACCGCTGGCAGAAATTCGCCAATCTGCGTGCCTACCTCACCTTCATGTGGGCGCATCCTGGCAAGAAGCTGCTGTTCATGGGCTGCGAGTTCGGCCAGTGGCGTGAGTGGGACCATGACGGCGAACTGGACTGGTACCTGCTGCAGTACCCTGAGCACCAGGGTGTACAACGTCTGGTCGGCGACCTCAACCGCCTGTACCGCGAGGTGCCGGCATTGCACGAGCAGGATTGCCAGCCGCAGGGGTTCCAGTGGCTGATTGGTGACGATGCGCAGAACAGCGTGTATGCCTGGCTGCGCTGGAGCAGCAGTGGCGAGCCGGTGCTGGTGGTGGCCAACTTCACCCCGGTGCCGCGCGAGGGGTATCGCATCGGTGTGCCGTTCGGCGAGCGCTGGCAGGAGCTGTTGAACAGTGATGCAGAGCTGTATGCCGGGTCCAATGTCGGCAATCTGGGGGTGGTGCAGAGCGACGCGATTGCCAGCCATGGCCAGCCGCTGTCGCTGGCCCTGAACCTGCCGCCGCTGGGTGTGCTGGTGTTGAAACCGGTCTGATCTTCTGCCTGTACTGGCCTCTTCGCGGGCATGCCCGCTCCCACAGGTACGGCGCCAGCCTCTGGCCTTGTGCTATCCCTGTGGGAGCGGGCGTGCCCGCAAAAGGGCCGAACCTGCCTACCACCGCATCCGCACCCCAAGGCTGCCAATCAACCCATTCAGATCATTGTCGTCCACGTCACTGCTGTAATCGGCACTGACAAACAGCGCCACCGAGGGCGTCACCCGCGCCACCAGCCCCAGCCCCAGTTCCACCGTGGTCGAGTAGCGTGAGCTGGAGATCTTGTCGACCTGGTCCAGCTTCACCTCATCGGCATTGCTGAAGTCATACCACACGTTGGTCCGCACATAGGGTTCGATTGGCATGCCGCGTACTTCATAACGCCCGGACAGCCTGGCGCCGACCCTGCCGCTCCAGCTCGGCTGGCTGTCGAAGGCCTGCAAGGTCTCTTCCTGCGCCCGGCTGCCGGGGAAGAACTGCTGGTTGATCAACTGCGCCTGCGGCTCGATCACCCAGCCGCCACCCAGGCCGATGGGGATGCCGCCTTCCAGCGAGAAGGTCATCGCGTGGCCGCTGTCGTCCAGGCGCTGGCCGTTCTCGCCACGGCCATTGACGTCGATGCGCGAGCCCATGGCCACGGCATCCAGGTGCCAGCCCTGTTCATGGGTCATGCTCCAGTACACTCCCAGGCTTTCACCGCTGAGGTTCACGGCGTTGCGTTGCTTGTCGCCCAGCAGCCGGCGCGTACCGTTGAAGTTGGTCTGCAGGTTGTTCTGCCCCACGAATATCCCCGCGCGGTGCACATTGCCCGCTGCAGTTTCACGCACGAACAGGTCCGGGCCGATCATCAGTTGCTGGCTGGGTGCCTCCAGCTGGTCCGGAGGCTGCGCGATACCGCGCGCAGTGTTGGGGAAGAACTGTGCCCACTGGCTGGCGACCAGATCCGGTGCAGGCTGCCCATGGCGCTCGCTCATCTTTTGCGAAAACGCGTTCAAAGTGCCGATACTCAAGCCACTGGCGCTGACCGGGTCGAGCGACAGCTGTGGTACTGCCGGTTGGTGCAGGAAACCGGGCGAGGTCGGGTCGCCCTGCAGTTCATACGCGATAGTTTCCACCGGGGTTGCCAGAAGCAGCGACGTGGAAACCGCGCAGAAAATGCTGTCGAAACGCAAGAGGTTCGAGGTTCTTTTCATGGCGGATCTCCTTTGTTTTTGTGTTACAGCCCGAGGACCTGGCCTGTTGTCACGAGCTGTACGGCAAAAACAGTGGGCGACCCAAACCAGCACGCCAGGCTTTCGCCAGCGCGCACGAAGGCGCGAGCTAGACGCCCGGCGCGAGATCTTTACTGCTTGATATGTTCAGCTAAGGAGAGGCGGCCGCTTGCGTCAAGAAAGTGTGAAGGAAGTGTTCAGGATGTGTGTGTTTGTTCAACGTGTTGAATCTTCTGATAAATCTGTCGGGTATAGCGGGGTTCGCTATTTGCCGTGGCATGGCTATGAAGAATGATTGCTAAGCCTGACTTCGACGGACAGCGGCAGGTGGTCCGAAAGGTGCGACCAAGGTTTGTGCCCCAGAATCCGCGGCCCATGGCTTTCGGCGTTGCGCAGGTAAACGCGGTCCAGACGCAACAGGGGCAGGCGCGCAGGATAGGTGCGGGCCAGGTGCCCGTGGTGGCGCTCGAAAGCCTCGTGCAGGTCGCGCTGCAGGTGCAGGGTACGGTTGCCGTGGGTTTTCCAGTCGTTGAAATCGCCGGCGATGATCACCGGGGCGTCGGCAGGCAGAGATTCGAGCAGCTTGCGCAGCAGTTGCAGCTGCTTCTGGCGGTGGCTTTCCAGTAACGACAGGTGCACGCAGATGGCATGCACCTGGTGCTGGCCGGGCACGTCGAGGATGCAGTGCAGCAGACCACGTCGTTCGGGGCCAGTGATCGACACGTCGAGGTTGCGGTGTTCGATGATCGGGTATTTGGACAGCAGCGCGTTGCCGTGGTGGCCGTCGGGGTAGACCGCGTTGCGGCCGTAGGCGAAGTCGCTCCACATGCTGTCGGCGAGGAACTCGTACTGTGAAGTCTGCGGCCAGCCGGGGTAGCGCGCGGCGTGGCGGTCGTGGCTGCCGAGCACTTCCTGGAGGAAGACGATGTCGGCCTGGGTGCTGCGCACCGCCTCGCGCAGTTCTGGCAGGATGAAGCGCCGGTTGAAGGCGGTGAAGCCCTTGTGGGTATTCACCGTCAGCACCTGTAGCCGCTTCACGGCCGGGGCCTGGTTGATACTGGCGAAACCTTTACTGCCGGCTTCGGGGTTCACGGTTACTCCTCAATGGCGGGTGCATGGGTGTTGTATGTCCCGGCCCTATCGCCGGCAAGCCGGCTCCCACAGGTAACGCACAGGCCCGTCGGCCAGCGGATTACCTGTGGGGGCTGGCTTGCCGGCGATGAAGCCAGTACAGGCAACCGATACACAATGGGACCGACGAGGGTCCCCCGGGGTTCACTCCTCATCACGCTGCAACACCATCAGCAGCAACGATCGCCCCTTCACCTCGAAGGTGCTGTCGAACTGCAGATGCTGCCCCTTGCGCAGCTCTGGCCGGTCGGTATCGACCAGGCAGCTCCAGTAATCCCCTTCGGGCACGGTCGGCAACTTGAACGGCACGGTGTCATGATGGGCGTTGACGATCAGCAACACGGTGGCCTCGGCACCTGGCCGGGCAATGCCGCTGACCTGGGCGCGGCCATCGATCAGCATGCCCAGGCAGCGCCCGTGCGGGTCTTCCCATTGCTCCACGCTCATCTCGTTGCCGTCCGGTGCCAGCCAGGTCACATCCTTGACGCCGATCGCCTCATTGTAGTCGCCCACCAGGAAGCGCGAACGGCGCAGTACCGGGTAGGCCAGGCGCAGGCGGGTCAGGCGTTTGACGAAGGCCAGCAGCTCTTCGCCCTCCTGGTCCAGGTCCCAGTTCACCCAGCCGATCTCGCTGTCCTGGCAATAGGCATTGTTGTTGCCGTGCTGGGTGCGGCTGAACTCGTCACCAGCGACGATCATCGGCGTGCCCTGGGCCAGCAGCAGGGTAGCGAAATAGTTGCGCATCTGGCGCATGCGCAGGGCATTCACGGCCGGGTCGTCGGTTGGCCCCTCGACACCGCAGTTCCACGACAGGTTGTTATCGGTGCCGTCCTGGTTGTTTTCGTCGTTGTCTTCGTTGTGCTTGTGGTTGTACGACACCAGGTCGCGCAAGGTGAAACCGTCGTGGGCGGTGACGAAGTTGACCGAGGCATAGGGGCGCCGGCCACGGTTGTTGAACATGTCCCCCGACGCGGTCATGCGCGAGGCAAAGTCGGCCAGTTGACCCTCGTCGCCTTTCCAGAAGGCCCGCACGGTGTCGCGGAAGCGGTCGTTCCACTCTGCCCAGCCCGGTGCGAAGTTGCCCACCTGGTAGCCGCCCGGGCCGCAGTCCCAGGGTTCGGCAATCAGCTTCACCTGGCTCAGCATCGGGTCCTGGCGGCAGGCGACGAGGAAGCCGTGGCGTTCGCTGTAGCCGTCGTGGTAGCGGCCAAGGATGGTCGCCAGGTCGAAGCGGAAGCCGTCCACGTGCATTTCGCCTGCCCAGTAGCGCAGCGAGTCGGTGACCAGCTGCAGCACGCAGGGGTGGCTCAGGTCCAGGGTGTTGCCGGTGCCGGAATCGTTGATGTAGTAACGCTTGTCGTCCGGCATCAGGCGGTAGTAGGAGGCGTTGTCGATGCCGCGCATCGATAGCGTGGGGCCGCGCTCGTTGCCTTCGGCGGTGTGGTTGTAGACCACGTCGAGGATCACCTCCAGCCCGGCATCGTGCAGGTGCGCGACCATTTCCTTGAATTCGGCGATCTTGCCGCTGGCCAGGTAGCGCGGGTGGGGGGCGAAGAAGGCGATGCTGTTGTAGCCCCAGTAGTTGTTCAGGCCCTTGTCCAGTAGGTGCTGGTCGTTGACGAAGGCGTGAATCGGCAGCAGCTCGATGCTGGAAACGCCCAGCTCCTTGATGTGCTTGAGCAACTCGTCATTGGCCAGGCCGGCGAAGGTGCCGCGCAGTTCTTCGGGTACCGCCGGGTGGCGCATGCTGATGCCACGGGTGTGGGCCTCGTAGATGATCGTGCGCTCCCAGGGGATCAGCACGCGCTGGTCGCGGCCCCAGGTAAAGGCAGGGTCGATCACCTTGCACTTGGGCACGAACGGCGCGCTGTCGCGCTCGTCGAACGACAGGTCGCCGTCGGGGTGGCCGATGGTGTAGCCGAACAGTGCTTCGGACCATTGAAGGCTGCCGACCAGTTGCTTGGCATAGGGGTCGATCAGCAGTTTGTTGGGGTTGAAACGGTGGCCGTTTTCCGGCTCGTACGGGCCGTGCACGCGGTAGCCATAGACCAGCCCTGGGTGCGCGTCGGGCAGGTAGCCGTGGTAGATCTCGTCGGTGTATTCGGGTAGCTCGATGCGTTCGATCTCGTGCTCGCCAGTGGAGTCGAACAGGCACAGCTCGACCTTGGTGGCGTTGGCCGAGAACAGGGCAAAGTTGACCCCAAGGCCATCCCATGTGGCGCCGAGGGGGAAGGGCAGGCCTTCGCGGATACGCGACGGGGCGACCGAGCGGGTTTTCTTCGGGGTGCGGGGGCTCATGGTGGTCCTCTAGTGGCCGTGGTGAAGGGGTGGGTTGTGTAGTCCTGTCCTGGCCCTATCGCCGGCAAGCCAGCTCACACAAGGTCTCCACAGGTCTCAAAACCGGCGCTGTACTTTGGGGACCTGAGCTTGCCGGCGATAGGGCCAGGAAAGGCTTAACCGGCAGAAGGCTTTTTCACCGCCCGGGTCTTTTTCGCCACAGCTGGTTTAACCCCCGGCAGGGCAGCCACTTTGGGCTCGGCAGGCGCCTTCGGCTCAGCGGCTGCCTTGGGCTTGGCCGGGGTCCGCTTGCGCGGCGCCGCCTTGGGTGCCAGCGCCTCGGCTTCGGCCAGCTTGCGCGCCATGTCCCAATGACGTTCTTCCTGGCCGGCGGGCTTACCCTCGGATTCCCAGATCTGGTAGGCAAATTCGCGGATACGCTTTTCATCAACACTCATCATGACGCTCCTGATGCTCAAGATTGTTGTATCAGCAGGTTGACCGGAAACTCCGCCAGCACGGCGCTCAACATCAGCTCCCTGGAAGAGCTGACCGCAGCACCGGGGAAAAGTCCCGTCGAATTGGCAGGCGACAAGGCAAACGGCAGGCTCACCCGGGTATCGTCCCAGTTCTGTGCCGGGATCAGGGGTATCGGTGCGCCTGCCAGCAGGGTACTGGCAAGGCGTGGCGCGATGATGACGGCCCGTTCGCCTTCGCCAAGGCGAGCGAACGCGACCACCTTGTCGGCATGCCGGCCGTGCACGGTCAGTGGCAGGTAGGCGCCACGGCGGAACAACTCGGCATGGGCCTGGCGGCAGTCCAGCACCCGGGCGATCAGCGCCTGCTTGAGGCGGCCATCGCGCCAGTGTTCCAGCAGCTCGGCTACCGGCGTTGCATCGTCCAGGGTGCGACGCCGGCAGGCGTAGTCCACGGCGCGGCGGTTATCCGGGTCGACCAGACTGAAGTCCCAGTATTCGTTGCCCTGGTACAGGTCCGGTACGCCCGGCGTGGTCATGCGCAGCAGGGCCTGGACCAAGCCGTTGAGGGCGCCAGGGCAGGCCAGCAGGTGCGCGGCGTCGGCCAGCGACTTGCGCAGCTGCTGGTTCTCGCCGTCCAGCAACAGCCCATCGATGTAGCGGGCGCAGGCGTTTTCGTATGCTTCGTTCGGCGCGCTCCAGCTGCTGCGTAGCTTGGCCTCGCGCAAGGCCTTCTGCTGCCACTGGCGGATGCGTTCGGCGTAGTGGCCAAGGGCGTTGTCATCGTGCAGCTCGAGGTCCAGCGGCCAGCTGCCCAGCAAGGTCTGCAACAGCATCAGCTCGTCGCCGGGGCTGGGTGCCGGGCCGTCATCCTGTTGCGTGCGCAACGGGGTGGCCAGTTCGCGCCAGTGTTCAATGCGGCTGGCCAGCCACGGGCCGCGCTCGCTGAGCACGGCCAGGCGTGCACGGGTGTCTTCGCCGCGCTTGTGGTCATGGGTGGCGCTGGCCAGCAGGTTGTCGGGGAAATCGCGCAGGCGCCGCTGGGCCTCGTTGTGGAAGTGCTCGAGCGGGGCGCTGAAACGCTCGGCGTCGAAGCCTACATCGTTGCGCGACAGCAGCCGCGCGCTGCGGTAGAACGCAGTATCTTCCACGGCCTTGGCGGCACTGGGCGCGGTCAGTTGCTGGAAGCGCACGCAGGCGTGGCGCAGCTGCTTGCGCGCCCGGCCTGCTGGCAGGCTGCGCCAGGCTTGCCCGCCCAGCCATTGTTGCAGGTGCTCCAGCAGCGGCCAGTCGGCTTCGCCCAGATCCTGCCGGGCATTGGCCAGGGCCTGCTGGAAAAACCCTTCGTCCTCTGCCGGGCGCCCGCAGGCATTGAAGTAGGTGCGGTACACCGGGTAATGCGCGACCAGTGCCTGCAAGGCGCGGCGGATCGCACCCAGGGTCAGGTCGCGGGTCATCAGGTCGTTGCGCGCCACCTGCAACAGCGCCTGGGCCACCGACTCGCAGTCGCCGGCCAGGCTGGCATTGAGCACCAGGTGGCGGGCCTGACGCACTTCTTCGGGGAAGTCGGGGCGTTCGCTCACACTGGCCCACAGCTCGGTCAGCGCGGCTTCGCCCGCCGGGTCGTGCTGCAGCAGCGAGACCTGGTTCATGAATTCATAGCCGGTAGTGCCGTCGGTAAGCCAGTCGCGGTGCAGGTGCTCGTTGGCGCCGAGGATCTTCTCCACGTAGATCGGGAAGTGCTCCAGGGCAGCGTTCAACGGCCGCCGTGCCAGCAGGCCATCGACCCGCCGTCGCAGCTTGCGACAGTAACCGCGCGGGTCGGCCAGGCCGTCGATATGGTCGATACGCAAGCCGTCCACCAGGCCGCGCTCGATCAGCTCGAACAGCTTGGCGTGGGTGGCCTCGAACACCGCCGCGCGTTCCACCCGCAGGCCGCCCAGCTCGTTGATGTCGAAGAAGCGGCGCCAGTTGATGTCGTCGGCGGCGGTGCGCCAGCTGGCCAGCCGGTAGGTCTGGCGCTCCAGCAGCAGGTGCAGGCGCTTGAAGCCATTCTCGCTACGGCTGTCGAACGCCATCAGGGCCGATTCGAGGTCGGCGCCTTCGCCTGCCAGGCGCACCAGTTCGGCTTGCAGAGGCAGGGCGTCGGCGAGCGGCGTGGCCGATGCGTTCAACGCGGTGAAGCGTTCGGCCAGGGCCTTGAGTGCCGGCTCCGGGCTGAGGGCGAGAATCCAGCCATAGTCGACCGGGCAGATCGGGAAGCGGTGTTGGTAGTGGGCAACCTGCAGTAGCCCATGGTGCTTGTCGAACTCGAGCGGTATCTCGCCGTTTTTCAGTGCCATGCCATAGTCGCTGGCGAGGAACGGCAGCAGCAGCTGGCCGGCCAGCAACGGGTCGCTGGAGTGCCACTGGATGTCGAAGAATTCTGCATACGGGCTGCGCCGGCCCCAGGCCAGCAGGCTCTGCCACCAAGGGTTGTCGGCACCGCCCACGGCCATGTGGTTGGACACCGTGTCGAGGATCAGCCCCATGCCGTGCTGACGCAGGGCGGCGACCAGCCGTTGCAGCGCCGCTTCGCCGCCCAGTTCGGGGTTGACGCAGGTCGGGTCGACTACGTCGTAGCCGTGGCGCGAGCCGGCGCGGGCCTTGAGGATGGGCGAGGCATACAGGTGGCTGATGCCCAACTGGGCGAAGTACGGCACCAGCGGCACAGCGTGATCGAGGGTGAAGTCACTGTGAAACTGCAGGCGCACGGTCGCGGTCAGCGCTTTCATCGGTCACGCTCCCAGGCCTGTTCGCGAGCCTGGGCCAGGAGCTCCAGGCGCCGCGCGGCGTCTTCGTCGTCGAGCAGTTCACGTACCGGCCGGGCGAAGCGCCGACGCCAGTTGGGGTGGCCGGCGGTGGTACCGGGCAGGTTGGGTTGCTCGTCGCAGCCCAGCAGGTCTTCCAGCGGCACCAGCACCAGCGGTGCGCGGGTGTGGCCAACGTAGCGGATGGCGGCGTCGATCAGCGCGTCGTTGTCCGGCAGCGTGCCGTAGTTGGCTTCCAGGGTACGGCGCAGGCCATCGTGTTCTTTCTGCCGGTCGTGGCGCCAGTGCAGTTCGGTGGCGGCATCGATCAGTTGCAGGCGGTGGCTCCAGTCAATGTCGCGGTTTTCCAGCCAGCCGGCCAACGGCGCCAGGTCGTGGGTGCCGGTGGTGGCCAGGGCGTTGTCCGGCCAGTCGAGAATCGGCTTGAAATGGCCGGGCTGGGTCTGCTCGAAGGGCAGCACGCGCATGCCCAGCACGGCCTTGGCCGCCAGTTGCTCGCGCAGGCCTTCCGGCACGGTGCCCAGGTCTTCGCCGAGGATGATTGCCTGGTGGCGCACCGACTCCAGCGCCAGCAGGCGCAGCAGGTCGTCCAGCGGGTAGTTGAGGTAGGCGCCTTCGCTGGGCTTGGCGCCTTGCGGGATCAGCCACAGCCGGCGCAGGCCCATGACATGGTCGATGCGCAGGCCGCCGGCGTGGGCGAGGTTGGCCCGCAGCATTTCGATGAAGGCGCGGTAGCCGTTGCGCTTGAGGCCCTCGGGCGAGAAGGCGCAGATGCCCCAGTCCTGGCCGGCACGGTTGAGGATGTCGGGCGGCGCGCCTACATTCAGCCCTGCCAGCAGCTCGTCCTGGCGGCTCCAGGCCTGGCTGCCGGCACCGTCGGCGCCCACCGCCAGGTCAGCGATCAGGCCGACCGCCATGCCGTTGCCGCGTGCCGCTTCCTGGGCGCGTTGCAGGCCCCGTTCGGTCAGCCATTGGCAGAAGGCATGGAACTCGACCTTGGCCGGGTAGGCGTTGGCGAAGGCCTCCACTTCCGGGTGGTATGGGTCGTGCCAGGCCTTGGGCCAATGGCGCCAGTCGGCGCCCAGGCCATGCTCCACGGCCTGGGCCTGCAGCACCTCAAAGCGGCAATGGTGCTCCAGCGCCTGGCCACCGGCTTCGCGGAAGCTGTCGAAATCCTTGCGCAGTGGGTGGTCGCCCTGGCTGAAACCCTGGTACAGGGCTTCGAGCAGGCGTTGGCGGGCGCTGGCGGCACGCGGCCAGTCAACCAGCGGGCTTTGCTCCAGGTCTTCCAGCTGTTGCTCCAGGCCGCAGGCTTCGATGGCCACGCGCACCTCCCGCTCGCCCAGCAGCGCGGCAGGGCTGGCGTACAGGGTATTGAGCAGCAGGCGGCTGGAGGGCGAGTAGGGGCTGTAGTGCGTCTGGTCGATGGCCGACAGGGCGTGGATAGGACTGATGGCCAAGGCATCGGCGCCGCGCTCGGCGGCTGCGCGGGCCAGTTGTTCCAGGGCCAGGCAGTCGCCATAGCCGCCATCGCCGGGGCGACGCAGGCTGTACAGCTGCACCGCCAGGCCCCAGCAGCGCGGGGGCGGCTGCTGCACCCGGTCTTCGAGGCTGTAGCAGCATGGCGGGGCCACGGCCACGGTGAAGCGGCGGCTGTCGATTTCCACCTGGTGGTAGCCGGTGGGCAGTGCACCGGGCAGGCGGGCCTGGTCGTCGAGGCTGAGGGTGAGGGCGCTGTGGTCTTCCAGGGTGCAGTGCGCGACGCTGGCGGCGCTGAAGTAGCGCGCCAGTGCCAATGGCTGGCCGAGGTCGACGGTCAGCAACGGCGGCAGGTGCTCACTGTCTTCGGCAGCGTCCACGGCGCGCAGGCTGGCGGCAATGGCGGCGTCATCGCTGGCTGGGTGGCCAAGGCCTTCTAGGATGTTGCGCAGTACCTCGTCGCTGACACGCTGGGGCCGGGCATTGGCGTCGATCCAGTCGCGGCTCAGCCCGACGCGGGTCGCCAGGCGGTGCAGGGCGGTTTCGCTCATGGGCGCTCCTGGGCAGGGGGAAGCAGGCTGACCACGCAGCTGTATGCGGCCAGGTGGGTATCGGGGTGCCGGGTGTCGCTGCTGTCGAACAGGCGGTTGGCCGGCGCGGGCAACTCGACCCCCTGCGGGGTGGCGGCCAGGTTCAGGTCGATGCGCAGGGTGGTGCCATTGCCCAGGCACCAGCGTGCGGTCAGGGCCTTGTCGCCGTGTACTTCGGCGCCCAGCGCGCGGCTGCCGGGCAGGTGCGGTATCACATGGCGGCGGCGCAGTTCGAGCAGGTGCTGGTACAGGCCGTGCCAGCCGGCGATCACATCCTTGCCTTGCGGGCGGGAGGCCTCGAAGGTCTGTTCGGCGTTGGGGTCGGGAATGCGTTGGCGTTGTTCGGGGTCGGCAAAGGCGGCGAAATGGGCGAACTCGCCGCGCCGGCCTTCGCGCACGGCATCGGCCAGTTGATCATGGAAGTCGGTGAAGAACAGGAACGGTCGGCAGCTACCATCGTCGTCGCCCATGAACAGCAGCGGTATCATCGGTGCCAGCAGCAACAGCCCGGTGGCCGCCCGCAGCGCCTGCGGTGGGCACAAGCGGGTCAGGCGTTCGCCCAGGGCACGGTTACCGACCTGGTCATGGTTCTGCAGGAACAGCACGAAGGCGCTGGGCGGCAGGTGCGCGCTGGGCTCGCCGCGGGGCGTGCCATGGCGGTTGGCCTGGCCCTGGAACACGAAACCTTCGGCAAGGCAGCGAGCCAGCTGGTCGATGGGGCGCTGCTGGTAGTCGGCGTAGTAGCCTTCCGTTTCGCCGGTCAGCAGCACATGCAGGGCATTGTGACCGTCGTCGTTCCACTGGGCATCGAAGCCTTGTTCCAGCAGGAAGGCCTGGTTGTGTTCGTTCTCCAGTACCAGCCATACGTGGCGGCCCGGTTCCACGGCAGCGCGTACCCTTTGCGCCAGCTCGATCAGGAAGTCGGGCTGGTCGATGGCGTGCACGGCATCCAGGCGCAGGCCGTCAAAGCGGTAGTCGCACAGCCACATCAGGGCGTTCTGGATGAAGTATTCGCGCACCTGTGGGCGCCGGAAGTCGATAGCTGCGCCCCAGGGGGTCTGCCGGTCCTCGCGGAAGAACGGGCTGGCATACTGGTGCAGGTAATTGCCGTCGGGGCCGAAGTGGTTGTACACCACATCGACCAGCACCATCAGCCCATTGCCATGTGCCTGGTCGACCAGCGCACACAACTGCTCGGGGCTGCCGTAGGTGTTTTGCGGTGCATAGGGCAGCACGCCGTCGTAACCCCAGTTGCGCTCGCCGGGGAACTGCCCCAGCGGCATCAGCTCGATGGCGCTGATACCCAGCTCGGCCAGGCGCGGCAGTTGCCGGGCGACCCCGGTGTAGCCGTCGAGCAGGCCCACATGCAGCTCCTGTATGACCGCTTCGTGCCAGGGCCGGCCTTGCCAGGGATGTTGCCAGGCATAGCTGGCCACATCCACCACCTGGCTCGGCCCCTGCACGCCGTCGGGCTGGTAGCGTGAAGCCGGGTCGGCCACCTGCAGTTCACCGTCGATACGGTAGTGGTAACGGTCACCGGCCTGGCACGAGGCCACGCCGGTGTACCACCCTTCATCGTCGGGCAACAGCTCGACGGCCGGCTGCTGCTCAAGTTCCACGCTCACGCTGCGCGCATCCGGCGCCCAGAGGGCGAAGCGCGCCGACGTGGCGTCCAGCAGGTGTGCGCCATGTCTGTGCATCTTCAAATCCCCGTTCAGTAATGGCTGTGCTGCGCCTGCTTGACCAGGTCTTCGTACAGGCGTGCGTAGGGTTCCACGGCCTGGCACCAGTTGAACGGTTGGGTCATCGACAGGCAGCGCATGGCGTTCAGCAGGTCCTTCTTGCCGTATACATAGAAGGCGCGGCTGAGTGCCTGGCGATAGCTCTCGACGGTGGACTCGTTGAACAGGAAGCCGGTGACGCCGCACTCGATGGTATCGGCCAGGCCGCCAGTGTTGCGCGCCACCGGCAGCGAGCCGAAACGCTGCGCGTACATCTGGCTGAGGCCGCATGGCTCGTAGCGTGACGGCATCAGCAGGAAGTCGCTGCCGGCGAACATGCGCCGCGCATCGGTTTCGTTGAAACCGATGCGTACGCCGATACGGCCCGGGTGGCGTAGCGCCAGTTCGCGCATGGCCTGCTCTTCTTCCGGCTCGCCACGGCCGATGATCGCGATCTGCCCGCCTTGCTCGACGATGTAGTCGGCCACACCCAGGGTCAGGTCCAGGCCTTTCTGGTAGACCAGGCGCGAAACCACGGCGAACAGCGGGCCTTCGGAGGGCTGCAGTTTGAACAGCTCGCGCACTTCCTGGGCATTGCGCGCCTTGCCTTCCCAGTCGTTGATGCTGAAGTTGTGCTGCAGGTGCTTGTCGGTGGCCGAGTCCCAGCTTTCGTCGATGCCGTTGGGAATGCCGCCGAGCAGGCCTTGCTGGGCTTTGCTGGCGAGGAAACCGTCCAGGCCGCAGCCGAATTCCGGGGTGGTGATTTCCCGGGCATAGGTGGCACTGACCGTGGTGATGTGGCTGGCGTAGGCCAGGCCGGCCTTGAGGAACGACAGCTTGCCGTAGAATTCCATGCCTTCTTGTTGCATGGCATGTTCGGGGATCGCCAGCTCCGGGCTGCAACCGCGGCTGTACACGCCCTGGTAGGCCAGGTTGTGGATGGTGAACAATGTTGGCGTGCTCAGCCCGCGCCAGTGCATGTAGGCCGGTGCCAGGCCGGCAGGCCAATCGTGGGCGTGCACTACTTCGGGCTTCCAGTGGATCTTGCCTTCGCCGGCGGCGATTTCGGCGGCGGCAAGGCCCAGGCGGGCGAAACGGATGTGGTTGTCGGGCCAGTCGCGGCCGTTGTTGGCACCATAGGGAGTGCCGTCGCGCTGGTACAGCTCGGGGCAGATCAGCACATAGATAACCAGGCCGTCGGCCATGTCCATGCGCCCGATCTTGCACGGCGGCAGAGCGGCGTGGCCATCCAGCTCACCGACAATGTGGATGGGGTTGTCGCTTTCCATCACCTGGCGGTAGCCGGGGATCAGCACTCGCACATCGTGCAGGTGGGCCAGTGCCCGGGGGAGGGCGGCGGACACGTCACCCAGGCCACCGGTTTTCACCAGGTCGGCGATTTCCGAGGTCACGAACAAAATCTTGCGCTTGTTGCGGTTGTGCTGGCGCTGGGCGCCGGGTGCCTTGCCTGTCGTGGCGAAGTCCGGGGTGAGCGGCTCGCGGTTGTCCGGGTTGAATGAATCTACGTGAGGCTCGACAGCGGCACTGATCATACTTCTCTCCATCCCTATGCTTGGCCGGGTGCTGGCACCCGTGGCAATGTTTCGTGTTGGTTCTCTCTGTTTCTGGATTCTGCGTAGTGCATTCCATGCCCCAAGGTCGTGCGCGCAGGCACGGCGCGATCGGCATTCCCGCCGAAGGCGATTGGGCTGGTGGGGTGTGTGGGCCGAGGCTGGGAAGTCCCTTTGCGTTTGGCCTACTTAGTTCCTGACCTGCCCGCGTTCCGTAAAGTTCGACTTTTTTTCGTCACTCTTCCGTTGAGCAAATGGCGGGCCGAAAACCGAGTGTAGGAGAGAAAGAGATAAAAATGTGACCCGCTGGTCACCATTGTCGTGCCGCGGAGTAGACGCAAACGTTGGCGGTTGTGACCGGATGTGAATGCAGGGGAGGGAGCGGTTGATGAAGGGCAGGCGGGCTGCCCCATTACTGATAGTCGCGCACCTTTTTGGTGCGCTTGAGGGGGTCAGGGTCATCGCCTTCCAACAAAATGGTGCATTTCGGAATCTCAATGTTTTCAGGAAGGTGAAAGGGGCTGTTTCGCGATCTTTTCAGTAACTGTCCTTATTCTTTTCCTAATTTGAATTTTTGGTGTTTCTGAGAGCGGACTCGCACGCGCAAAATTTTGTAAGTTGATGCTTTAGGAAATTTCCTACGAAGTCGTCAATGCATGAAACCCATCGTTCCTGTCATGGCGGGGCGGTACGGTTTAAGTTGCTCTTCAGTCACTGCCTCATCCTCACTGTCGTCATCGGTCAAGTCCGCCAATGCCACGGATCTAGCCGGCTTGGACGTTGGCGACGGGCAATTTTCATTCGACGTACTCATCTTGAAGAAAGCCAGGATGTGGTTGTTTTTTCGCCGGTAAACATGATGGCGGGTAGAGCAACTCATGAAACACTCGGACTTTCGTTTCGGATTTCAGGCGCTCGCCGGGCGCACGGAGTTCGAAGTGGTTTCATTCAAGCTGGAAGAAGCTATCAGCCAGCCATTTGTGCTGAGCCTTGAACTTGTCAGCTACGACAGTGATGTCGACTTCGGCCAGGTGCTCGACAAGCCTGCGCTATTCACCCTTTATTGCGCAGGCCGGCCACTGCGTCATGTGCATGGCTTGGTCAGTGCCTTCAGCCAAGGTGAAACCGGCTTCTGTCGCACGCGCTACCACGCTGTGGTCGAGCCGCAGCTGGCCCGCGCCCGCTTGCGTTCGAACTGGCGAATCTTCCAGCAGAAAACCGTACCTCAGATTCTTGAACTGATGTTCAAGCGTCAGGGCATTGCCCGGTTTGAGCTCAATAGCAGCGCCGATCACCAGGTGCGTGAGTTTTGTGTCCAGGCGGGGGAAACCGACCTCGACTTCATCCATCGCCTCGCCGCTGAAGAGGGCTTCGTCTACCGCTTTGCACACTGCGCCAGGCACCACACGCTGATCGTTACCGATCGCCTGCTATTGCTTGGGTTGCTCAGCCGGGGCTCGCTAAAGCCCGTAGATGATGAGGCGCTTTGGCTGGATGAAGATGATCTCGGCCCCGACAAGGTGCTGTACCACGCCAGCAGCGGTGGCGACCAGGCCCGTACCTGCCTGCGGCGTTTGCGCTACTGCGAGCAGGTGCGTACCGCGCAGCAGGTGCAGCGCGACTACACCTTCACCAACCCGGCCTATCGCCAGGAGCACAAGGCTCAGGCCAGCGGAATCACGCACCAGTCGCTGGACTACGAATTTTTTGATTACCCGGGGCGCTACAAGCGCGATGCGGTCGGCAAGCCCTTCACTGAAACGCGGCTGACGGCGCTGCGTCATGACGCCCTCCTGGCCGAAGTACAGGGCGATGACGTGCGCCTGCAGCCAGGCCTGAGCTTCACACTCGTCGGCCACCCGCGTGAAGACCTCAATGTGCACTGGCGCGTAATCAGCCTGTGCCACGAAGGTACGCAGTTCACCAGCCTGCAGGAAGAAGCCGTCGGCGCCGAACAAGGTACCCGCTATGTGAACGATGCGCTGCTGGTGCAAGGCATGGCCGAATGGCGCCCGGCACCCTTGGCCAAGCCGCGTATCGATGGCCCGCACATGGCCACCGTGGTCGGCCCGCCGGGCGAAGAGATTTTTTGCGACCAGTGGGGGCGGGTCAAGGTCAGCTTCCCCTGGGACCGTGAAAGCAGCAACAACGAATTCAGTTCCTGCTGGGTGCGGGTGTCGCAAGGCTGGGCCGGTGGCAGTTGGGGGTCGATGGCCATTCCGCGTATTGGCCAGGATGTGATTGTCCAGTACGTCAATGGCGACCCGGACCAGCCGATGATCACCGGGCGCACCTACTGCGGTGACCAGCTGCCGCCTTACGACCTGCCCGAACACAAGACCCGCATGACCATCAAGAGCCAGACCCATAAAGGCGATGGCTTCAACGAGTTGCGCTTCGAGGACGAACTGGGGCGGCAGGAAGTATTCATTCATGCCGAGCGCGACCAGAACAACGTCGTGAAACACAACGAAACCACGCTCATCGGCAATGATCGTAGCGAGCGCGTCGAGCATGACGAAGTGGTGCACATAGGTGGCAACCGCAGTGTCAAGGTCGGCGCCAGCAAGAGCGAAACGGTCGCCCTTGGCAAAGTCGAAAGCATAGGTCTGGGCAAGTCGTTGGCCGTTGGCGGGGCGTTGAGCGTGATGGTTGGCCTCGAGGCCAGCGAGCAGGTCGCGCAGGACAAGCGTGTGCAGGTCGGCGGGCAACTGCGGGTCGATGCCAATGACGATGTGTCGATCACCAGCCATCACGGCCATGTGCACATCGACAGCCGAACGTCGCTGACCCTGAGTTGCGGCGGGGCGTTCATCAAGCTGGTTGATGGCCGCATCGAAATCGGTTGCCCCGAGCCACTGCTGTTGCATGCCATCGCCCAGGTAAAGGCGCCTGCACGTTACGGCGAGCCGCCTGCACCGTCGCAGGAGGAAATCGAGTTTCGCCTGGTGCATGCCGACGGTACGCCGATTGCGGGCACGGCCTACGTAGCGACGTTGTCCGATGGCACCCAGCGCCAGGGTATGGTCGACCAGAACGGCTATGCCCGCCTGGCTGGCGTTACCCCCGGTTGTAGCGCCCAGGTGCGCTACGAGGTTGGCCAAGGTTCGCTGCAGCTGACGACCGCAACCGAGCCGGATGCTGCCCTGCAGGCATTGCTTGCCGGCTGTACCTCGGCAGGTGGCCAGCCATGAACTCTGCTGCTGACTGGCTGGATGAAGCGGTGGAAAGGGTGGCAGGTGGCTTTGGCTGGCTGCGTGACCTGGTGCTGGGCGAGTTTGCCGAGGAACGGCCACTGAGCGTGGTCATTGCCGACATGCTGCTGTCGTTGGTGCCTGGGGTGGTGATCGTGCTCAGTGCCCGTGACCTGGCCGCAGTGTGCCTGCGCCTGGGCAAGCGCTACACGGCGGATGGCAGCCAGGCAACGGCGCAGCCGCCACAGTGGCAGGAGTGGGTGCTGCTGGTCGCCTGCCTGATTACCTTGATCGCGCCGATCATCGGTGCCGTGGTGGGGGCGGTGGGTACGCCCGTGGGCTCGGTGGCAGGTGCATTGGTCGGCCAGGAAGCGGCAGCGTTTCTGCGAGGTTTGTGCCTGCTACTTATCCGTGAAAGCCAGATCATCTTGCGGACCGTGGTTGCGTTTCTTGGCAAGTTCACCCGCGGCAGCGTGGAGTTCTGGCTTCGCCAGGTCAGGTTCACGAGCTATGAAAAGGATTTGCTGGCCTATCTGAACCAGTTCTTGACCAAGGTCATGGCTGCAACGGCAAAGCTTCGCAGCTACCTGGGCAACTGGCCCTTCAACCAGGCGGCCTCGCACCTGTTGGTGCGGCTGCAGGCCATGGAAGCGCAGTTCTACGCGGTGCAGGTGCATGCAGTGCGGGAAATCCCACAGGCGCTGATGCAACTCGACGCCAGGTTGGCCAAGGTGCTGGAACAGGCCAGCGATCTGCCCGCGCAGGTTGCGCAGGCCGGGGTGCATGCGCCTAAGCCGGTGCCCATGGCGATGAGTGGTGGGCGGGTGACTTCTGGCATTGGCATGCGTCCGCGTTACCTCGAGCGCCCCGAGGGTGCGCTCGGCCCGCCAGTGCCCACCTCTGCGGCTGCCGCCACGCATGGCGCCAATGTGCACGTGTTCGATCATTCGACGGCGACCCGGGCGCAGAAGGGCATTTATGGGGAGGTGGTCAGTGATCAGTACATGCTCGGCAAAGGCCATGAGAACCTGCTGTCGGCCGCTCGTGGGCCTCGCAGCCTGGAAATGAAACCCACCGGGCGCGGGCTGGATGGCGTCTATCGTAATGCCCATCCACCGCCGCCGTTCATCATTACCGAGACCAAGTATCGAACGGGGGGCGCGTTTTCGCCGGGTAGTTTGCCGGTTACAAAGGGGAGTAAGGGGTTTCCGAGTGCCAGGCAGATGAGTGATGCGTGGATTGAGCCGAGACTTGACTTGAATCTTGGGAAAAAACAGGCGGAAGAAGTTGCATTCGCCGGATATGAACGTTGGTTAATGATCGTAGATGAAAGTGGTGCGGTAACGAAAATAGTCAAGCTCGACGAAAATGCTAAATTTATCGGTGAAGTGATCAAATAGGGGTGTGTAATGACTGGATTTGATCGGGTCAAGCGTGAGCCTTTTTTGCAAGAGGCAGCCTATCTCGATAGTGTTTCTTTTTGGAAGGAGAATTATGTAGAGCGCCAAGCTGAATCTTTTCTCAAGATTGAGCGTCCCGAGTATGTAAATGTCAAGATGTTGAGCTGGAGGTGGTGCTTTCAGTCTATGGAGTTACTCATTGCTCTTTATTCGGGGGGAGAGCCCGTTGAAGCGCTTGAGTTTTACGCGGATCACATGTTTTCCCAGTTTCAACGTCACAAGCAAGCTTATCCGGCTTTCAGCTTGAAACTGTGGGAGCCGGATGCCTATCAGTACACACTCTGGCTTCTATCGTTTGCAGTGCTGTTCAACAAGCCCGGGCGCATCAGGCAAATCGCAGGTTTTTTGAGTGAAGCCCCAGATGACGGTGAGGACATTCTGTTGCGGCAACTGTTTTCCCGTGTGGGGGTGACGATTCCCGGGAGTACGTTGATTCATGAGCGCCCCTATCATGAATTGCTCAATGCCGTAACTACCGAGAAGGATGAGCAGCAACAGGCAGTGCGTAGTTACCTGAAGCAGTGGTATCGAGGCATGCGCAACTGTTATTGGCATGACCGGCACAAGGCACGAAGCGATGCGGGTTTCTTTGGCTATTGGGCATTTGAGGCAGGATTGGTCACTGTGTTGTGGGGCGTCGACGATACGCCCTATAGAGATCTTCCTTTCTACCCGAAGGATTTGGTAGACGATGCTCGCAAGCGTCAAGTTATCAAAAGCTTCCCTGAACAACTGCAAAGCGCGCCGTATTCGGATGCACTTGCCAGGTCGGGCGAAATTTGCCCGCGCACGGGTGTGTGGGTATGTGATGAATGGGCGGTGGGGCCTCAGACATTCATGCAAGGCGTAGAGATGCCGAGCGAAAATGGGCGCTCTCTGGTTTGGCGCTTGGTGAAAGGCTTATAGCGTGTGTGGGGCGATTGGCCAATTCGACAGCACCAAGCGCGACCCGTGGATGGACGAGCAGCGTTACCTAGCCTCGATCTGTGAAAAAGAGCGGGAGTTCGCCAACCCTGAACGGGGGGCGCGTTTTCGCCGGGTAGTTTGCCGGTTACAAAGGGGAGTAAGGGGTTTCCGAGCGCCAGGCAGATGAGTGATGCGTGGATTGTCCCCGGATTACAAAGCGTGTTGGGACGTAAGGAGGGAGATGCGATTCGAGAAGCGGGGTACGAGCGGTGGCTAATAGTAGTAAACGAAAACGGGGTCGTATCGAGTGTGACTAAGCTCGAAGGGAATGCAAGTGCCATTGTTGATACTGTTCGCTAGGGGGATGTCATGGCGCATTTTGATCTGATTAAAAGAGAACCGCTTCTTCAAGAGAAGTTTTATCTTGACGATGTGTCGTATTTGAAAGAGAAATACTTTGAGCGGAGTGCTGAGGAATTTTTGGCTAGGTCTTGGCCAGACTACGTTAATGTGGAGGGATTAAGTTGGGGGTGGTGCTTTCAGTCACTTGAGCTATTGATTGAATTGTATTCAGGGGGGGAGCCAATAGAGTCCCTCCGGCCCTATGCTGAACACGTGTTTTCTCAGTTTCAACGTCACAAGCAAGCTTATCCGAGTTTCAGCTTGAAACTGTGGGAGCCGGATGCCTATCAGTACACACTCTGGCTTCTATCGTTTGCAGTGCTGTTCAACAAGCCCGGGCGCATCAGGCAAATCGCAGGTTTTTTGAGTGAAGACCCAGATGACGGTGAGGACATCCTGTTGCGGCAACTGTTTTCCCGTGTGGGGGTGACGATCCCCGGGAGTACGTTGATTCATGAGCGCCCCTATCATGAATTGCTCAATGCCGTAACTACCGAGAAGGATGAGCAGCAACAGGCAGTGCGTAGTTACCTGAAGCAGTGGTATCGCGGCATGCGCAACTGTTATTGGCATGACCGGCACAAGGCACGAAGCGATGCGGGTTTCTTTGGCTATTGGGCATTTGAGGCAGGATTGGTCACTGTGTTGTGGGGCGTCGACGATACGCCCTATAGAGATCTTCCTTTCTACCCGAAGGATTTGGTAGACGATGCTCGCAAGCGTCAAGTTATCAAAAGCTTCCCTGAACAACTGCAAAGCGCGCCATATTCGGATGCGCTTGCCAGGTCGGGCGAAATCTGCCCGCGCACGGGTGTGTGGGTATGTGATGAATGGGCGGTGGGGCCTCAGACATTCATGCAAGGCGTAGAGATGCCGAGCGAAAATGGGCGCTCTCTGGTTTGGCGCTTGGTGAAAGGCTTATAGCGTGCGGGAGGGCCGATGGGCCAGTTCGACAGCATCAAGCGCGACCCGTGGATGGTCGAGCAGCATTACCTGGCTTCGACCCGTGAAAAAGAGCAGGAATTCGCCGACCCTGACGCCCAGGCATTGCTGAGCGGGCCAGCCGAGCACAGGCACCACTACCGTGGCCTTAGCCGTGACTGGGCCCACATGGCACTGGAGCTGGCAGTGCAGCGGTATTCCGGTGGCGAGCCGATGGAACTTGTAGAGGCCTATGCAGACTATGCGTTCGCCCAGTTCGCCCGGCATTTTTCGGCGTACCCGGCAACCAGCGAGCAGTTGCGCCCCTGGGTGTCGGATGAATACCGGCTTGCCTTGTGGCTGTTGTCGCTGGCGGTGCTGTGCGGTTACCCCGAGCGTGTCGACCAGGTACTGGGTTGGCTGAACCAGGACGACGAGCGCAGCCCCGACCTGCTGCTGCATCGCCTGTTCCAGCGGCTGGGCAAGGCCTACCCTGGCACCTCATTGCTTCACCCCGAACCTTATGGCGCCTTGCTGGAGAGCCTCGACCTGAAAGGGCCCGCGCAGCATGACGCGCTCATGCACTATCTCGGGCAGTGGTACGCCAATGCGCACGTTTGCTACTGGCACGAGCGCCACACCCGGGCACGGAGTGACCACTTGGGTTACTGGGCCTTCGAGGCCGCACTGGTGGCGTTTTTATGGTCTGTGCAGGGTGATGGCCTGAAAAGCGCTCCTCACTTTTACCCGCAGGCGCTCATCGAAAGGGCGCATTACCGACGCCTGGGCAAGCAGTTCCGCGACCCGGAAACCGCCAGGCGCGAGGATGCCCCAGGCTGGCCTTCCGGCACGCCTTGCCCATGGCCCGGGTACTACGTCTGCGTCGAGCGCATGGTGGGCGAGCAGGTGTTCATGCACCAGGTACCTTTCCCTGAGATCGATGGCCAGGTCGTGCACTGGCGGCTGTCGAGAACGTTCTGATTGGCGCTGCCGGCATGCGTGCCTGGCGCCTCACATGATTCGGGAGTGGCAACAATGCCCGCCATCGTTCTGCTGGGTCACCCTCACCACTGCCCATTGTGCGGCCCGACCAGCATCAGCAGCGGCTCCAGTCTGTTCTTCGTCAACGGCAGGGCAGCCGCCAGGGTTGGCGACAGGCTCGGGTGTGGGGCGGTGATTACCAGCGGCTCGGCACTGATGATGGATGATGGGCAGCCGCTTGCCAGGGTCGGCGATGCCACCAGTCATGGCGGTACCCTGGAAAATGGCGATAATAGCTGGCTGCTCGATTGAGCGATGTGGGAGCAGTTCAGCTCCCACAGGGACGGGGCAACTTCAGAGGCTGACGGCCTTGCCGTCTGTGCGTGCTTGCGCCAGCAGCAGGTTCAATTGGGCGACCTGCTGGCGCAGCTGGTCACGTTCGTCCTTCAGTTTACGCAGCTCATCACGGCGCACGGAGACATAGAGGGGCTGGGTTGGGGTTGCAGGCATCAAGGTACCCATGAGCACACCTCGCGGTTTTGGCTGGTGACAAGTTAAAGCGTAGACGCTTCAGGCGGGCGCATTTTGAATTCTTTCGCAGGTCTTGGGAACTTTTTTGTTTATCGTTGTCTCGCCGTTCGTCGCTGAACCCTCGATCGGTTCGCTGGACTAATCTGAAAAGCTGGATTGTGTTGTCATTTATTTCGAAAGGGGAGCATCGGCTCATGCAACTGGGAATCATCGGGCTGGGCCGCATGGGCGGCAATATCGCAAGGCGCCTGATGCGCGCCGGCCACCGTACGGTGGTGCATGACCGTAACCGCGAGGCCATCGACGGCCTGGAAGGCGAGGGCGCCCAAGGCGCGCACGACCTCGGTGCGCTGGTACAGAAGCTGAAAGCACCGCGTGCGGTGTGGGTCATGCTGCCCGCCGGCGAGCCCACCGAGCAGACCATTGCTCAACTGGCCGAGCTGCTGGAGCCGGGCGATGCGATCATCGACGGCGGCAACACCTTCTACAAGGATGATGTGCGCCGCGCCGCCGAGCTGGCCAAGCGCCGGCTGCATTACCTGGACGTCGGCACTTCGGGCGGCGTGTGGGGCCTGGACCGTGGCTACTGCATGATGATCGGTGGCGAAAAGGACGTGTTCGAGCGCCTGGAACCACTGTTCAAGGCGCTGGCCCCGGGCGTGGGTGACATCCCGCGTACCCATGGCCGCAGCGGCGAGCACCAGCGTGCCGAACACGGCTACATCCACGCCGGCCCACCCGGTGCCGGGCACTACGTGAAAATGGTGCACAACGGCATCGAGTACGGCCTCATGCAGGCCTATGCCGAAGGTTTCGATCTGCTGCGCAGCAAGGGCGGCAACGAACTGCCGGAAGACCAGCGTTTCGACCTGAACGTGGCCGAAATCGCCGAAGTGTGGCGGCGTGGCAGCGTGGTCACCTCGTGGCTGCTCGACCTCACCGCCGATGCGCTGGTGGCCGACCCGCAGCTGTCGCAGTTCAGTGGCTCGGTATCCGACAGTGGTGAAGGCCGCTGGACCATCGACGCCGCCGTCGAGCAGGCGGTGCCGGTGCCGGTGCTGTCCAGCGCGCTGTTCGCCCGCTTCCGCTCGCGCCAGCAGCAAGGCACCTATGGTGACAAGATTCTCTCGGCCATGCGCCTGGGCTTCGGTGGCCACGTCGAGAAAAAAGCCGAATGACCAAACAGAGCATTCCGGCCGCTCCGCCATGCACTCTGTTCCTGTTCGGCGCCAATGGCGACCTGGTCAAGCGCCTGCTGATGCCGGCGCTTTACAACCTCAGCCGTGACGGCCTGCTGGACCGCAACCTGCGTATCGTTGGTGTCGACCACAACCCGGCCACTGCCGAGGAATTCGCCGGGCGCCTGCATGCGTTCATGGTCGAGCGTGACAAAGGTGGCGAGGGCACGGCCAAGTGCCTGGATGAGAAGCTGTGGGCACGTCTGGCCAAGCGCCTGGATTACCAGACCGGCGATTTCCTCGACCCGGCCACGTACCAGGCCCTCGCCAAGCGCATCGACACAACCCGCCACGGCAACGCCATCTTCTACCTGGCGACCTCGCCGCGCTTCTTCCCCGAAGTGGCGCAGCGCCTGGGGCAGGCCGGGCTGCTCGACGAATCGGCCGGCGGTTTTCGCCGCGTCGTGGTCGAAAAGCCCTTCGGCACCGACCTGGCCAGCGCCGAGGCGCTCAACGCCTGCCTGTTGAAGGTAATGGGCGAGCGGCAGATCTACCGCATCGACCATTACCTGGGCAAAGAGACGGTGCAGAACATCCTGGTCAGCCGGTTCTCCAACGGCTTGTTCGAGTCGTTCTGGAACAACCACTACATCGACCATGTGCAAATCACCGCTGCGGAAACCGTAGGTGTCGAGACCCGTGGTGCGTTCTACGACAGCACCGGCGCGTTGCGCGACATGGTGCCCAATCATCTGTTCCAGTTGCTGGCGATGGTAGCCATGGAGCCCCCGGCGGCGTTTGCCGCCGATGCCGTGCGCAGCGAAAAGGCCAAGGTGATCGGCGCCATCCGTCCGTGGTCGACGAAGATGGCCTTGAAAAACTCCGTGCGCGGCCAGTACAGCGCCGGCAAGCAGGGGCGCAAGCAGTTGCTTGGCTACCGCCACGAGGCCAACGTCGCGGCGGACAGCCAGACCGAGACCTATGTGGCGCTGAAGGTGATGATCGACAACTGGCGCTGGGCTGGCGTGCCGTTCTACCTGCGAACTGGCAAGCGCATGAGCGTGCGTGATACCGAAATTGCCATCTGCTTCAAGCCCGCGCCTTATGCGCAGTTCCGCGAATCGGAGCTGGAGCGGCCCAAGCCCAATTACCTGAAAATCCAGATCCAGCCCAACGAGGGCATGTGGTTCGACCTGCAGGCCAAGCGCCCCGGGCCGGAGCTGGTAATGGAGAATGTCGAGCTGGGCTTTGCCTACAAGGACTTCTTCAAGATGACCCCGGCGACCGGCTACGAGACGCTGATTTACGACTGCCTGACCGGTGACCAGACCTTGTTCCAGCGGGCTGACAACATCGAGAACGGCTGGCGCGCGGTGCAGCCATTCCTGGATGCCTGGGCCCAGGGCGGCGAGGTGCACGAATACCCGGCCGGTGAAGACGGGCCCGAGGCCGGCAATGAATTGCTGACCCGGGACAAGCGGGAGTGGCATCGGTTGGGGTGAGTTATTTGTAAAGCCTGTGCTGGCCCTTTCGTGGGTGAACCCGCTCCCACAGGGATATCGATGGTTTCAAGGCCTGTGATGTACCTGTGGGAGCGGGTTCACCCGCGAAAAGGCCAGCACAGGCAACCATACTAAGGAGCCTCAATGCCGGCCCACATCGAAGACTATGCCCTGCTGGGCAATTGCCGCAGCGCCGCCCTGGTCAGCCGCGATGGCTCGCTCGACTGGCTGTGCCTGCCACGCTTCGACGCCCCCGCGGTATTCGCCGCACTGCTGGGCAACGAGGAAAACGGCCGCTGGCGCCTGGCCCCCAGCGACCCGGTCGAACACAGCAGCCGCCAATACCTGGACGACACCCTGGTGCTGGAAACCATCTGGGTCACCGCCACCGGCCGCGCCCGCGTGCTGGACTTCATGCCGCTGGGCGAGGTCAACGCGCTGGTGCGCATCGTCGAAGGCCTAGCCGGCGAAACCAACTTCGAAATGGACCTGGTAATGCGCTTCGACTACGGCCGCAGCGTGCCCTGGGTAGAACGGCTCGACCCGCTGACCCTCAGCGCTGTCGCCGGCCCCGACCGACTGATTCTGTGCAGCACCGTTCCCCCGCATGCCCGCGACCAGCACACCGTCGCCCGCTTTCGCGTCGGTGCGGGCGAACGCCAGGTGTTCAGCCTGCGTCACCAGCCATCGCACCTGCCGGTGCAGCCCGGCTGTGATAGCGACGAAGCGCTGGCGCAGACCATCGACCAATGGCAGGCCTTCGCCGCCCGCTGCCCACAGGTGGGCCCATACTCCTCCTTGGTGCGCCGCTCGCTGCTGACCCTCAAGGCCATGACCTATGCGCCCACCGGCGGCATCGTTGCCGCCGTCACCACCTCGCTGCCCGAGCGCATCGGTCACGAGCGCAACTGGGACTACCGCTTCTGTTGGCTGCGCGACGCGACCATGACACTGCTGGCCTTCATGAACCTCGGCTACTTCGATGAAGCCCAGGCTTGGCGCGAGTGGTTGTTGCGCTCGGTGGCCGGCAACCCGGAGCAGATGCAGATCATGTACGGCCTGGCCGGCGAACGCGACCTGCAGGAATACACCTTGCCGTGGCTGGCCGGCTACGAGCACTCGCAACCGGTGCGGGTGGGCAATGCAGCGTCAGCGCAGATGCAGCTGGACATCTACGGCGAGCTCGCCGATGCCATGACCCAGGCAATCAAGGGCGGCTTGCCCCGCCACTCGCGCAGCGCCGCCATCGCCCGCTCGATCCTGCCTTACGTCGAGCGCATCTGGCGCCAGGCGGACGAGGGCATCTGGGAAGTGCGCGGCGGCCGGCAGCAGTTCGTGCACTCCAAGGTCATGGCCTGGGTGGCGTTCGACCGTGCCGCGGGGCTGGCCGACACCACCGAGGAGGGCCGCGAGCGCGGGAGGCATTACCGCCAGGTGGCTGACGAGATTCGTCGTGAAGTGTGCGCGCAGGGCCTGGACCCCAGCGGCCGCTTTTTCGTCCAGGCCTATGGCTCGACCGAGATGGACGCCAGCTTGTTGCAGATCGCCCTGACCGGCTTCCTGCCCGCGGATGACCCGCGCTTTTTGCGCACGCTCGAACAGGTCGAACAACGCCTGCTGAAAAACGGCCTGCTGCTGCGCTATGACAGCGATCGCTGCAGCGATGGCCTGACGGCCGGGGAGGGCACCTTCCTGGTGTGTTCGTTCTGGCTGGCCGACGTGTATGTATTGCTGGGCCGCCAGGCAGAAGCGCAGGCACTGTACGAACGCTTGACCGGCCTGTGCAACGACCTTGGCCTGCTGGCCGAACAGTACGACCCGGCGGGCCAGCGCATGCTTGGCAACTTCCCCCAGGCGTTCAGTCATATCGGCATCATCAACACCGCACTGAACCTGCACCGCGCACAGTGCCCGGTGCGTGATCGGGCGAGCTGTAGCTAAGTCAGGTGGCGGTCTCCTACAGGGATTGCGCTGGCTTGGAGTAAGCGGAGTAGACTAGGGCAAACCCCTTTGGCACGGAGCACACATGGGCATTCGCGGTACTGACCGGCAGATCGACAACATCGAGTTCAATTTCATCTACCCAGACGGTCATGAGCTGGCGGTGTGGACGGCCCAAGCCTGATGGCCAACCACAAGATCGAAATCCGCCGACGCAATATCGAGAAGATTCTGCAGGCGGCGGAAAAGGTGTTCGCCGAGAAGGGCTATGGCGCCACCTCGATGGGTGATATCGCCGAGCAGGCCGAGTTGCCGCGTTCCAACCTTCATTACTACTTCAGCACCAAGGACGACCTGTTCCGTGCTGTGCTGCAGGACCTGTTGGATGTGTGGAAGCAGGACGCGCTGTGCTTCGAGAACTTCGACGACCCGCGCGTGGTGCTCACCAGTTACATTCGGGCAAAGATGGGCCACTCGCGCTCGCGGCCGCTGGGCTCGAAGATCTGGGCCGAAGAGATGCTGCATGGGGCGCCGGTGCTGGGGGTGAACCTGGATGAAAGCCTGGTGCCCTGGGCCAAGCTGAAGGAAGCCAAGATCCGCCGCTGGGTGGAGGAGGGGCGCATCCTGCCGGTGGAGCCGTCGGCGCTTTTGTACATGATCTGGGCCTCGACCCAGCACTATGCCGACTTTGGTTACCAGGTGACGTTGCTCAATGGCGGGGAGGCGTTGTCGGACATGGCCTTTGAAAATGCCGTGCAGACGGTGACCAGTGTGATCTTGCGGGGGATCGGGCTGGAGCCTTGAGGTCGGGGCCGCCGCGCGGCCCCGATGGGTTTCAGCTGGCCTCGCGGTAGGGGTTACGCGGGTCCTGCGTCCAGTTCAGGTAAGGCTTGCCGGTATCCTGAGCCACCATTTCGATGCAGCTCTCCACCGGGCAGGTGATCTGGCACAGGTTGCAGCCCACGCATTCTTCCTCGATCACACTGTAGGCATGCGTGCCATCTGCCTTCAGCGTACTGGCAATCGCCTGGTGGGAAGTATCCTCACAGGCAATGTGGCAGCGCCCGCAGCCAATGCATGCTTGTTGGTCGATGTGCGCCACCGACTTGTAGTTCATGTCCAGGTACTTCCAGTCGGTGGTATGCCCTACCGCCTGGCCGCGGAACGCCTCGATGTTGTGGTGCCCATGCTGGTCCATCCAGCGCGCCAGGCCGTCCTTCATGTCCTCGACGATGCGGAAGCCGTGCAGCATCGCTGCCGTGCACACCTGCACGGCGCCGCTGCCCAGGGCCATGAACTCGGCTGCGTCACGCCAGCTGCCGATGCCGCCAATACCGCAGATCGGCAAACCGTGCGTCTGCGGGTCGCGGGCGATTTCCGCCACCATATTGAGGGCAATCGGCTTCACCGCCGAACCGCAGTAGCCGCCATGGGTGCTCTGGTCACCTACGATGGGGTGGGCGACCATGCGATCGAGGTCGACGCTGGTGATCGAGTTGATGGTATTGATCAACGACACCGCATCGGCCCCGCCACGGTGGGCGGCGCGGGCCGACTGGCGGATGTCGGTGATGTTCGGCGTGAGCTTGACGATCACCGGCAGCGAGCAGTACGTCTTGCACCAGCGGGTGACCATTTCGACGTACTCCGGCACCTGGCCGACCGCCGCACCCATGCCGCGCTCCGGCATGCCGTGCGGGCAGCCGAAGTTCAGTTCGATGCCATCGGCCCCGGTGGCTTCCACCAGCGGCAGGATGAACTTCCACGAGTCTTCCACGCACGGCACCATCAGCGACACGATCAGTGCGCGGTCGGGCCAGTCCTTCTTCACCTGGGTGATTTCGCGCAGGTTGATGTCCAGCGAGCGGTCGGTGATCAGCTCGATGTTGTTGATGCCCTGCACCTGGCGGTTGGGGCCGTAATGCGCCGAGTAGCGCGACGACACGTTGACTGCCGCCGGGTCTTCGCCCAGTGTTTTCCACACTACGCCACCCCAGCCGGCCTCGAAGGCGCGGACCACGTTGTAGGCCTTGTCGGTTGGCGGTGCGGAGGCCAGCCAGAAGGGGTTGGGTGCCTTGATGCCGGCAAATTCGATGGACAGGTCGGCCATTTACGCAGCCTCCACGTTGAGCATGAGTTGGGCATGGATGGCTTCGGCGGCCAGCTTGCCGTGTTGCACGGCCTGGACGGTCAGGTCCTGGCCCAGGGCGGTGCAGTCGCCGCCGGCATAGACCCCCGGCAGGCTGGTCTGCATCGTTTCGTCGACGCGGATGCGCTCGCCGTCGCGCGCCAGCTGTGCGGCCACCGGGTCGCCGAGGCTGGCGTCGTCGAAGCGTTGCCCGATCGCCTTGAAAATTGCATCTGCGGCCAGCTCGAAGGTTTCGCCAGTGTCGTGCAGGCGGCCGTCTGCCAGCTCGGTGCGGGCAAAGCGCATGCCGCGCACCTTGCCGCTGTCGTCCAGCAGCACGGCATCGGGGCGGGCCCAGGTGTGCAGGCGTACCTGGTTGGCCTTGGCGATGTCCTGCTCGTGGCCGGTCGCACCCATGTCGGCATGGCCGCGGCGGTACACCAGGTTGACGTCGCGAGCACCCAGGCGGCTCATCTGCACGGCCATGTCGATGGCGGTGTTGCCGGCGCCGATCACCAGGCAGCGGTCGGCCAGGGGCAACTGGCTCAGGTCGTCGGCCTGGCGCAGTTTGCGGATGTATGTGGTGGCGGCGAGCAGGCCGGGGGCCTCTTCATCCGGCAGGCCGAGCTGGCGCACAGCATTCAGGCCGAGGCCGAGGAACACTGCGTCGTACTGGTCGCGCAGTTCGCCCAGGCCGAGGTTGCTGCCCAGGCGCTGGCCATGGCGAATTTCAATGCCACCGATACCAAGCAGGAATTCCACTTCACGCTGGGCGTAGTCGTCCACCAGCTTGTAGCGGGCGATGCCGTACTCGTTGAGGCCCCCGGCCTTGTCGCTGGCCTCGAACACGACCACATCATGCCCGTGCATGGCCAGGCGGTGGGCGCACGACAGCCCGGCGGGGCCGGCACCAACTACGGCGATGCGCTTGCCAGTGGCCGGCGAGCGCTGGAACGGGTGCTCGGTGAAGTGGGCGTTGTCCAGGGCATAGCGCTGCAGCTGGCCGATCAGCACCGGTGCGCATTCCTGCGCGTTGTTGCGTACGCAGGCTTGCTGGCAAAGGATTTCGGTGGGGCAGACGCGGGCGCAACTGCCGCCGAGGATGTTGGCCGAGAGAATGCGCTCGGCGGCGCCTTGCAGGTTTTCGTCGCTGATGCGGTGGATGAACGACGGGATGTCGATCTCGCTGGGGCAGGCGTTGACACAGGGGGCGTCATAGCAATACAGGCAGCGTGCGCTTTCGACGGCGGCCTGGCGGGCGGTGAGGGGTGGGGCCAGGTCGCTGAAGCGCTCGGCCAGCTGGTCGGCACCGGCCCGGGGGCGCGGCAAGTGGTTCAGAGCGTCGATCACGGTTATAGCCTCTTTCTTGTATTTGGCTTGGAATGGGGGCGCTTTGCGTCCCAATCGCCGGCAAGCCAGCTCCCACAGGTACAGTGTTGTCCCTGAGAGCAGTGCCATCCCTGTAAGAGCTGGTGCCATCAGGAGAGCCACGTCCTGGAGAGCAGCACTATTCCTGTGGGAGCTGGCTTGCCGGCGATGGGCTGCGCAGCAGCCCAATGGCTTCAGCGCTGCACGGGCGTCGGCCGCTGCACTTCGGCCCTGCGCCCCAGCACCTCATACACCGACGGATACGCCGGCCGTTCCACATACCGCCCCGCGCCTTTTTCCGCACGCAGGTCGCCATCGGCCCAGAGCACCTTGCCCTGGCTGATGGTATGGCTGGGGATGCCGCGCACGGTACGGCCTTCGAAGATGTTGAAATCCACCTGCTGGTGGTGGGTCTTGGCCGAGATGGTGCGGGTGCCTTGCGGGTCCCACAGCACCAGGTCGGCGTCAGCGCCAACACGAATGGCACCCTTGCGCGGGAACAGGTTGAAGATCTTCGCGGTGTTGGTGGAGGTCAGCGCGACGAACTCATGCATCGACAGGCGCCCGCTGTTCACCCCGGCATCCCACAGCACCGCCATGCGGTCCTCGATGCCGGCAGTGCCGTTGGGGATACGGCTGAAGTCGTCGCGGCCCATGGCTTTCTGTTCGGCGCAGAAGCAGCAATGGTCGGTGGCGGTGGTGTGCAGGTTGCCCGACTGCAGCCCGCGCCACAGTGCCTCCTGGTGTTCACGTGGGCGGAATGGTGGGCTCATCACATAGCCTGCGGCGGTGGCCCAGTCCGGGTCGCGGTAGACGCTGTCATCCAGCAGCAGATGGCCGGGCAGGACTTCACCGTACACCGGCTGGCCCTTGCCCCTGGCATAGGCGATTTCGTCCAGCGCTTCGCGGCTGGAAACATGCACCAGGTACAGTGGCGTGCCCAGGGTCTCGGCAATGCGGATGGCGCGGCTTGCCGCCTCGCCCTCGACCTGGGACGGACGTGACAGCGGGTGGGCTTCTGGCCCGGTCAGGCCCTGGGCCAGCAGTTTTTTCTGCAGGTGGTACACCAGTTCGCCGTTCTCGGCATGCACGGTGGGCACTGCACCCAGTTGCAGGCATCGCTCGAAGCTGGCGACCAGGGTGTCGTCGGCGGCCATGATCGCATTCTTGTAGGCCATGAAGTGTTTGAAGCTGTTCACCCCATGGTTGGCCACCAGTTCGCCCATCTCTTCGGCTACCTGCTCGCTCCACCAGGTGATGGCGACATGGAAGCCGTAGTCGCTGGCGCTTTTCTGCGCCCAGCCGCGCCAGGTGTGAAAGGCCTCCAGCAACGACTGCTGCGGGTTGGGGATGACGAAGTCGATGATCGAGGTAGTGCCACCGGCCAGGCCCGCGGCGGTGCCGCTGAAGAAGTCCTCGCTGGCCACGGTGCCCATGAACGGCAGCTGCATGTGGGTATGCGGGTCGATGCCGCCGGGCATCAGGTACTGGCCGCTGCCGTCGAGGGTTTCGCAGCCGGTGGGCGGTTCGAGGTTTTGCCCGACGGCGCTGATAAGGCCATCGGCACACAGGACATCGGCGGGGTAACTCTCTTCGTGGGTGACCACGGTGGCGCCACGGATCAACAGGGACATGCCGTTTTCCTCGCAGGCTGACCGGTCTGGGCCGGTTCTTGGAATTGTCTTGGTGCAGGGCGGGCAGGGGTGGTTAATCCTGTCAGGCCTGACAAGATTCGAGGCTAGATGCAGATCCTGGATTCGGCAAGAAAATTTTCACATTAAATTTGTGGTTTTTAAGCTATTGATATTAAAGAGTTAATTTATTTCAGCGCGTTGACTGCGCGGTTTTCCAAAGCGTTGACTAACTTGACAAGATGAAAATCTGGTCGAGATTTTCAAACACATGAATGCGTGTGTACTCCGGCCATCGAGTGAACCCGATGGGCAAACAACTACAAAAAATCTGGAGAAGGCTCCCATGCAGCAAAGCAGATCGGAAGTGGTCGAGCAGGATGGCTTGTTCGAGCTGTCCGAGGGCAGCGATGTTCTCGACAGCCCGCGCTACAACCACGACATCGCCCCGACCAAGGTGCACCAGCGTACCTGGAACAAATGGCATATCACCGCCCTGTGGGTGGGCATGTCCATCTGCGTGCCCACCTACACCCTCGGCGGCGTGCTCACCGCCTACTTCGGCCTCAGCGTGGGCGAAGCCTTGCTGGCGATCTTGCTGGCCAACCTGATCGTGCTGATTCCGCTCACCCTCAACGCCTTCCCTGGCACCAAGTACGGCATTCCGTTCCCGGTGCTGCTGCGTTCGTCGTTCGGCATCATCGGCTCAAACGTGCCATGCCTGATCCGCGCGGTAGTCGCTTGTGGCTGGTTCGGCATCCAGACCATGTTCGGCGGCTTGGCCATCCACCTGTTCCTCGGCTCGGTGTTCGACGGCTGGAAGGCCCTGGGCGGCACTGGCGAGGTGATCGGCTTCATGATCTTCTGGTGCCTGAACCTGTGGGTGGTGCTGCGCGGCGCCGAGTCGATCAAGTGGCTCGAAACGCTGTCGGCACCGCTGCTGGTGGCGGTTGGCGTAGGCCTGCTGTTCTGGGCCTTGCCGCACATGTCGATGACCGAACTGCTGGCCCAGCCGCCCAAGCGCCCGGAAGGAGCGAACATGCTCGGCTACTTCTGCGCCGGGCTTACCGCCATGGTCGGTTTCTGGGCCACGCTATCGCTGAACATTCCCGACTTCAGCCGTTACGCCCGCAGCCAGAAGGACCAGATTCTCGGGCAGATCTTCGGCTTGCCGCTGACCATGTTCCTGTTCGCCGCGTTGGGCGTGGTGCTGACCGCTGCCTCGGCGTCGCTGGTTGGCGAGACCGTGTCCGACCCGGTCAGCCTGATCGGCAAGATCCACAGCCCGTTCTGGGTGGCCCTGGCCATGGCGCTGATCGTGATCGCCACGCTGTCGACCAACACCGCGGCGAACATCGTGTCGCCGACCAACGACTTCCAGAACATCGCCCCACGCCTGATCGGTCGCAGCCGAGCGGTGTGGCTGACCGGCTTCATCGGCTTGGCGCTTATGGGGCATGAGTTGCTGAAGAAGCTGGGCTGGATCGTCTCCGACCTGAGCCTGGAGAGTGTGTACTCCAACTGGCTGCTGGGTTATTCCAGCCTGCTGGGGCCGATCGCCGGGATCATGGTGGTGGACTACTTCCTGATTCGCCGGCAGAAGCTGGACCTGGCCGGGCTGTACCGCGACGACGTGTACCCGGCGTGGAACTGGGCCGGTTTTGCCGCCTTTGCGTTGCCGGTGGCGCTGACCGTCATGGCGATTGGCAACAACAGTTTCAGCTGGTTCTACGACTACGGCTGGTTCACCGGTTCGCTGCTGGGTGGGGCGCTGTATTACCTCTTCGCCGGCGTGGTCGCGCGCAGCCCGGCGCGAGTGGCCAAGCCCTTGCCGTGAGACCGCGCTGGCTTTTTCGCGGGTAAACCCGCTCCCACAGGTACAGCGCAGGTCCCGAGGCCAACGCGGTCCTTGTGGGAGCGGGTTTACCCGCGAAGAGGCCAGCACAGACAACAGAAAAGCCTGAAGGAGAAACCCGTGACCCCAGTCAAAGAGATCCTGAAGACCACCACTCACCATATCGACAGCACCCGCCTTTGGCAGTCCCTGATGGACCTGGCCCGCCTCGGTGCCACCGCCAAGGGCGGCGTGTGCCGCCTGGCCCTGACCGACCTCGACCGCCAGGCCCGCGACCTGTTCGTGCAGTGGTGCGAGGCCGCGGGTTGCACGGTCAGCATCGACGCCGTTGGCAACATATTCGCCCGCCGCCCCGGGCGTAACCCCAAGCTGCCCCCGGTAATGACCGGTAGCCACATCGACACGCAGCCCACCGGTGGCAAGTTCGACGGCTGCTTCGGGGTGATGGCCGGGCTGGAGGTGCTCCGCACCCTCAACGACCTCGGCGTGGAAACCGAAGCACCGCTGGAAGTGGTGGTGTGGACCAACGAGGAAGGTTCGCGCTTTGCGCCGTGCATGATGGGCTCCGGGGTGTTCGCCGGCAAGTTCACCCTGGAGGAAACCCTGGCCAAGCGCGACGCCCAGGGTGTCAGCGTTGGCGAGGCGTTGAACGCCATCGGCTACGCCGGTCCGCGCGTCGTGTCAGGCCACCCGGTGGGGGCCTATTTCGAAGCGCATATCGAGCAGGGCCCGATCCTCGAAGATCAGCGCAAGACCATCGGCGTGGTGCTGGGCGCGCTGGGCCAGAAGTGGTTCGACCTGACCCTGCGCGGTGTCGAGGCGCACGCCGGCCCTACGCCCATGCACCTGCGCAAGGACGCCCTGGTTGGCGCGGCGGCGGTGGTGGAGGCAGTCAACCGCACCGCCCTCGGCCACCAGCCCCATGCCTGTGGCACGGTGGGTTGCCTGCAGGCCTACCCAGGTTCGCGCAACGTGATCCCGGGCGAAGTGCGCATGACCCTGGATTTCCGTCATCTGGAGGGTGAGCAGCTGAATGCCATGATTGCCGATGTGCGCGCGGTGATCGAGGCGACCTGTGCCAGGCATGGCCTGAGCCACGAACTGGTACCCACGGCCGATTTCCCGGCGTTGTACTTCGACCAGGGGTGTGTCGATGCTGTGCGTGAATCTGCGCAGGCGCTGGGCCTGCCGCACATGGACATTGTCAGCGGCGCGGGGCACGACGCGATCTTCCTGGCCGAACTGGGGCCGGCGGGGATGATTTTCGTGCCGTGCGAGAACGGTATCAGCCATAACGAGATCGAGAACGCCACACCCGAGGACCTGGCCGCGGGCTGCGCGGTGTTGCTGCGCGCGATGCTGGCGGCGTCCGAGGCGATTGCCAGTGGCCGGTTGGCGGCATAGTGGAGCAGCGGGTTGTGGCGAGCACCTGCGAAGCTCCACAATTCATCCCGCGGGCTCAAGACAGCCATCGCGCCCAATGTGATAACGCTGCAGGTCCTGCGCCAGGGTCAGCCGCCCGCTGTAGTGGGCGAGGGCTTCGTCGCGCACGTTGTCGATGCTCGGGCTGCGCCGTGGGTCGCTCTGGTAGCGGGCGCTGAAGTGCGTCAGCACCAGGTTGCGCACGCCCGCAGTTTCGGCAAAGCGCGCCACTGCAGCCGCGGTGCTGTGGCCGAAGGTGACCCCTGTGCGCTCGACCACCGCCTGGGTGAACGTGGCCTCGTGCACCAGCACGTCCGCGCCCTCGGCAACGTCGGCCAACAGCTCGGGGTTGTCGTTGTCGCCGCACACGATCACCCGCCGTGGCGGGCGTGAAGGGCGTAGGTAGTCATTGCCGTGCAGCAGCCTCCCGCCATGCGGCACCGTCAGGCCCTTGGCCAGGTCGCCCCACAACGGGCCGCGGGGGATGCCTTCGGCTTCCAGGCGCGAGATGTCCAGCCGCGGTTCGGGTTTTAGTTCGGTGAACACGAAACCGACGCTCGGCACCCGGTGCGAAAGCTGCACGCTGGTCACTTGCAGGGCGTCACTGCGCCACTCCACCAGCTCTTCCACGGCCAGCAGGCGCAGTTCGAACGGCAAAAAGGTATCACTGGCCACCAGCCCCTGGCGCACCCAGTCGTGCAGGGCGGCGGGCAGAACAAGGTCCAGTGGCTGGGTGCGCCCGCTCATGCCGGCGCTGGCCAGCAGGCCCGGCAGGCCGAAGCAATGGTCGCCATGCACGTGGGTGATGAAGATGGCACGCAAGTCGCGAATCGACAGCGGCGTATGCAGCAGCCGGTGCTGGGTGCCTTCGCCGCAGTCGACCAGGTACCAGTGGCTGCCACTGGCTTCGATCACAGCGGTGGCACTGACGTTGCGCGCCTTGGTCGGCACGCCGGCGGAGGTGCCCAGAAACAGCAGGTCCATGGTCTGCCTCCTTGTTTCAGTCCGGCAGTGACGCCAGTACCAGCGGGCCGATGTGCGTCAGACGGAGACAAGGTGCTGATGGCGGCGTGGTACTCAACGGGCTCGTTCCTTCAAGGTGTACGGGGGCGCACACCTTAGCCGGATTGCCGCATGTCGTCGATGGCGCGCCAGGTCTTGCCTACTCGGCCTGCCGCCAGATGAGCTTGCTGGTGTCATAGCCTTGCTCCCGGGCGATCGTCAGCAATTGCTCGCGCAATTGGTCGGTGACCGCGGGCGTGCGCGAAAGCAGCCACAGGTATTCGCGGTTCGGGTGGCCGACCAACGCCACGCGGTAGTCCTGGTCGTGGTACAGCACCCAGTACTCGCCCTTGGTCAGGCCGGGCGCGAGGCGGCTGAACCAGTTGTCGAAGCGCACCCAGAGCTTGTCGGTGCTGCCCGGTTGCTGGGCTTCGGCGATGCCCTTGGCCTGGTTCCACTGGCCGTCCTTTTCCCGGCAGCGGTTGGTCACGTCGATGCGGCCGTCCTCTCGCAGCCCATAGCGCGCCTCGGACTGCACGCAGTTGCGCTGAAAGAACATCGGCAGCCGCGCGAGTTCGTACCAGGTGCCCTGGTAACGTTGCAGGTCGACCTGCTGGGTGCGCGGCGGCGCCGGGTGATCGTTGCCGGCGCAGCCGAGCAGGGCCAGGGTCATGCAGGAAAGCAGCAACGTGTTGCGTAGCGCCATGGTGAACCTCCTTGATACGGACAGGGCTTACCTGTGTTTCGATGCGGGCGAGAGGCAAAAGTTGTACAGAATCGTGCCTTTCAGAACGAACCGGTCTGCACTTCGCCAGCACGCACGTAGCGGGCGATGACCACGCCCTTGGGCGAAACCTGCGAGTGCTGCAGGGTGAAGGCCGCCGCTGCCGCATCGTCGCCGAACAGGCGCTTGCCGTGGCCGAGCAGCAACGGGTGGATCAGCAGTTGCAGTTCATCGACCAGGCCCGCCGACAGCAGTTGTTGCACCAGATCGCTGCTGCCCTGAGTCAGCAGGTTGGCGCCGTCCTGTTGTTTCAGCGCGCGGACCGCTGCGGTGACGTCCGCGCCCAGGGAGTGGCTGTTGTGCCAGTCGAGGGTTGCGGGGGTGTGGGTGGCCACGTGCTTGGGCACGCTGTTGAACAGGTTGGCGATGGAGAAGTCTTCCGAGCTGTCTTTTACCTTTGGCCAGTAGCCGGCGAAGATGTCGTAGGTGCGACGGCCCAGCAGCAGCTCGAAGGGCTGGCTGAACAGGGCCTGCATGGCCTGGCCGAAGACTTCCTCGGCGTAGGGCACGATCCAGCCGCCGTAGGTGAAGCCGCCGCTGGTGTCTTCCTGCGGGCCGCCGGGGGCCTGCATGACACCGTCGAGGCTGATGAAGGCGGCTACGATGAGTTTGCGCATGGGGACTCTCCTGTTGGCAGCCGGGGTGGCTGGGGGCATGGGATAGTCGAATGGCGGGCAGCAGAATCGACGGGGCCTTGTGCTGTGTCTGCACTG
>NZ_JBNRIJ010000006.1:149481-163907 GCF_053557675.1 Pseudomonas sp. XP1 | reverse complement strand
CACAGGTACACCACAGTCCTTGGGTGCAGCGTAAAACCTGTGGGAGCTGGCTTGCCGGCGATAGGGCCGGTACAAGCTACATCACAGCCAGTAGGTGACCGCCCACCACCCCAGCCCACCCATCACTACGGTATAGGGCAAGGCCATCCACACCATTCGCCCATACGACAGCCGGATCAGCGGTGCAATCGCCGAAGTCAGCAGGAACAGGAACGCCGCCTGCCCATTCGGCGTAGCCACGCTCGGCAGGTTGGTGCCGGTGTTGATCGCCACCGCCAGCGTCTCGAAATGCTCGCGGCTCATGCTGCCATTGAGAAATGCCTGCTTCACCTCGGTGATGTAGATGGTGGCAACGAATACGTTGTCGCTGATGGCCGACAGCAGGCCGTTGGCCAGGTACAGCATGCCCGGCTGCTGCTCTGCCGGCAGCGCCAGCACCCAGGTAATCAGCGGGCTGAACAGTTGCTGCTGATGAATTACCGCCACCACGGCGAAGAACACCACCAGCAAAGCGGTGAACGGCATGGCGTCCTGGAAGGCACGGCCCAGGCGGTGTTCGTCGGTAATGCCGGTGAATGCCGTGATCAGCACGATCACCATCAGGCCGATCAGGCCGACCTCGGCAACATGCAGGCCCAGGCAGACGATCAGGATCAGTGCGGCGAACCCTTGCACCCAAAGCGCGATGCGCTGGGCAGTGGTACGTGCAGCATCGTCCTCGGCGGCGTAGGCGGCCAATACCTGACGCACCGGCTCGGGCATCAACGTGCCGTAGCCGAACAGGCGCAGCTTCTCCAGCAGTACGCAGGTCAGCAGGCCGGCGCCCAGCACCGGCAACGACACCGGCGCCACCTTCAGAAAGAAATCGGCAAAGTGCCAGCCCATCTCATGGCCGATCAGCAGGTTCTGCGGCTCGCCCACCAGCGTGCACACGCCGCCCAGGGCGGTACCCACCGCGCCATGCATCAGCAGGCTGCGCAGGAAGGCGCGGAACTGGTCGAGGTCTTCACGGTGCAACTGTGCGACCTGCTGGTCGCTGTCCAGCGCACTGTCTTCGCGCGGGTTGGCCCCGGAGGCTACGCGGTGGTACACCGCATAGAAACCGACCGCGGCGCTGATGATCACGGCGGTCACGGTCAGCGCATCGAGAAACGCCGACAGGAATGCCGACAGCACGCAGAACAGCAACGCCAGAATCGCCTTCGAACGCACCCCCAGCAGGATGCGCGAGAACAGGAACAGCAGCAGTTCCTTCATGAAGTGGATGCCCGCCACCATGAACATCAGCAGCAGGATCACCGGGAAGTTGTGTTGCAGCTCTTCATACAGGGCTTGTGGGGTGGTCATCTGCAACAGCAGGGCCTCGACCAGCAGCAGGCCGCCAGGCATCAACGGGTAGCACTTCAGCGCCATGCCAAGGGTGAAGATGAATTCGAGCACCAGTGCCCAGCCGGCGGCCACCGGGCCGACGGTCATAAGCAGCAGCGGGTTGAGCACCAGGAACAGGCAGATGACTGCCTTGTACCAAAGCGGCGACTGGCCCAGAAAGCTGTGGGCCAGGGCGCCGGTCAGGGAGCGCGACATGAATTTGTATCCTTATGATTCGGCGATGGCGCACGGTGCCGGATCAGCGCGCCTTAGGCAAGGCGTAAAGTCCCGTTTTTGGCACAAGTGCGGTCACCCGGCTGGGTTACCATCCGTGCCATGAACCCTTCACCCGCAGGAGTGCCGCCCGTGACCGAGTACAGCGCATTCAAGGTCGAACTGACCGACAGCATCGCCCACGTTCAGATCAACCGCCCAGAGAAGGTCAACGCGATGAATGCGGCCTTCTGGGAAGAGATCGTGGATATCTTCCAGTGGATCGACGACACCGATGCGGTGCGGGCGGTAGTGATCAGCGGGGCAGGCAAGCATTTTTCCGCTGGTATCGACCTGATGATGCTGGCTTCGCTGGCCGGGCAGATGGGCAAGGACGTGGGTCGTAACGCACGTTTCCTGCGCAGCACAATCCTGCGCCTGCAGGCGTCGTTCAATGCCGTGGACAAATGCCGCAAGCCGGTACTGGCGGCAGTGCAGGGTTACTGCATTGGCGGCGCCATCGATCTGATCTCGGCCTGCGACATGCGTTACTGCAGCCGCGACGCGCAGTTCTCGATCAAGGAAATCGACATGGGCATGGCCGCCGATGTCGGCACACTGCAACGTTTGCCTCGTATCATCGGTGACGGCATGATGCGTGAGCTGGCTTTCACCGGGCGCAATGTCGAGGCCGAAGAGGCGCTGCGCATCGGCCTGGTCAACCGGGTCTATGATGACCAGGCCGCGCTGATGGAAGGGGTCTTTGCCATCGCCGGCGAGATTGCCGCAAAATCGCCGATTGCCGTGGCCGGCACCAAGGAAATGCTCAGCTACATGCGTGACCATCGCATCGACGATGGCCTGGAGTACATCGCTACCTGGAACGCCGCGATGCTGCAGTCCGAAGACCTGCGGGTGGCGGTGGCGGCGCACATGAGCAAACAGAAACCGACGTTCGCCGACTGATCGGGCCGGGGGACGCGCAGTAAAGGAGCCCCGACATGTCAGCACGCTGGACTACCGCAGTAATCGACCCGCAGATCAACGGCGGGCTGGCCGTGGCCCGCAGCCCGGAAGGGTTCCTGGTGGACGACAACGGCGCGCTGTTCCCTCGCGACTGGCTCAAGCGCCAGGACCTCGACGTACTGTGCGAGCACGGCATCGGCCACTTCGACGGCCAGCCGGTGTTCCTGCTGGAGCTGCGCAGCGCCACCCACGTGCCTGGCTGCACTTGGCGGGGCCTTCGCGCGTTCATGCTCGAGGGTGATTTCGACACCTACAAAGTGCTGGGCTATGCCGCGCAGATCGGCACCTGGGCCCGCGAGCACCGCTTCTGCGGCAGCTGCGGCCAGGCAATGACGCAGATTCGCTGGGAGCGGGCGATGTACTGCCAGCCTTGCGACCTGCGCAGCTACCCGCGCATTTCGCCAAGCATGATCGTACTGGTGACCCGTGGCGACGAAATCCTGCTGGCGCGCTCGCCGCGTTTCGTCACCGGGGTGTACAGCACCCTGGCAGGCTTCGCCGAACCGGGCGAGTCGGCCGAGGACTGCCTGGTGCGCGAAGTGCGTGAAGAGGTGGCGGTAGAAGTGAAGAACATTCAGTACGTCGGCAGCCAGTGCTGGCCTTTCCCGCATTCGATGATGCTGGGCTTCCACGCCGAATACGCTGGCGGCGAGATCGTCATGCAGCCGGACGAGATCGAGGATGCCAAGTGGTTCAGCGTCCACGACCTGCCGCCGCTGCCGGCCGGGCGGTCGATTGCCCGGTACCTGATCGATCTGTACGTTGCGCGCCGCCTAGGCTTGGCCGAACCAGTGCTGCCACGCTAGGCGCACGGTCAATGCCAGCACCACGGTGATGAACACCGGGCGGATGAACTTGCTGCCGCCACTGATCGCCGTGCGTGCGCCGAAGAACGCGCCGACCATCACCGACAGGCCCATGCAGAGGCCGACGATGTAGTCCACCTGCCCGGAAATGATGAACACCGTCAGCGCCGCGATGTTGCTGACGAAGTTCATGCTGCGCGCCACGCCGCTGGCGCGGACTAGGTCGATAGGGTAGAGCAGCAGGGTGCTGACCGTCCAGAAAGCCCCGGTACCCGGGCCGGCCACGCCGTCATAGAAGCCCAGGGTGAAGCCTTGCGGCGCCTGCCATTTCTTCCTGATCGGTGCATCGGCATCGAGCGGCGCCTTCGGCGTGCCGCCGAACAGCAGGTAGACGCCACAGGCGAAGACGATCACCGGCAGCATCTTGTTCAGCCATTCGGCCGGCATGAAGTGGGCGATCACTGCGCCGAGCAAAGCACCTACCAGAGTGGCGAACAATGCCGGGCGCCATTGCGCTGGGTGGAACAGCTTGCGCCTGTAGTAGGTGAAGCCGGCGGTGGCCGAGCCGAAGGTAGAGCTGAGCTTGTTGGTGCCCAGTACCAGGTGCGGCGGCATGCCCGCGGTGAGTAGCGCCGGGGTGGTGAGCAGGCCGCCACCGCCGGCGATGGCATCGATGAAACCGGCGACGAAGGCGACCAGGGCCAGGATCAGCAGGGTAAGGGGTTCTACGGTGAGTTCGAAGGGCATGGTTTCTTGGCAGGCAGGGAGGCAAGGGGCGGCAAAGGGCCGCGCTAGAAGGGAAGCATGTTAATCCTGAGGTGTATGGGTTGCCAGTGCCGGCCCTTTCGCGGGTAAACCCGCTCCCACAGGTAACCTGCAGTTTTCAATACCTGTGCAGTACCTGTGGGAGCGGGTTTACCCGCGAAGAGGCCGGTGCAGGCGATCACATCAGCTACGGATAAACGCCAGCAAATCCGCATTGATCACATCGGCATGGGTGGTCGGCATGCCATGCGGGTAGCCCTTGTAGGTCTTCAGCGTGCCATTGGGCAGTAGCTTCGCCGACAGCACCCCAGCGTTCTCATACGGCACGATCTGATCATCATCGCCATGCATCACCAGCACCGGTTGCTGGATGCCCTTCAGGTCTTCGGTAAAGTCGGTCTGAGAAAACGCCACGATGCCATCGTAATGGGCCTTGGCACTGCCAATCATGCCTTGGCGCCACCAGTTGCCGATGATGCCTTCGCTGGCCTCGACGCCCGGGCGGTTGTAGCCGTAGAACGGCCCAGCTGGCACATCCCGGTAGAACTGCGCGCGATTGCTGGCGACCTGGGCCTGGAAGCCGTCGAACACCGATTTGGGCAGGCCACCCGGATTACCGGGAGTCTGCACCATCAGTGGCGGTACGGCGGCGATCAACACTGCCTTGGCCACCTTGTCCTGAGGGTGCCGAGCCATGTAGCGCACCACTTCACCGCCACCGGTCGAGTGACCGACATGCACGGCGCCCTGGATGCCCAGGTGAGCGACGACCGCCGCCACATCGTCGGCATAGTGGTCCATGTCGTGGCCGTCCCATACCTGGCTGGAGCGGCCATGGCCGCGGCGGTCGTGGGCGACCACGCGGTAACCCTGGGCGAGGAAGAACAGCATCTGCGCATCCCAGTCGTCGGCGCTGAGCGGCCAGCCATGGTGGAAGTGGATGACCGGTGCATCGCGCGGGCCCCAGTCCTTGTAGAAGATCTGTACGCCGTCCTTTGTGGTTACATAGCTCATGGTCGGGTCTCCTGAGTGCAGGAAGCGAAGGGAGCTATTGATAATAGGAGAGATTTCTGGGTATCAAGCGCCGGCGGTCTTCATACACGATCGCGCATCCGGTACCAGGCCTTGGCGGCGGCTTCCAGCGGTGCTGCCAGCAGGTCGCCGCCGGGGAAGCGGCCGTTGTCGATGCCTTGGTACAGCGCCAGCAGGTCGTCGTCGCCAAGAATGGCATCGCTGACAGCCCGCGCCGCCGCCAGTGTAGGCAGTACGCCATGACCAGAGAACCCCTGCAGCCAGTAGCGCTGGCCCTCGCGGCCGACATCCGGGGTGCGCTGGATGCTGCAGTCGATGTGGCCGCCCCAGGCATAGTCGATGGCCACCCCGGCCAACTGCGGGAACACCCGCTCCAGATAGGGGCGGGTGGCGCTGGCGACATCTTTGGGAATGCCGCCGAGGTAGGTGCAACCGCCGCCGAACAGCAGGCGATGGTCCGGGGTGAGGCGGAAATAGTCGGGCACGAACTGGTTGTCGATCACGCAACTGTTGCGCGGCAGTAGCGACTGGGCGAAGTCGGCACCCAGCGGTGCGGTGGCTACCTGATAGGAGCCAACCGGCAACAGGCGGCGCGACAGGTTGCGGTCGAGGCGGTCGATGTAGGCGTTGCAGGCCAGCACCAGCACCTGGCAGCGTACTTCGCCGCGGTCGGTACGGGCCACATAGCCGTCGCCGACATTCTGGTAGTCGAGTACCTGGCTCTGTTCGTAGATCTGCCCGCCAGCCGCCTCGATGGTGCTGGCCAGGCCCTGGGCCAGCTTCAGCGGGTTGAGGTGGGCGCCTTTGGCGTCGTATAGCGCGGCCTGGTAGCGCGGGCTGTCGATCCATTGTGGCAGCTCGTCGCGGCCGATCAGGCGCAGGGCGTCGTAGCCCCATTTGTGTTCGGCCTCGTGCAGGGCTTCTTCCAGCATCTTCACCCGGCGCGGCAGCACGGCGGTCCACAGGCTGCCCAGCCGGTAGTCGATGTCGAAGCCATGGCGCTCGGGCAGTTCGCGCATTTCATCGGCGGCCCAGCACATGCTGGCCCACAGGCGTTGGGTGCGTTCGACGCCCAGGGCCTTTTCCAGCGGCGGCATGTCGCACGACCAGCCGAGCAGTGCCTGGCCGCCGTTGCGGCCGGACGCGGCCCAGGCCACGCGGCTGGCTTCCAGCAGCGTTACGCGCTTGCCGGCCTGGGTCAGGCGCAGGGCGGTGTGCAGGCCGCTGAAGCCGGCGCCAATGATCAGGACTTCGGTGTCATGGCTGCCTTGCAGGGTGGGGCGCAGGGGAATGCTGGTGGGGTAGGTCTGGGCGTAATAGCTGGCGACGTGCTGGGCGGATTGTTTGAACATGCAGGGGTCTCATGAAATTTGTTTTGATTATTTTCATGAAAATTTAGCAGGTAAATTTCATGGTGCCAACGCATTGGCCGGCTTTGTGGTTTACCTGGGGTTGTTGTGTTGCCTGTCCTGGCCCTTTCGCGGGTAAACCCACTCCCACAGAGTCATCGCAGGTCTTGAGGTCGGCGCTTTAACTGTGGGAGCGGGTTTACCCGCGAAGGGGCCTGACGTGGGAGGGCAAAATCTTCAGGTTGTCGCCTTTTTTCGAGGCTGCCTTGGCTTGCCTGCGGCCGCTTTGCTTTTCCCGCCGCCCCTGCGCTTCTTCTTCCACGGCGGCGCAGCCCCGGCTGCTGGCCCGCTGATGGTCATGCGCATGCCGCTGCACCGTTCGACCAGCTTGCCCATCCATGCCGACTGCCGGGCGACGAACTCCTCCAGCGTCATCTCGCCACTCTGCACCATGTCCAGCGCCTGCTCCCAGATAGCCGTGGTGCCTGGGTCGGCAATGGCGCGGGGCACGGCGTCGATCAGGCTGAAGGCCGCAGGGGTGGCGGACAGCGCCTTGCCGTTCTTCACCAGGTAGCCGCGGTCAAGCAGGCCCTGGATGATGCTGGCGCGGGTGGCCTCGGTGCCGATACCGGTGGTTTCCTTGAGCTTCTGCTTCAACCGTGGGTCCTCTACCAGCTTGGCCACGTTCTTCATCGCCTTGATCAGGTCGCCTTCGGTAAACGGTTTGGGTGGCTGGGTCCACAGGTCTTTCAGTTGCAGGCCCTGCACTGTGCAGTCCTGGCCTTCGTGCAGCGTCGGCAGCACCTGGGCCGGGGGTGCCTCGCGGCCCTTGGCCGGGTTCAGCGCCTCGGGCAGCGCACGGCGCCAGCCTGGTTCGACGATCTGCTTGCCTACTGCACGCAGGGCATGGCCGGCGCAGTCGAAATCGGCCTGGGTCCGGTCGTACTCGTGGTTGGGCAGGAACTGCGCCAGGTAGCGAGCGCGGATCAGGGTGTACACAGCCTTGTACTTTGCCGGCAGGCGCGACGGGTCGCTGGCGGCGGCAGTGGGGATGATGCCGTGGTGGGCACTGACCTTGGCGTCGTTCCACGCCCGTGAGCGGCGTTGCGGCTCCAGATAGGGCTGCAGCGGCGCCAGGCTGGCATCGGCCCGTTGCAGGGCGGCGAGGATGGCGGGCGCTTCAGCGTGCTGACTTTGCGGCAGGTAGCCGCAGTCGCTACGGGGGTAGGTGATGAGCTTATGGGTTTCGTACAAGGCCTGGGCGATGTCGAGTGTTTCCTGGGCACCGAGGCCGAACTTTTTCGAGCACAGCTCCTGCAGGGTTCCGAGGTCGAAGGGCAGGGGTGCCGCTTCACGCACGCGCTCGGTGGCCACCTTCACGGCCCGGGCAGTACCCGCATTGCCGATGTCGGCGGCAGCCTGCTGCGCCAGGGCCTGGTTCAGGCAGCGGCCCTGGTCGTCGCAGGCGTCCTCGGGGGCGCGCCACTGGGCGTTGAAGCCAAAGCCTGCGTGTTCGAGCTGCACGTCGATGGCCCAGAACGGTACCGGCACGAAGTCGGCGATGCTGCGGTCGCGGTCTACCACCAGGCGCAAGGTGGGCGTTTGCACCCGGCCCACCGGCAGCACGCCCTGATAGCCTGACTGGCGGCCCAGCAGGGTGAACAGCCGGCTCATGTTCATGCCGATTAGCCAGTCTGCGCGCGAACGGCCCAGCGCCGAGTGGTACAGGTTGAAGGTTTCGTGGCCCGGCAGCAGCCGCGCCAGGGCCTTGCGAATGGAGGCGTCGTCCAGTGCCGACAGCCACAGGCGCTGGACCGGGCCGCGGTAGCGGCAATGCTCGACCAGTTCGCGGGCGATCATTTCGCCTTCGCGGTCGGCGTCGGTGGCGATCACCAGTTCGCGCGCTTCGCCGAGCAGGCGCTTGACTGCCTTGAACTGGCTGGCGGTCTTGGGCTTGACCAGCATCTTCCACTTTTCCGGGATGATCGGCAGGTCGGCCAGGTTCCAGCGCTTGTAGCGCACGTCGTAGCTGTCGGGCGGGGCGGTTTCCAGCAGGTGGCCGATGCACCAGGTCACGCAGACGTCGGTACCTTGCCAGCAGCCATCGCCCTTGCGGTTGGCGCCGAGCACTTTGGCGATATCTTTTGCCTGGGAGGGTTTTTCGCAGAGGAACAGGCGCATGGCCGGGGACGCTTCATCGGGGGTGATGGGCGATAGGATGCGCAAGCGAGGGCGCGGAGGCAAGTTTTATCTGGATGGATGTACAGGTTTTTTTGTCAGGGGGGATGTCTTGGCTGTGTTGGCCTCTTCGCGGGTGAACCCGCTCCCACAGGGGCCCCCCACAATTTTGAGAGTTTGTGGGGGGGCCTGCGGGGAAGTCGTGGATCACGCGCGCGAGTCGCGCACCATGTCCACGTGCGGGATGCCGGCTTCGAGGAACTCTTCGCTGACTACACGAAAGCCCAGCCGTTCGTAGAACGGCGTGGCGTGCACCTGGGCGCTGAGCATCTGCTGCTTCAGGTCGCGGTTCTGTGCTTCGACAATCACCGCGTTCATCAGCGCGTCACCCACCTTCAGCCCGCGCCAGTCCTTCAGCACCGAGACCCGGCCGATGGTGCCATCAGGCAGCAGGCGCGCGGTGCCGATCGGGTAGTCGCCTTCCAGGGCCAGGAAATGCGCGGCGGTCGGATCATCCGAGTCCCACTCCAGCTCCGGCGGCACGTGCTGTTCGGCAATGAATACCGCTTCGCGGATGCGGCGGATGTCGGCGTTGTCCTTGTGCCAGTCGGCGAGGCGCACACGAATCTTATTCATTGGCGAATCCCAGGCTTCCTTGTTTGACCAGCTGCTGTACCAGCATAAGGCCATCTTCATCCTGCAGCCATTCGCCCAGGTTGTCGATGTGCAGAGCGTCGGCCGCGCAAACCAGCTTCAGCAGGTCGCGCAGTTTGCCCGGCAGCGGGCAGCTGCGGCCGCTGGCGAACAGCAGCAGGTCTTCTTCGAATTCCGACCAGGCCAGGCGCGCGCTCGGGTTGCGGATCAGGATGGCGCCCTGTTCCAGGGCATCGATCAGCTCTTCCTCGGACAGCTCTTCACCGACGATCTGCTCGGGGTAGCGCGGCTCGGTCATGAACTGGCCGAACCAGGTCAGCAGCAGGTCCTTGTCGCCCATGTGCTTGTCGAGCAGCGCCTTGAGGCGGTCGAGGGCGTCGTGCTGGATCTGGTGCGGGTCGCTGACCGGTTGGGCGTCGGCGTCGCTGTAGCGTTCTTCGTCGGGCAGGAACTGGCCGAGGAAATCGGTGAAGTGGGTCAGCACTTCGGCGGCGCTTGGCGCGCGGAAGCCTACCGAGTAGGTCAGGCAGTCATCCACGGCCACGCCATAGTGGGCCAGGCGTGGCGGCAGGTAGAGCATGTCGCCCGGCTCCAGGGTCCACTCATCGCTCTGTTCGAAGTCGGCGAGGATGCGCAGGTCGGCGTGCTCCAGCAGCGAGCTTTCGCTGCTGCACATCTGGCCGATTTTCCAGTTGCGCTGGCCGTGGCCCTGCAGCAGGAACACGTCGTAGTTGTCGAAGTGCGGGCCGACGCTGCCACCGGGAGCGGCGAAGCTGATCATCACGTCATCGATGCGCCAGCTGGGCAGGAAGCGGAAGTTTTCCAGCAGTTCGGCTACTTCCGGGACGAACTGGTCCACGGCCTGCACCAGCAGGGTCCAGTCCTTTTCCGGCAGCTCTGCGAAGGTGTCCTCGGTGAACGGGCCGCGACGCAGTTCCCACGGGTGCGCACCGTGCTCGAGCACGATACGCGACTCTACTTCCTCTTCCAGGGCCAGGCCGGCCAACTCGTCGGGGTCGATCGGGCTGATGAAATCCGGGAATGCCTGGCGCACCAGCAGCGGCTTCTTCTGCCAGTAGTCGCGCATGAATTCGCGGGCCGAGATGCCGCCAAGCAGCTGCAGTGGAGTATCAGGATTCATGTTCAACCTATTGAAAAAATGTAATTTTCGTTCGGGAATAAAAACGCCCGGCCAGGCCGGGCGTTGAACGCGACGGTCAGCTTAGATGCGTTTGGCCTGTGCTGCCGCGTTGCCGATGTAGGTAGCAGGGGTCAGTTGCTTGAGCTCGGCCTTGGCTTCGGCTGGCATGTCCAGGCCGTCGATGAAGGTCAGCAGCGCTTCCGGGGTGATGCCCTTGCCACGGGTCAGCTCTTTGAGCTTCTCGTAGGGGTTTTCGATGTTGAAGCGGCGCATCACGGTCTGGATCGGCTCGGCCAGCACTTCCCAGCAGGCGTCCAGGTCGGCGGCGATGCGGGCTTCGTTGACTTCCAGCTTGCCGATGCCTTTCAGGCTGGCTTCGTAGGCGATGACGCTGTGGGCAAAGCCCACGCCCAGGTTGCGCAGCACGGTGGAGTCGGTCAGGTCACGCTGCCAGCGCGAGATCGGCAGCTTGCTGGCCAGGTGCTGGAACAGCGCGTTGGCGATACCCAGGTTGCCTTCGGAGTTTTCGAAGTCGATCGGGTTGACCTTGTGCGGCATGGTCGACGAGCCGATTTCACCGGCAACGGTCTTCTGCTTGAAGTAGCCCAGCGAGATGTAGCCCCACACATCGCGGTCGAAGTCGATCAGGATGGTGTTGAAGCGGGCGATGGCGTCGAACAGCTCGGCGATGTAGTCGTGCGGCTCGATCTGGGTGGTGTACGGGTTGAACTGCAGGCCCAGCTCGTCTTCGATGAAGGCGCGGGCGTTCTGCTCCCAGTCGATCTGCGAGTAGGCCGACAGGTGAGCGTTGTAGTTGCCCACGGCGCCGTTGATCTTGCCCAGCAGCGGCACGGCGGCAACCTGGGCGATCTGGCGCTCCAGGCGGTATACGACGTTGGCCAGTTCCTTGCCCAGGGTTGTCGGCGAAGCCGGCTGGCCGTGGGTGCGCGACAGCATCGGCACGTCGGCGTGGGCGTGGGCCAGGGCGCGGATGGCGTCGGCGATCTGGCGCATCAGCGGCAGCAGCACTTCGTCACGGCCGGCGCGCAGCATCAGGGCGTGGGACAGATTGTTGATGTCCTCGCTGGTGCAGGCGAAATGGATGAACTCGCTGACCTTGGCCAGCTCAGGCAGCTTGGCGGCCTGCTCCTTGAGGAGGTATTCGATCGCCTTGACGTCGTGGTTGGTGGTGCGCTCGATTTCCTTGACGCGTTCGGCGTGCTCGAGCTTGAAGTCGGTGGCCAGGCTGTCCAGCAGGGCGTTGGCTTCGGCGGAAAACGCCGGCACTTCGCCGATCTGCGGGTGGGCGGCCAGGCGCTGCAGCCAGCGCACTTCGACCAGGGCGCGGAAACGGATCAGGCCGAATTCGCTGAAAATGGGGCGCAAGGCCTGGGTTTTGCCGGCATAACGGCCGTCTACAGGGGAAACCGCAGTGAGCGAAGAAAGCTGCATGGGGTGTTCTCGGACAGTCAGGCTTTTGGAAGGGCGCATATCATACATGAATTTTGCGCCCGAGTCGGGTGGCTGACCAAAGGTCGGGCCATAAATAAGCTGTGCATTGTGCATTGCCTGTTCTGGCCCTATCGCCGGCAAGCCGGCTCCCACAGGTACTGCACCAGCCTTGAGAACCGTGCAATCCCTGTGGGAGCTGGCTTGCCGGCGATAGGGCCGGAACTGTCAAAACCCTGTCAGGAGGGGTTGCGCATCATGTCGTACAGTTCGTTCAACAGCTTGCGCCGGCTGAACACCAGTTGCCAGCGGTGCCCGCCCAGCTGGCGCCACAGGCGGGCGGCGCGGATGCCGGCCAGCAGCAGGGCGCGGATCTTCGAGGCGTTGCTGGCTTGCTGCAGGAAGCGCATGTCGCCATGCACCTGGATGCGCTGGCGCAAGGTGCTCAGGGTGTCCTGGTACAAGGCTCCACTGGAAGCGATGACGTTTTCATGAACCAGGCCGAAATGCTCGGCCTGGGCCTGGATTTGCGGCAGGCGGTTGCCGATGGTGTCGAGCAGGTCGCCGCGCTTGTTCAGCTGGCGCTCCAGGCCCAGCATCGACAGGGCGTAACGCAGCGGCTCGCGCTGCAGGCTGCTGGGGTCGCGCTCCAGTGCGCCGACCAGCGCGCGGTAGCCGTCGCGCAAATTCAGGTCGTCACCGCCGAACACTTCCAGGGTGTCCTTGGGGTCGCGCACCAGCAGGCTGCCCAGCATGCAGCCGATGTTGGCCTCGCTGGCCTGGCCGGTGCGGGCGATGCGGTCGACCAGTACGGCGGCCTGGAACACACCGCCCAACGCAATCAGCTGCTCCTGCAGGTTGCTCATGCGCGCGGGCTCCAAGGCTCGGCGGCTTCGATCACGCCGCCGCCCAGGCACACTTCGCCGTCATAGAACACCACCGACTGGCCCGGGGTAACGGCACGTTGCGGTTCGTCGAACACTGCGCGGTAACCGCTATCGGTCAGTTCCAGGGTGCACTGCTGGTCGCTCTGGCGGTAGCGCACCTTGGCGGTGAGCTGGCGCGGGCTGCTGAGGTCGACCGGGTTGACCCAGAAGATTTCCGAAGCGAGCAGGGCACGGGAGAACAACCATGGATGTTCATTGCCCTGGCCGACCACCAGCACGTTGCGGGTCAGGTCCTTGTGCAGCACGTACCACGGCTCGTCGCCGGCGTCCTTCAGGCCGCCAATGCCCAGGCCCTGGCGCTGGCCGATGGTGTGGTACATCAGGCCGTGGTGGCGGCCGATAACTTCACCGTCGGTTGTTTCGATGTTGCCCGGCTGGGCCGGCAGGTATTGCTTGAGGAAGTCGCTGAAGCGGCGCTCGCCGATGAAGCAGATGCCGGTGGAGTCCTTCTTCTTTGCGGTGGCCAGCCCGTGCTTTTCGGCAATGGCGCGTACTTCGGGCTTTTCCAGCTCGCCGACCGGGAACAGGGTGCGGGCGATTTCCTTGCCACCGACGGCGTGCAGGAAGTAGCTCTGGTCCTTGTTCGGGTCCAGGCCCTTGAGCAGTTCGGTGAGCTCGCCGGTGTCGCGGCGACGCACGTAGTGGCCGGTGGCGATCAGGTCGGCACCCAGCGACAGGGCGTAGTCGAGGAACGCCTTGAACTTGATTTCGCGGTTGCAGAGGATGTCCGGGTTGGGCGTGCGGCCGGCCTTGTACTCTTCGAGGAAGTGCTCGAACACATTGTCCCAGTATTCGGCGGCGAAGTTGGCGGTGTGCAGCTTGATGCCGATGCGGTCGCACACGGCCTGGGCGTCGGCCAGGTCTTCACGGGCGGTGCAGTATTCGGTGCCGTCGTCTTCTTCCCAGTTCTTCATGAACAGCCCTTCCACCTGGTAGCCCTGCTCCATGAGCAGAAGGGCGGAGACGGAAGAGTCCACGCCGCCGGACATGCCGACGATGACGCGGGTCTTGGCGGGGTCTTTGAGTGCTGGGCTGGTCATGGTTACCGGTGTGTATCAAGGGGGAAAAACGCCGATTCTATCAAACCTGCGCCGGCGCGTCAGTCGCGCAGCAGGTCGAGGCTGTGCAAGGGGCCTTTGAGGTAGTCGTCCAGGCAGCGTGGCACCAGCTCGCTGCGCCAGCGGGCGGGGTCGGCCAGCAGTTCGTCGCGGGTCAGCCACACGGCGCGGACGATGTCGCTGTCCAGCGCCAGGTCGGCGTGATGGCGCACGGGACGGGCTGCGAAGCAGATGCGCTGGTAGGTCACGCCGTTGCTTGGGGCGGTGTACAGGTAGATGCCGACCACGCCGGTGAGCTCGACTTCCCAGGCGGTTTCTTCGAGGGTTTCGCGCAGGGCGGCCTGGGGCAGGGTCTCGTTGGGTTCGAGGTGGCCGGCGGGCTGGTTGAAGACGTGCTTGTTGGCTTTGAATTCTTCGACGAAGAGGAACTTGCCTTCGTG